>JBDQHG010000010.1:0-20990 GCA_040264995.1 Gammaproteobacteria bacterium | reverse complement strand
GCCGACCGCCAACCCCAATCATGTTAAAATTTCCAAACATGATGAAAGAGGCCGCATCGTTGGTGCAGAAATGCTCACAATGGTTCGAGATAAGGTACTGATTGGTCTTTCAGCAATGCACAGCACCATTGATCGTTTTAGCACAAGCGATGCCGGAAACTGCACATTATGCCATGCACCTGAGACATTGAGTGTTGCTGCTAAAATTCAATATCAACCCAATGGCTTCATGGAACATTCAGCATCCGTGGATAAGTAGCCCAGTACAACACCCACACTTGATCACTCAGACCTCCTAGTTGCCTGAACATGTATCAGAATCTCCTGGATTTCGTCTAAACACAGCTGAAAATTACAACTCAATTTTAATCAGTCGCTACAATCTATAGACACCCGATAAGCTTTAAGATAAAATACCTTCAAACAGCAACAAGGACCGTTGATGCCACCAAATTACCAAACACTCGTAGCACAAGTTACTGCCCCAGACTGCACTATTGAAGAACTGGATTTATCAAACCAACAAATCACTGACGCATGGATAAGACAATTTCTGAATGTATTAAAAGACGATAATCACTCCGTAAAACGAATTGACCTCAGAAACAACTACCTCACCAACACGGGAGCCTTTTACATCAGCTTTATACTTCGTGCAAATTTAGTCCCTGCAGAAATGGACCTCATTGAACTCAATCTTGAAGACAACTACATCACAGATCAGGACTTATTAGATGAAATTGAAGCTGCTTTAGCCCGCAACAGAGGCCTTCTTAGCACAACCCAAGCAACCAGCCCAACAACTCCATCGACCACTCACACCTCAACTGATACGTCTACGCTGACGACCACAGCTACTTCTATCTCCACATCAACCCTTACAACAACGGTTACATCAGCATCTACTACCACGCCCACCTCATCGGCTACGACAACGGCTACATCAGCATCTACCACAACACATACCTCAACCCCAACAACATCTGCTACATCAGCATCTACCACAACACATACCTCAACCCCAACAACATCGGCTACTACAGCACCGACAACAACACGTACTACAACCCCGACGACATCTGCTACTACAGCATCTACTACAACAGCGACAACACTAGCTCCCACTAGTACTTCAACCCCTACGACATCTGCTACATCAACCCCTACGACATCTGCTACATCAGTATCCTCTACAACGATCACCTCATCAGCTACGACATCCGCTACGACCGCGTCAATCTATTTCAACTCAACACTGCCTACATCTACTTCCTCTTCTACCAGCAACTTAACACTTGGCTCAGGACTAGGTACAGATAATGCTATGGCAGGCACACTGCTTTTAGGATTAGCAATTGGTGGTTCAGTTGCTGTAGTAGCCTCTATTGTTTTTATTAGTGTAAAAGTCTACCGACGTAGAGCCGCTCAAAACAAATTGCCTCGACATGCAACAAAAAGGCTAACACCACCACTTCTAGCACTCACAGCCCCCAATGATTATCTAGAACCAACTCCGCTTAAGAGCAGTGAGGATCAATACGAGGAACTATACCAATCCCCGGCGCCTAACACTCAACAGAGCAATCAAACAGCAGGAGCAACGGTTCATTACTACAGCTGCCCAGACAGTGATTCTAGCAGTAGTCCTAACGCCATATACGCTGTACCAAAACCAAGACGCAAGAAGATTCCACCAGAAGATATCTATGAGTCACCCGCTTCCTTACAAGAGGGAATCCGCTACGACATGGGTGATGCAGCAGAGAACACCTATGCATTAGCTGGCTCCACCAAAGTAGCTAACAGCACCTCAACTGCTCCACCTCAGTATGATATGGGTGATGCAGCAGAGAACACCTATGCATTAGCTGGCCCCAACACAGCAGCTAACAGCACCTCAACTGACACCCCTCAGTATGATATGGGTGATGCAGCAGAGAACACCTATGCATTAACTGGCCCCACCACAGCCGCTAACAGCACTTCAACTGCTCCCCCTCTATATGATATGGGTACTGCAGCAGAGCATACTACAACCGAAAACACCTATGCAGTCGCTAGCTCCACCAAGGCAGCTAACAGCACTTCCACTGACACCTCTATATATGACATGGGTGATGCAGTAGTGCCTTCCGATGATGAAGCTTCCTCATTGATACAAGAAACAAGTGAGGAAGGCACTGTAACAGCTTCTACTAGTGAGACCATTTATGATAATGTCAGTACAAGTAACAACGGCCCGTTACTGCTAAACAATCCAGTACCATCTGATCAGATCCTTAGTACAGTGGGCTCTGACAACGAAGAAGCGCCTCCCTTACCCAGAACATGGTCTAACGGAAGCGGGGTATTCGGGTTTGGGGATCTTGAGCAATCTACTACCTCAGACCAACCAGCATATGAGGTGGTGTAACCTATCCTCACAATGGTCTCCGCAACTAGACATACTGTTAACCTTGCTCTACAATAGCGAGCAAGCTTAATCAATAAGGATGGTTGATGTACAGAGTATAGCAACACGCTATCTCTACAGTACCAAGGCAGCAACTAGGAGTTATCAAAATGCCCACTTTTAGTAACAGTAACTACCAGCAGCTTGAAAAGCACCTACTAGATAATACAGCCCCCCCATTGCTTGATCTTAGCAACAAAGGCATAACTGACTCATGGGCAAGGCTGATTATAAATGCCTTACGGTATAACCAGTCTGTTAAAAAAGTAGACCTATCCAACAACTACCTCACAAACGAAGGGGCAGGTTACATACGTAGCTCACTAACTAGCCTGGTTCCGCCGGTAGAAACAAACATCATAGCCATAACACTAAGTGGCAACCCAATCACAGCTACCTCACTCTTAAATGACATCAACATCGCTGTCACAAAGAATAAGCAGTCTGGACCCATTACCCTCCAGCCTCCATACCCAACACCAACCAATACCTATACCCTCCAGCCTCCATACCCAACACCAACCAATACCTATACCCTCCAGCCTCCATCCCCAACACCAACCAATACCTATCCGATTCCTACCCTAACACCCTATAATAGAACCGTCCCCTCCGGGATATACGAAAATGGATACCCTCCTTTCTTAACATACTGCATAGCAATAGCGAGCATTATTGGGTTACTCACTGCATCGATAATCACGGGGAAAAAGCTATACAAACGCCATAAACAAGCACAGTTATTTCAGCCCGATCCTCACTCCCCTAGTGTCTTCTTTAATCCCGGATACCGTAAGGACCTGCCAGATGAAATTGACCTAGGTGACTATCAGGAACCCGAAGACTCTCTGCTACCCCAACGACGGGCAAGTTAACTTTGCTGTTACCAATCTATTGCCAGTGGTGCTTTGCATCATAGAAAAGTCTGATATAGTAAGAGATCTAGGAGCAGGAAGACATAATGGACTATTTTACCAAAACCGTTAAACTCGTGCTAGTGCTATTAACTAGCCTCACCCAAGCTAGTGGATTTCAGATAGGGGGTGGTCTGTACTACATCAGTAGCGATGTCTTAACAAACTACGTAGTTACCACAGGAGCGCTTAAAACGACCGAGAAACGACATCACGCTACCACTGGCCTCGGGCAAGGCATCCATGTTGGCTATCACTACGACATAACTAACCTATTCTCGCTTGGAGCAGAACTCAACCTAATAACCACTGAAGCTGAGGAAATAGAAGAGCGTGGTGTTGCTGGAGCCATCACACGGATTGTTGATATTCAGATGAACAGTGCTATTTACCCCACCATCCATTTTGGGGTTTCCCCAACACATGAGACAACTATCCGCCTAAAAGCAGGTTATGGCAGTGAAACATGGTCTAGCGAACGAACGGATGCACCTTTAGACAAGCTTTCAAACCACAGCGAGAAGGGTACACTTCTTGGAGCTGAGATCACCAGCCAACTGTCAAACAAAGTGCTACTAGGGCTTGGGATAATGCAAAGTGACATCAATCACTTTATTGTCAAAAACGACAGCATAACGAATACCTGCGAGCTATGTCATTCACCCAGTACGACCAGTGTATCCGCAAAAATACACTACCAGCCATCGGGTAACCCAGATAGTTCTTAGAGCTTGATCATAAAGCCTGCTTCATGGTCTTGCACAGTCATTTGTGCAAACTCAAGAGATGCCTGACTCCCTGGAGGAATAGCCTGAATTTGGGTATAGAACAACTGGAGCTGTTCCGCCATGCCCTGCACCTCCATCTTAACCTGCCCACTGGCTAAATTCTGAGCATAGCCAGTCAGTCCGAGCTTTAGCGCATAGTTTTGTGCGCTCGCTCTAAAGCCCACTCCCTGTACATGACCCGATGCAATAACCTGCCATCTTTCCATTACTGTCCCCTATGAAAAAAGCCGTCTAATGTCTTCATAGACCAGTGCACCCAGGTAGGCCGACCATGATTACACTGGCTACCATGCGCTACTTGCTCTATCTCTCTGAGTAACTGATTCATCTCTAATAACGACAACTGTCGGTTAGCCCGAATGGCCCGATGACAAGCCATTGTCGATAGCACAGCATGCATCGTTTCTTGTAGGGGGGACTTAACCTGGTGTGTCAGTAACGCATCTAATACAGATTGCAACAAAACTGCTGCTTGGTTACTCGATAATGATTTGGGAGTAGCACGCAACAACACCTGGTCAGGGCCCGAAGGGTTAACATCAAAACCCAGTTGTGCCAATAATACTTTATTCTCTTCAACACAAGCCATTTGTTCAGCATTTAAGTCACAGCCTACCGGCACTAACAATGTTTGTTTTACCACCCCCTCTGCAGCATAATCCTGCTTAAGCTGCTCATACAATACCCGCTCATGTGCTGCATGCATATCCACTAAAATCAAACCATCTGCCGCTTGGCTGAGGATGTATACACCGCTTACCTGTCCCATAGCCTGACCAAGCGGCATATTCATTGGGGCATCTGCTCTTTCAGGCACTTGATCACCCTCCTGAAGTGAGCTTAGCCCTTGGACATTAGTGGTTACATTACCCAAAACTTGCTGCTTGTTCTCAACTGGCTGCAGCACTTCTGCTGAATCTGTGACATAGACCCTTTCTTGCTGTTCCGAAGCTTGCGAACCAAAGTTAGCCATAGATGAAATAACTTTCGTCTGTTCCATCCTACCAAGCATTAACCCAGCGCCACCATCATTCCCCTGAAACGGCTGACTAAACATTGGACGTAATGCTGCCAGTGCTGTTTTTGCAGTATGGTATATCAAGCTAGATACTTGCTTAATTGATTTGATTCTCACTTGTTCTTTAGTCGGATGAATATTTGCATCTATACGACTGGGATCAATCGTTAAGTACAACACACAGCCCGGCTGGTTTTTCTGATACATCACATCACTGTATGCCTGTCTTAAAGACATCATTAAACTGGGTTCCTTGATACATCGACCATTAATATACAAATACTGCATATCACCACGTGCCCGCTGGTATGTTGGGTCTGTGATATAGCCCTCAACCGCTACCCCCTCTTTTTCATCAGACACCCAAAGCGCATGTTTAGCAAATCCTTCCCCTAAAATGGCTTTAACTCGGTCTAAATCCTGATAAGTCTCTGCCTTGGGTATCGTCAACTGCTTACGATCTGCTGAATACTGAATCCCAACACCAAATTGAGCTAATGCAATCTTTTTCACGACCTCTTCAATCTGTCTTGCCTCCGCACTGGGTGATGACAAAAACTCTCGTCTTGCTTTGGCATTAAAAAACAAGTCCTTTATTTCCAGCACTGTCCCTTGGGTAATGGGATGTGGACGAACCCCCTGCTGATCAAACTGATCTTCTGATGCCAGAATCTCAAAACCATGCGCTTGATCTTTTGTCGTGGAGGCAAGCTTCACCCGAGATACTGATACAATACTGGCTAAAGCCTCTCCTCTAAACCCCATGGTCAAAATCTGACTTAGATCATCTATCGACCGTAACTTACTCGTTGCATGAGCTGTTAATGCAAGTCCCAACTGATCTTTTGCAATACCCACCCCATTATCCTTCAACAGAATAGATACAAGGCCACCTTCTTTAATATCCAACATCAGTTGATCCGCTTGCGCATCAATGGCATTTTCCATAATTTCTTTAATGACATCTTTTGGGCGAGTGATCACCTCTCCTGCCTTAATCTGGTTTTTCACCAACTCAGGGAGTTTTTGAATACCTGATGACTGTACTTCAGTCTCTGCGTTATTGACCATACGTAAACCCACGTCTATATAAATACTGTTTTAACTTTAAACCCTCTCTACTGCCTGCTTTACGCTTTGCGACCTGATAGGCTTCTTTCCAGTCATAATCTTTAGCACTAAATGGCAACTGCTGCCTTGACAACACCTGAGAAACATAGTTTGGACCATAGCCTTTCCTAACCAAAGAACGCACCTTCTCTTCTACATAGCGCTCGTTAGAAATAAACCCCCGCTCTAAGTAGTCAGCTATAATAGCACTGACAGAAGCCTCAATATAGCCTGCCCTTAAAAGCTTAAACTGGATTTCTGCTACAGAGTACTCTCGCCGGAGCAACATTCCATCCAAAGTTTGTTTAATCGTCTTTTCCATCAAGCTTCTTGCCTCTATTTGGAATTAACTGACCCATAATTTTACTTTCAAGCTCTGCCATTAATGCTGCATCTTGTTTAAGTAGCTCTCTGACCTTATCCTTTCCTTGACCAAGCTTACTGCCGTTATAACTATACCAAGACCCCGACTTTTCTAATACCTTAGCACTAACACCTAAATCAATAATCTCACCTTCACGCGAGATCCCTTCCCCATACAAGATATCAAAATTAACGATTTTAAATGGCGGGGCCATTTTGTTTTTAACAACCTTCACTTTGGTTTCATTACCCACAATCTCATCACCTTTTTTAATCGCACCAATTCGACGAATGTCTAGTCGTACAGATGAATAAAACTTCAACGCGTTCCCCCCCGTTGTCGTTTCAGGATTACCAAACATAACCCCAATTTTCATTCTGAGCTGATTAATAAAAATAACCATTGTGTTTGATCTTTTAATATGACCAGTTAACTTTCGAAGGGCTTGAGACATCAATCTTGCTTGCAACCCCACATGTGAGTCTCCCATATCACCATCAATCTCTGCTTTAGGTGTTAATGCTGCAACTGAGTCAATCACGACTAAATCAATAGCACCTGAGCGAACCAACATATCCGTAATCTCTAATGCCTGCTCTCCCGTATCAGGCTGTGACACCAATAACTTATCAATATCAACACCCAGTTTTTGAGCATATATTGGATCTAGTGCATGCTCTGCATCAACAAATGCAGCCACGCCCCCGTTCCGCTGACAATCTGCTATAGCATGCAGAGTCAATGTCGTTTTTCCTGATGACTCTGGACCATAAATTTCAACAACTCTTCCAGCTGGAAGACCACCAATTCCTAGGGCAATATCTAATGACAATGAACCTGTAGAAATTGTGTCTACGTCTTCTATAGGGTTATCACCCAAAGACATCAGCGCACCCTTACCCCACTGCGTTTCAATATCCCTGATTAATGCTTCTACCACTTTTTCTTTAACTTTTTCTTTGCTCATCTCAAACCCTAGATCTTAATGGGTATATTTTAGTCATTTTTACCCAATGTAGATAGACGTGGTTTTCAGGTTTTCACGAATCTGCTGGTTCATAAAAGACATACAGTTATTTACTGTAATATTCCTAGCACCTACACAACAACCATCATTTCAACCTATAGATCGACGAAGTGCTAAATCCTTGCTATAGTTAAACTTAGCACATTATAAACACACTCAACCTAGTGAGCGATCAGTGAAACAACGTGACATCCGAGAATACCTATCACCCCCTCCTCCACCTAGAATAGGCACCAAACAGTTATCTATTTTTAGTGCAATGGCTAACCTCAAATATCGCAGAGAACAACAACAAAAAGCCAAGTATCAGCTATACCAAGCCTTTAAACAACCACTTGGGTATAAAAAATCTAGATTCCGACACGGGATTGCCTACCTATACAACCAGGATCAAGGCAATATTGATTTGGCTGCATTCGACATCACAACGCATACATGTGTTGGCCAATGTAAGTTTGACAAATATTTACTCTCAAATATTGAGGTTAAACCTCAATATCGTCATAAAAAGATTGGGCTAACCTTTCTGAAAATCGCTAATATATTAACAATAAACAGAGCGTTATTTTGTACCACGTCAAACAGCAAAAGTGACTACCGAATATGTACTGATGGTATGGGGCTACTCAGACACGCACTCAGTAAAAATATCATAAAATCAGATCAATTTGTTAGTACAGAGCCTACCATCCCTATCGAGCTCCCAAGATATAACTTAAGACCGAGAAAACCTAAACGCGTTTAAGTGGAATTTGATGAAGCATAAGCAGGTTCTGCTTGTAGTACAAATGAATTACGGGCTTCGCACCCTTTCAAACACAAAACAAACATCAAATAAATGGTTAATGCAAAACTGGGTGTAGGGGTCACCGCTCCAAACACTAACGTAATGAACTGAGGCAAAGCAGCGCCATTAGTCACCGCCGCTTAGTACAGAAAAGTTGCTAATTGTAGCACAACATAAACGAGGGGTAGCTAGGATTTTTTAGGTGCTTTGCTGCTTCATCTTGTGTCATACCCCTTAAGTGTAATGTATGATCAATAGGTGTCTTACCTTGTTTCAGCTGATTCAAGGTTTGGTTAGGGGTGGAGTGGGCTTTACAAGTTGAAGATCTTTCATACATAGAGCGAGTATATCAGCTCTGTGTAGCTTCTTCAAAAGAAGCTTTTGCTATTACATAGGTGCAAGCTTGTATCATACTGAAATATGCCAGTAACAGAAGTAGGATGATAATTGCAATTAAATCGATGATTAATGAAGATGATGAGGGGTCCTTAGGAAGAACGAGCCCTAAGAAAACCACAGAGAGTAATAAAATAGAGAAAAGGGTTAAACCAATTTTGTAAGGGGTAAGTAGACCCATATGTTTTGCAATCTTAGATGATTTGTGTAATGTATCTTCTACGCCATGCCTTTCATCAATGAGTAGGGCACTTGAATAAAACCAAGAGCTTAGGAGGTATAGCCCAGGAATAATGAATACTAGAAAGCCAACAGTCATATTAATTGTCCATACTATATTATAAATAAAAGGTCTAATGCCCAAAGAGAAGCCCTCATTAAGGCTATTACCAATTGAAACAGGCTCACCTCTTGCCATAGCAATCTTCGCATGTGTATGGGCTATAGTTACACAAGGTACAAAAGTAATGGTTAAGATAAAAGGCATCAGCAATACTTTGAGTAAATTAAATAAAATGTTATAACCAATGATTCTTAGGAAGTTTTTCTGAAAGACGTCTAATGTTTTTTGTAATATAGTCTTAAGCATGCTTTTCTCATTATTTTCAAGGCATGCTACTGTTTTGTAATAACTTTGTCAAGAACTTGTCTCAGTTTTGTAATATGCTTAAATAGCGATGGGTTGGCCAGGCTGATTTTATGACTTTGGGTATACCTTATATTTTACCGGTTGGTTGTCAAACTCATAGTTTGCTACTATGCTTTGTGCAGCTTTGCATAATCCGGAGAAGATAGTGCCTTTAGTGATCTGATAGAGGCTCATGATGGGTGCTGACGTGGGGGACTCAAGGCATTGGCTCATACCGTGTATGACGGTGTTTATGCTTGAGGCATCTAATGTAACCTTGAGATTGTTATGGATATGAAGTCCCCAGCTGTAATCAATGGATCCCGTTATCAATTGAAAGCCCAGTGGCCAACCTCAAATGTCGCAGAGAGCAAAAAACAAAACATCAACTATCCAGCATTTAAACAACCGCTTGGCTATAAAAAATCTAGGTTCCGACACGGACTTGCCTACACATGCAACAAGGATCAAGGCACCCTTGGTTTGGTTGTATTCGATATCAAAACTCATACACGTGTTGGCCAATGTAAGTTTGACAAATTTTCACTCTCAAATATTGAGGTTAAAACTCAATTTCGTCATAAAAAGATTGGGCTAACCTTCCTGAAAATCGCTAATATATTAACAGCAAACAGAGTGTTATTCTGCACCACGCTATCCGGGGAAAGTGACTACCGAATATGTACTGATGGTATGGGGCTACTAAGACACGCACTCAGTAAAAATATCATAAAATCAGATCAATTCGTTAGTACAGAGCCTATCTTCCCTATCGAGCTCCCCGGGTATAACTTAAGACCGAGAAAACCTAAACTCCCTTAAGCAGGATTTGGTGAAGCAGAAGAAGGTGCTACTTGAATTCCAAACGAGTTACGACCTTCACAACCTTTTAAGCACAAAACAAACAGGACATAAATGCTTAATGCAAAACTAGGTAGCAGGATAAGTTTATCAAACAGCACTATAAGGGTTTGAGGCAAAGCAAGCCCACTACTATGTACTACCGCCTGGTATAAGAAAGTGATTAGTTGTAACCCTACATAAGCATAACATGCCAGAGCCTTACGATCTGTGTCCTGAAAGCGCCTAACAAGCGAAGGTAGTGCCACAACCTGAAAGACTAGGGAAAAAACACCTGATAGTAACAACATTGGTGTGAAAGACTGCGTAATTTCTGGGTACAGCTCAAGAGGTACCTCAGTTAAGGCACGATACATTTTGAAAGTTATAATGCTAGAAAACAGTGTAAGTAATGAATAACCTGTTCCATAAAATAACCAAAACTGACGCCTCGCCATACGGCCTGACAGCTGAGTTCCATTTTGAATAACTGATTCGTAGCTTGTTTGTATTTCTAAAAATAACTTAGCTAACATAATATTGCTCCGTATATAAATATACCGTTACTCTACAAAACAACATGTCTAAAGTCTAGAATTAAATAGATTTTCAAGGTTATTCTGGTCTGCCTCCAGGCAACACATCCTGCTCACCTTCTCCTGCCTGGATCTGAATACCAGCACCCTCTCCAGCCACAGGATCAGCCGTTAATGCTCTCTGAGGCTCCTGAATACTAGCACTCTCTTCAGCCACAGGATCAGCCGCCACTACTGTAGACGCCCCCTGGGCAACTTCGTCATCTCTTGCTACAATTTTTTGCATTCTTGAGACCTCGTCAGGACTTAAAAAATCAACTAACGATATAAGTGCTATTCCCCATCTTTCTGCAATCCTTGCTGCTATTCTTCCACCAGCAAACATATCTGTAACTGGTTGCTCTAACCCACCAAGCATAATAGACTGTGAGTATACCTCCTTCACCATCTTCGCAGTAAAATACCCACATGAGGTATCTAGGACCTCAGCTTGGTGGTTATACTTCACCCTTTCATATTCAACTTCAGTTTTAAAATGGAATTGAAGCATTTCATGAATAGCTCTATCAGGATTAAGGTGCTGATGACGCATTAAGCTCACAAGGCTAAAGAACTTCAAGCCAGACATGGCTTGTGAATCTAGTACTGTGGCACTAATTCTTCCATCACGATGCCTGTCAATAACCAGTGTGGTGTAGTGACCCGCAGTGAATAATGTGCCTTGCCGCTTCTCTGGTAGTGCCATAATTGCTCGAAAAGATTCATGAGGAAATTCTTGAGCAATACTCTTGATTAACCACGGTAACGTTGACATACCCCATTCTACTTTACCAGTAGTAACATCGAACTGCACATCATCTCGTGGGGGCTGTGCCAAAATGCCCGGAATTTCATCCAAATTCGTCAAATCCCAGTCCTCAAATCTGGCTGCCGTCTCTGAATAATCCACACTACCCGTTTCTGGTACTTCAATCTCAGCTTCCAAGTCCTGCTCAGGTAGAGTCGCTTTATAGGGGTCAATTAACAACACATTGCCCTGCCTCCAACAAAGCCGACCAGCAAAACTGGAACTAACACTGCCTTGCATCAAGTCCTCGAGTATTCGGCTTAGTTCACTTGGCTTAATCGCCTCGGGGCGGCCTAGCATTTTTTTCAACCACGATGCTACTGAACCTTTCATCATACACTCCGTTTTTTATCTCTTTTTGCTATAATAGGCATTAAGTCAGACCTGACAGAGGCATCTGTTGCTATAGTAAAAATGATAAAAAATGGGAGAGCTCTTGTAGCTGCATATCTTTTCGTTTAGACTGCGGAAGAATAAACAGAGATATAAGATGTTTGACCTATATTTATTATTTTTAGCTAAATCTGCAACCGTTTTACTTGTAGGGGTAAGCCTACTATCCGGGAAAAAAAAGCAGTCTCAAGAACCAAAAATTGAGTTCTTAAATGAGTCTTTACTGACCCTCAAGAAAAACACCCAAAAACAGCTCAAGTCACTCCCACACTTTAAAGGCCTTAAAAAGAAGCTAAAGCTTGAACTCAAGCAAATGAACCAACACGATAAACATCTATTTGTTTTAGACTTTGAGGGAGACATTAAAGCGACTGGCGTTGCCAAACTACGAAAGGAAATAGACTTAATACTAAGCCTTGCATCAAAAAGTGACCAGGTGCTTGTTCGTCTTAAAAGTGGTGGTGGGACTGTAACAGGTTATGGCTTAGTTGCCTCCCAACTTAAACGTATTCGAGAAGCCAACTTACACCTCGTGGTATCAATTGATGAAATTGCTGCAAGTGGTGGTTATCTCGTTGCATCATTGGCCCATGAAATCATTGCGGCACCTTTTGCTTGTATTGGCTCAATTGGGGTTGTATACGAACTACCTAATTTCCATCAATTCTTGTCAGATAGAGGTATTGCATACAAACAAGTCACTGCTGGAAAATACAAACGTACATTATCAATCCTTGGAGAGAATACCCCTGATGGTGAAAGCAAGGTCAAAGAAGATCTAGAAATGACCCATGATCTCTTCCAACGCTACATTACACAGTACCGTAAACTTGACTTAGATGAGGTTGCAACTGGCGAAACCTGGCCTGCAAGTGTTGCTCACCAAAAAGGGCTGGTTGATAAAATCACGACAAGCGATCAATTTATTGAAGAGCATCTTTCTACCTACGCTGTGCTCAGTATTAAAACTCAAGGACCAAGCGGGCTTGCTAAGCTGCTAAAGTGCAAGGCTATGCAATTAATACAGATGGTTGGATAATAGTCGTTTACTGCAAGCCAACAATCTTACGTCTGAAGTGTACTAACATAGCTCACAAGCATTCTAATGGCACCTCCTCTATGTGAGATAGTATTTTTATCCTCTAGTGATAACTGGCCGTTGGTTTTTCCTAAATTAGGCGTATAAAAATACGGATCATATGCAAAGCCATTTTTACCCTTAGGTACTTTATGAAACTCTCCATGCTGCATTCCAACGAAAAATGTTGGAAGTGGATCATTTTTGTACTTGATCAGCGCAATGACGCATACCATTTGAGCAGCCTGATAGTCCGGATAGTCTACCAAGTCTTTTAATACGTTCTGTATGGCGTCATTAGCGTTTAATGAGCCTTTCCAACGTTTGCTATGTATGCCAGGCATGCCATTTATGCAGTCAATCATAATGCCTGAGTCATCTCCAATATAGATACCTGGTTTATCGGTAGCACAGGCCCTAGCTTTTAATAATGCATTTTCATGAAAAGATAAGCCTACTTCCGCCACTTCAATATCTTTTGCAATGAGTGTATGTGGCTTAAGCGCACTCTCGAACTCGATAATTTTTCCTTGGTTTTGACTTGCAAGTATAATGTCCATTCGCCTCTCCATTCGTCTGCATATAATAGGATCTTTAGCATGATCTCTGCAACTATAAGTTGACAGTATTAGCATCTCAATCTAGTCTACACTAACACTTTTGAGACAATTGATGGCTACCTCAAAGAAACAAACCCCTATGATGGCTCAATACCTTAGCATTAAAGCTGAGCACCCTAACTCACTGCTATTTTTCAGGCTCGGGGATTTCTATGAGCTATTCATGCAAGACGCTATTGATGCAGCCAAAATCCTGGATATCACACTCACCAAACGTGGGAAAAGTGATGATGCCATCCCTATGGCAGGTGTGCCACACCATGCTGCAGAAAACTACATCGCACGTCTGGTGAAATCAGGAAAAAATGTTGTTATCTGTGAACAAGTTGGCGAGGTTACCGGTAAAGGGCCTGTTAAGCGAGCAGTTAGCCGAATTATCACTCCTGGGACGATCTCAGACGATCATCTCCTGCAGCAACAAGAGTCTGTCTATATAGCATCTATATATCAGCATAAAAAGCAATATGGTATTGCGTGGGCAGAGTGTGCGTCTGGACAGTTTTATGTATGTCAGTGTAGTAATGAAGCAAGTATGTTAGCACTGCTGGAGCAAATCTCCCCGAAAGAAGTTATTCTTCATGAGCAATCCTCTATTTTAAACTACTCTAGCATCCAAACATCAAGACCTAAATGGGAGTTTGGTTTAGAAAGATGCTACCAAGTTCTTACTGAGCATTTCCAGACTAAAGACCTAAATGCATTTGGAGCTGACGCTCTCACAGTAGGCCTTCAGGCGGCAGGGAGCTTACTCCAGTACCTACGTTATACCCAAAATACGCAGCTAGTACATATCAAGTCTTTAGTGCATCACCACCCTTCTGAACACTTGATGCTTGATGCCTCAACCATTAAACACTTAGCCCTGACACAGAATGCAGAAGGTGGAAGGAGCCATACACTATTTAACACACTAAACTACTGTGAGACCCCGATGGGCCAACGTCTACTAGAACGTTGGATCTTACAACCACTTCGAGACTTTGATCAAATCCAAGCACGTTATCAAACCGTTTCACACTTTATGCATATAGGGCTTGCTGAGAAGCTTTTGCCTACCTTACAAAAAGTGGGAGATATAGAACGCATTGCCGCAAGAATTGGTCTATTAACCGCCAGACCACAAGACCTATTAGGCCTTATGCATACATTATCCCTTATCCCCAGTATTAAACAATTGCTCGCAAAAATTCCAGGTCACGTTGTTTCTGAACTCATAAACGCTTTAGAGGATGCAACAGATGAAATCCATATCATCCAGCAAGCTATTTCTGAGCAAACAGCCTCCATTATTCGAGACGGTGGCGTTCTACGTGATGGATATAATGAAGCGTTAGATGATCTCAGGCAGCTATCTAAAGACCGCAATCAGTTTTTGGTTAACCTTGAGAAACAAGAACAGGAGTCTACAGGGCTTAGCACCCTTAGAGTCAGCTATAACAAAATTCATGGGTACTTCATTGAAGTCAGCCAAACTCAAGCAAAGTCTGTACCCAGCCACTACAAAGCAAAGCAGATTCTAAAGAATGTTCACCGCTACACCATTGAGGAGCTTCTGCGTTATGAGCAAGATATTTCCACTGCGAAAATCCGTTCAATAGAACTTGAGAAAAAGCTCTATACTGAGCTATTAGTCAACCTCCAATGCTCCATCTCTAAATTTCAGAAGATTTCTCAGTCTATTGCAGTCCTTGATAACCTACTGTCCTTTTCTGTTATTGCCACCTTGAGACAATACAAACAGCCTATCTTACTTAAAGACTCAGGTATTGAAATTCATTCGGGAAAGCACCCTGTACTTGCAGAAATACTCCAAGATAGCTTTGTCGCAAACCACACTAATCTGTCTCATGCTCAACGCACGCATGTAATAACAGGCCCTAATATGGGGGGGAAGTCAACCTACATGCGCCAAGTTGCGCTACTGGTTATTATGGCTCATATCGGTAGCTACCTCCCCTGTGAGCATGCTAAAATTGGACCTATTGATAAAATCTTTAGCCGAATAGGATCAGGTGATGACCTTGCATCTGGCCGTTCAACCTTTATGGTTGAGATGAGTGAAATGGCCTATATCCTCAATAACGCCACCCAACAGTCATTAGTACTTATTGATGAGATCGGCAGAGGTACCTCGACTTTTGATGGGCTCTCACTCGCACAAAGCTGCTGTTTGTACCTTGCACAAAATATACAAAACTTAACGCTATTTTCAACCCACTTTTTTGAGATCACCCTACTCGCTCAAAACAACCCCTGCATTTACAATGTACACCTGACAGCAGCAGAACATGAGCAAGACCTAGTGTTTCTCTACCAGTTACAGCCCGGTGCGGCCAAGAAAAGCTACGGGCTCTGGGTCGCAAAACTAGCAGGCATTCCCAGTGATGTCATTACTGACGCTAAGCTCGTTCTCCAATCTTTAGAATCCAAAAAACCCACTAACACTAGTAAGCCTCAACAACTAGCAATCCTAGATCAAGTCAACCTTAGCAAAACCTCTCCTAAACAGGCGCTACAGCTACTGTTCCAACTTAAGCAATGCGGATTAGATCTTTTAGTAGATGAGTAACTCCTGGTGTCAAAGCCACAAATAGACTATATTATTGTCGAGTGAGAATTTAGGATTAAGAATGGCTAAGACTTTCAAACAAAAATGTTTAGACTACCATCAATCACCCAAACCAGGAAAAACTGCAACCGCCATCACCAAACCTGCTAACACGCTTGACGACCTCTCAATGGGATACAGCCCAGGTGTAGGCTACCCTGTTGATGAGATTAGTAAGAACCCTCAAGATGTTTACAAATACACCAATAAAGGCAATTTAATTGGTGTCATTAGTAACGGCACTGCCGTACTGGGTATGGGCAATGTAGGGGCTCTAGCATCAAAGCCTGTTATGGAAGGAAAAGGCGTTTTATTCAAAAAAATGGCTGATCTTGATGTATTTGATATTGAGGTTAATGAAGAGAACCCTGACAAATTTATTGATATTGTAGCGGCTATTGCACCCACATTCGGTGCGATTAACCTAGAAGATATTCGCTCACCTGACTGTTTCTATATTGAAAATGAGCTCAAAAAACGGTTAAACATCCCTGTATTCCATGATGATCAACATGGCACAGCCATTGTGGTAGCAGCAGGCCTCCTTAATGCACTTAAAGTGCAAAACATCGAACTCCATCAAGCTAAAATCGTGCTCCTGGGTGCAGGTGCAGCAGGGATTGCTGTTGCTAACCTTATCCTCAATCTTGGTGCTAGTCCCGACCTATTCTTCCTGGCAGACAGATCTGGCATTATTCATGAAGCAAGAGACTTGCCTGACTTCAAGAAACCCTTTGCAAAAAAAGAGCACATATCCTTACAAGAGGCTATGACTGGTGCTGATGTCTTTATCGGACTTGCTGCCCCCAATTCATTACCTGAGCATTATTTAGATGCAATGACGGGCCAGCCCATTATTTTCGCGCTCTCTAACCCAGTGCCTGAAGTGTCCCCTGAAGCGGTGAAAAAACACCGACCCAATGCGCTATATGCAACTGGCCGTAGTGACCTACCTAATCAAATTAATAATGTGCTCGCTTTCCCCTTTATCTTAAAAGCAGCCCTCAAATTCAAAGTACCGCAGATTAGCCCTCAGATGCTTGCTAACTGTGCCAGTGCCTTATCAGCCTTAATCAAAAAGCCAACACTCACAAATATTATCCCCCAAGCGTTTGATAAACGATTGTCACAAGCATTTGAAGATGCCATCCAACAGTCCTTAACAAAAGAGACCTAGGCACTAGCTTATAAGCACACTTTCTTTGCCGTACTGCCTGCACCTGCAGCACCATCATTCCCCCTTTTACTGGCTCTTGTAGCAGGTCCTGATTCTGAATCAGCAGCTGCAGCGCCTTCTGCAAACATAGAGACCTGTGCCTGCGCTAACTGACCTTGTTTATATTCGGTATACTTTATATCAACTTGGTTCCATAAGTCAGCTATGCGCTCTTGCTCTTCAGCATTTTCAGAAAACCTAGAAAGATAGTCACCAGTGCTTAGGGGCTTTCTAGTCATAGGGCAAGTATTATTTGAAGACAACCATTGGATAATCGCTCCTTTTTCATAACGATGAATATGCCCATCGATATTAGCACACATAAGATGAGTAATCGGCATATGAGAAATAGGACAAACCGGTATCTCTTTAAACAGTTCCTGATATGCAGGTAGTTCATTCAAGACACTATACTGGTGATCATTGATACATTTTTGAAGGTACTCTGGTGTCCCTAGTGTCTGTGCATGATCCTTAGCCGTTTTACCATCCTTATCTTTTAAATGATGATCTGCATTTACAGTGACCAATGCATTTATAATCTCTTCATAACCTTCTTTAGCGGCATGCATTAGTGCTGTCTTTCCATCATTATCCAACCTGTTAACTTTATCACCTAATTCAACTAGCCTTTCTACTATCGCTAAATGACCCTCTCTAGCTGCGAACATTAGTGCTGTTTCTTTATCCTTATTTTCCGAGTCAACTTTAGCACCTACCTCAATCAGCTTTTCTACAACACTTAGATGACCACTATTGGCTGCACCCATTAGTGCTGTCCATCCATTCTTATCTGTCAGGTTAACTGAAGCACCTGCTTCAATTAGCTTTGCAACTACATCCAGATGACCATTTTGGGCTGCAAATATGAGTGATCTTTCTCCATCCTCACCTGCCTGGTCGACTTTAGCGTTGGCTTCAAGCAGCCTATTTACTATCGCTAGATGACCTTTTTTAGCTGCAATCGTAAGTGCTGTATCTGTCCAGCGGTTGTATGAGGATTGTTTATCAACATCTGCGCCACGTATAAGCAAATAGTCAACTACCAGTAATGAACCTACACTTGCAGCATGGTGTATGAAAGCATAGCCATCACTATCTAGTTAGTTTAAGTCTACCTCTTCCCCACTACTTATTGCTTTTTCTAGCCGCTCACACAGTTCTTTAAGGGTTTTCATAAACTCTCTCATTAATTTGTTAAAAAATACAGCCATATACACCAAAAGTCAGTCTTCTCCAATAGTCCACGAGATCATAATTTAATATTTTAGATTGTTTGTGATACGATAGCATTAATTTACAAACTTGAAGATATGTCTGAATTTGCAAAGCAAGTCGTAAAGTGGCAGAAACAACACGGGCGGCATAATTTGCCTTGGCAGATAAATCGTTCTCCTTACTCGGTTTGGGTTTCTGAGGTGATGCTTCAGCAAACACAAGTTCAAACTGTTATACCCTACTACCAACGGTTTATGACCACTTGCCCAACGGTTGATTCGCTAGCCCAGTTAGATATAGATACCCTAATGCAACTATGGCAAGGACTTGGGTATTACTCACGTGCGAGAAACCTACAGAAAGCCGCACAAATGGTTATGACTGATTATAATGGTGTATTTCCCAATACGCGCGAAGATCTTATGACACTGCCTGGGATTGGGCGATCAACGGCTGCAGCCATTATGTCACTTGCCTATCAAGTGCCTGATGCGATTTTGGATGGGAATGTTAAACGGGTACTATGTCGCTATCATGGTGTCAAAAGCAACCCAAAAGACAAATATACCATAGAGCGTTTATGGGCTCATGCAGAAGAACATCTATCGTCTGATGACCCTCAAGCCTATACACAAGGCATCATGGACTTAGGTGCCAATATCTGTAAACGCTCTAAACCTGTGTGCTCATTATGCCCCCTCCATGAATCGTGTTATGCCCATGAGCACCAGATGACCCATGATATACCTGCTAAATCTCCAAAAGTAAAAGCTAAGCCAAAAGATTTGTTTGTTATCATGTGCCTTAAAGATACTCAACTAGGCTTAGTACGTCGCTCTCAAAGCATCTGGGCTGGACTCTATACCCCACTGATCTATGACAACCACAATCTACTATTACAGGATTTCCCGCAGGCAAAGGCTTTAGCAAAATATCAACACAAGCTGACACACCTCAATCTAACGATATACCCCTTTGTTGCAACAGTGAAGAGTTGTGATAAAATCACCCACTGGCAGGACATTTCAGATATTACAGCCGCCATACCAACCGGAATGATTCCCGCTATTAAACAGCTATACGCTTGTATTCAAGAAGACAACGATATATCCTAGGTATGCAAAAATGGATGCAGGACATGAGTCAGCAAGACACGACATTTTGTTTAAAACTTCAAAAGAATCTACCCAGTATGCAATACCAGCCTTTTCCTGGAGCGCTGGGGGTGCTTGTAAAAAACCATACCTCACAACAAGCTTGGGCGCTATGGCTCATCGAACAAACCAAGATGATTAACGAGTATCGCCTAGATCCTTTGGCTAAAAAGGCACAAGACTTTTTAGCCAGTGAAATGCTGCAGTTCCTTAACCTTGAACAAGCTCAGTCAAGCCTGTAGCCATGCTCATTTCTATTTAAAGTTAGGCACTTCGCTCCAGTAGCGTAGGATTTCCGGGGCATTAGTCCGTATCCTTAATACTGGAGAAGGCGTTTTTTTCTCTCTGTTTTGACTTAAACGGTACACTACTGCCTCTCCCCATGTTTTAGCACCAGTAAAACGACAATGCTCTGTAGCTGGAAGTGCAGTATCTTCCTGGTGAATAACGGTAAAAAGTCTGTTTTCCCTACAGTAGTCTGATAACACAGCAACAGGACGCCTGTGATCTACAGTCACAAAACTACCATCATTCATTTCAACTACATGAATGGGATCTGTTAATTTACCCTCCCGATCTACTAGCCAACCATGATTCCTAATATCTAGTGCTAGTTCCTCAAGTGTTAAACCATCACGAGTTATTGCTGACACACCATCTTGACAAAAATGCAACGGTTTAGCTTCTCCCCTGTTCACCTTGCTAGCATCATTGCCTGTTACGACTCTTAGTGGTTTTCTCGGGCTGACCATCGCTAAGATATCACTATTTCGCAAACCACTTAGCACTGTCGATGAAACAAATCGTTGCTCATTTTTTCTTTTTATTTCGTGTACTCCTGAAGAACGATTAGACTTCCCTGCAAGCTGCATATCTATTATTTTAAATTTATTTTTTAAAGACTTTCTGCGTTCTTTAAGCGTTTTTTTATTCTGTTTATTTGGATTCACTAGATTTTTCCTTTTATTATTATCTTATTGTATTAGTTATTTTTTT
>JBDQHG010000009.1:0-21149 GCA_040264995.1 Gammaproteobacteria bacterium | reverse complement strand
GTTATGAAACGGTCTCGAGGGAGAGAGGATGCTGGATTGTATGGTCCTTATACCAACCAGAAGCAAGCACGGGATGTTCTAGATCAGGTGCAGAGAGTATTCCAGATTAGAAACTGTTCAGATCATTTTTATCGCAATCGCACCCGTCCTTGTATCCAGCACGAAATTTCAAGATGTACAGCGCCCTGTGTAGGTTTAATAACTGAGAAAAATTACGCAAAAGATGTATCTAGTGCTCGGTTGATGCTCAAGGGAGAGGTGGGCAATGTTACTCAGCGAATCACCGAGAAGATGTATGGGTTTGCAGAGGCCGAATCATTTGAGCAGGCAGCTGCCTGCAGAGATTTATTACGTCATTTAACAGCGGGTGTTTCTGAGGTAAAGACAGGGCGTCAGCATGTGTTTGATCAGTCGGTGATAGGAGGGCAGGTTATTGTCTTAATGATGGATGTTCTTGATGGGCACGTTATTGATGCAAGCTGCGAAGTAGTAGAGCTGGATGGAAAGCATGTAGAGTCAGACTGGTTATGCCAGTATGTTTTTCATTATTACCAATTGTTTGACTTACCTAATAAGATAGTTCTTCCAGCCAATTCACCTGAAGTTCTGCAGCAAGCATTTGAGAAAGAGGTACGGGTTTATGATATCAATCAGCCAGCTTATACTGACTTAAAGCAGATTGCTCATGACAATATCGCAGCATATATGAAGGCACAGTCTGACGAGCTGTACCAGTGGCCACAATTTTGGCAAGAATTAGAGCATTATTTGGAGAAATCAATTACTAGGATTATTTGTGTAGATGTCAGTCACCACCAAGGAAGTAGCACATACTGTGCGTTTGTCGTCTGCAATGCCCAGGGAATGAATAAGTCAAAGTATCGTACTTCAAAGGTAGAGGCAAACGGTGATGATTGTTATGCAATTAGCGAGGGATTGAAGCGTAAGGTTAAATCTGGCGACATTGATGAATCAACACTATTAATCATTGATGGTGGGAAAGCACAAATCAACGCTGCTATTAAAGTAGTAGAGGAAACAGGCGCTAGCGTTACATCCGTTTCCAAAGGACCAGGTAGAGAGTGGGGTAAAGAGAAGTTTTATCGATATGCTGGCAAAGTGAGTTTATTCCGCTGGCCTAATGATCTTATTAAGTATGTTTTGCATATTCGAGATGAGGCGCACCATCTAGCAATTACGACTCATCGAAGGGCGTTTCGTAAACTCTCACTAAGATCAGTTTTGGATGAAGTGTGGGGTGTGGGTCGTGATAAAAGAAAGAAAATTCTTGAATATTTTGGTGGTTTAGATCAGCTGCAGTGTGCTAAAATATCGGATATTGAACGTGTTCCCGGCATAGGGAAGTCATTGGCAAAACGCATTTATGACACACTGCATATGAAATAAAGGCTCATAATGAACATTCCAAATAAGCTGACAATATTAAGGATCATTGCTGTACCTGCCTTGGTAGCAGCACACTACTTTTGTGTTTCTGCTATACCTGCTGTGCTGCTCTTTATTTTTGCTTCAGTGACAGATTGGTTGGATGGTTATACAGCACGGGCCACTAATCAAGTAACCCCTTTAGGCGCTTTTTTGGACCCAGTGGCGGATAAGTTATTAGTAGTCACTGCATTAGGTTTGCTAATGTCGACAAAGCCTGATGTGATTCTAACAATTTCGGGTATTGTAGTGATAGCTCGTGAGCTGTTCATTTCATCATTGAGGGAGTGGATGGCTGTGATGTCTGCTGATTGTAGAATTGAGGTCTCAAGAATTGCAAAAATGAAAACAGGGCTTCAGATGACTGCGCTCATATTGTTAATATATGCATCAAAAAGTGCTTCACCAATATGGGATGCTGGTGTTTCTTTGTTAGTTGTTTCTATACTGTTTTCATTGTACTCAGCATTAAATTATTTAAAAACTGCATGGCCGGCCTTGACTTTTGGCTCAAAGCAGCAATAATAGGTGTATTGCGGGAATAGCTCAGTGGTAGAGCACAACCTTGCCAAGGTTGGGGTCGCGAGTTCGAATCTCGTTTCCCGCTCAGTTTATGGCTGGGTGGCAGAGTGGTTATGCATCGGCCTGCAAAGCCGCGGACACCGGTTCGATTCCGGTCTCAGCCTAAAAAAATGCCCGGGTGGCGGAATTGGTAGACGCAAGGGACTTAAAATCCCTCGAAGTTTACTTCGTGCCGGTTCGAGTCCGGCCCTGGGCAGTGGTTTTATAAGAGTGAGATCATTATGATCATTCGACTGGGGGTTAAGCTTTCTGCATTAGCCTCCCCAAACCGCTTCATATCGTTAATCACGCGATTAGCCGTTATAGGTATTACTCTCGGTGTAGCAACGTTGCTCACTGTGATTGCAGTTATGCGAGGCTTTGAAAACGAAATTAGACACTCACTAGTCAGTGACTTTGACCACCTTCATGTTTATTCAATGTTCGAACATTACCCGAAAGCTTTGTATGATGAAATAAATCATATAGAGGGTGTAAAAAGTGTCACAGGATATCAGCAAACCTATGGGTTAATTAAAACGATTGGAGATTTTGTTCCAGTTATGCTTATTGCCTTTGAGGAGAGCAACAAAAGTATTGAAGGGGTAATCGATGGATCCATTTATTTATCTGGACATCACCAATTGGAATATGAGTCTGGCGATATTATCTCGATTATTACGCCTAATAAAAATGCTTCAGTGCAGCATACGAACTTACAGTATGTCTCAGACTTGTCTAGTTTTGATATAAAGGCCAGAGGCGTTATGACTGCAGTTGTTAGTCAGAAGACCTATCAGGGAATGACTGGATCATCACAATTATCAGGGTTGACTGTGGCATTGCACGATCTGTATGCTTCTGTTGGGGTTAAATCTTATTTAAAAAATGTCTATGGTGGGATGTATCAATCATTTGATTGGCGCGATAAGTTCCAGCCATTCTTTTCTGCACTCAGAATACAGCAAACGTTAATGGTCTTTATTCTATCGATGATCACACTCGTTGCGATGTTCGGCCTAGTATCAGGACTGGTGATGCTAAGCTCTGAGCGTAGAGAGGACATAGCACTTTTGAAAACGATGGGTGCTTCGAGAAGTGATATCCTTAAGATATTTTTAGTACAGGGCGCTATTATTTGTGGTATTGGTGTTATGTGTGGTGTCTTACTAGCAGTCATGTTGTGCTACTTTGCACAAGATATAGCAGGGTTGATTGAGTTGTTGGTTGGAAGCCCTCTTATTGATGAGCGTGTCTACGGTACTTCTACTCTACCGACTGACCTTGATGTTATGCTGATACTGTGGGTTGGGTTGATGACTATGACCGTTGGGTTGATTGCTTGCAGCTATCCCGCAAGACAGGCTGCTAAAATACAACCTGCAGAGGTGCTGAGATATGGCTAAGGTATTGTTATCAGCAGCAGGTATATCTAAGGCTTACTCATATGGCGAGGATCAGCATTCATTGCTAACAGATATGAATTTAGAAGTTTCAGCGCGAGAGCGTGTTTTACTAATGGGTCGAAGTGGTTCTGGCAAAACCACATTAATTCAAATTTTGGGCGGTCTTTTGGCGCCAGATTCAGGTGATGTCAGGTTTTTAGACCAGTCGATCACAAAAATGTCTGAGGAGTCTCTTAACCAGTTTCGCGCCCAAAAGCTCGGCTTTATGTTCCAGCAGCATCACTTTATCGTAGGACTGAACGTCATTGAGAATGTTGCACTTCACATGCAGTTACAGGATCAGCCTAATGCGGTTGAAAGGGCTCAACAAATCCTGACTAAGTTAGAGATTGCAACACAACTACATTCACAAAACCCAAAACAGCTTTCGATGGGGGAGCAAGCACGAGTATCTTTAGCAAGAGCGGTAGCGCATCAGCCTACTTTACTTCTCATGGATGAGCCGTCTGCATCATTAGATGATGATCTGACATTAGAGATTTTTCAATATATTCATGCTCTGCAACAAACCATTAGTTTTGCGGTAGTGGTTGCAACACATGATCAATCATTGTTACAATTTTCAGATACAGTATATGATTTAAATAAGGGTAATTTGGAGGCAAGGAATGCTGGAGCTTAAGGGAAGTATTGTACCATTAGTCACACCAATGACACACGGTGGTCATGTTGATTATCCAGCGCTGAAGCGCTTGGTTTTATGGCATATTGAAGCATCAACCAGTGCGCTAGTACTACTGGGGTCCTCTGGGGAGGGAACCTTGTTGTCGATGGATGAAAGAGCAGAAGTCATCCGGTTCGTGATTGAGGATACTGGCTGTACCTTGCCTATCTGGGTTGGAGTCAGTGATCTGAGTATTGAAAGGGTTAATTGTGCGATTAGCCAAGCAGCGGATTTAGGGGCAGATGGCGTGATGTTAGCTTCACCTATTTATGTCAAGCCATCACAGGAAGGCATTATTCGTTATTTTACTGAGGTTGCTGATGCAAGTGAACTAGATATCTTGTTATATAATGTACCATCTAGAACGGCTAATCATATTGACGTTGAGACCGCTTGTATACTCTCACATCATCAGAATATTGTGGGTATAAAAGACTGTGATATTACAAATGAACGGATGAGGCTATACCAAGAATCCTCTCATGAGTTTGAGGTATTTTCAGGGGATGATAATGAAATTCTTTCTTGTATCTTTGGCGGAGGAGCAGGGGTCATTTCTGTTATAGGTAATATCATACCAGAAATTATGACTGTGGCTTGTGACCTAGCAGCACTGGAGCACTTTCAAAAAGCAGAGGCACTAGGTGCTCAATGGTCAGTATTCTTAAATACTATGAGTCAGTTACCTAATCCAGCAGCCATTAAATGGGTTATGGCAAAGCGTGGGATGATCTCTCCCTATACACGTATGCCACTCATGCCATTAACCTTTGAGCAAGAGTCTTTGATGCAGAGCGCGCTAGATGACCTTGAGCCTTTACTGAATTTAAACCCTGCCTATATTTAATCAGGGTCATTATAGCATAGCTGAGCTAACTTGATATTGGCTCAACTTCTGTTGTTGTAACAGTGATGGCTACAGGTATTAACCGATCGGTTTGTGGAAGTAAGAGATAGCATTTAATCGGCGCTAGGATGCCTTGGGTTTCAAGGTAGTGTTTAAGCGCTATATGGTAGGTTTGTAATTGCTGGCTATAGCGCTTAGACAGCTGCTGATCAGATAAGGACTGTTCGTTTTGAGGGAACTTGTAGTCAATAATGACATAGTTGCCTTCATCACAAAATACACGGTCTATAATATGGGTTTCTCCTTGATGTATGATCTCCCA
This sequence comes from Gammaproteobacteria bacterium, assembly GCA_040264995.1. GTDB lineage: Bacteria > Pseudomonadota > Gammaproteobacteria > Comchoanobacterales > Comchoanobacteraceae > Synchoanobacter. The sequence continues at coordinate 15,843 of JBDQHG010000009.1, read as the reverse complement.
TTCATTATGAGACCAGTGATAATCTTGCAACACCCATGATAGGTTTGACTCAGGTGTCAGATGTTGTTGAATATAGTCTGTCATTTGATGGAGGTGAGAGCGTTTTTTCGGTAGGAACCCAAGCTGTAGTAAATAGTATTGCCATTTGTGCTTAATGTTAGTATGCATAATATGTTGCATATAGTAGTGCAACGCAGTCCCTTGTTTGGCTTCTTCAGACTGAGAAGGGAGCGTAGGTGATGGGGCTGGTACTGAGGTTTTTAGCAGGCTCCGGCGCAAAACTGGTTTGCAGAGTGTGGTCATCTGCTCAAAGGGTGTGTTTTCTGTAATTATCTGAATACTAGTGGGGTGCTGTAAGTAGTTCCAAACTGCTTCAAACCAGCTGCCTGGGTTTGGCTTATCAGCCATATAGCCCATTAGGTGTAGGGTGGATTTTGCACGGGTGCATGCAACGTAAAACAACCGCATGCTTTCATAACTATTACGGGTTTTATTGAGCAGCTTGAAGTAATCAATGTTTTGTTGGTTTTGTGTGAACGAGGGTTGAATAATGGGATAGTCACCAGGTTCACAGTAGAACAATGGTGTTGATTGGGGAGGCTTCTTTTTTTCTAAATGAGGAATGATCACATGGTCATACTCTAATCCTTTTGACTTATGAGTAGTGAGTAGTTCTACTCTGGCATTCGGTGAGGTTTTACTTGTGAAGCCGCTAGAGAAATGACTTAAGACAGCATCACGGTGTAGCGCAAGATTTTCCTGGTGGCGTTTAGTGACTTCACTAAACCAATTTTCTATTGCCAGTGACTGGTCTTGAGGATAAAGTTCGGATCCATTTAGTTCGGTCCAGATATACCAAACTCGGTGGACTGGGTGGGCAGAGTGTTTGTTAGCATCTCGTAGGGTAGCATAGAACTTTGTGAAAAAAGGTTGGTCATTTGATAGACTAAGGGACTCAGATAATACTTCTAATCCACGAACCATATCCATCCCTATAGGGATTATAGCAAGGCTGTCTAAGCTAAGCCCGCATAGTGGTGACCTAAGGAGGGTATGCCAGCTTAAATGGTCGTAGGGATCTAGAATAGCGCTGAGAAGGGCAGTTAAATCCTGAATGGCTGCTAAGTTTACTGTGGGGTAGATATCAATCGCATTAAAAGCAATTTGGTGAGATTCAAGTGCAGGGAGGATTTGCTTTAAGTGGGATCTTGCTTGTACAAGAATAGCAATGCTTTCCCCAGGGTGCTTGGTTTGTAATTTCCCGACTAGCTGTACACAGCGTATAGCTTGTGCACCAGGGTGGTTAGCCTCTTCTTGGTGAACAAAAATTCCATGATGTGGTGCCTCTGGTTGTGTTGGTGTTGCTTCACTGTAAGTGATGGCAGCATGATAGGGGATGTTTTTCTCTGGCAGAATAAACTCAAATAGATGATTGATCTGTTCAATGACTCTAGTAGAGCTCCGGAAGTTACATTGCAAAAATACAGGTTTGGGTTTTATGTGCGATATTGTTTGTGTTTGTAGCTTAAGGAATAATCGTACATCTGCTTGACGAAACCGATAGATGGACTGCATGGGGTCACCTACTGCAAATAGGGTTCTATGCTCATTTTTGGGCCAGATGTCAATTAAGGCAGATAGAAGTTGATACTGAGTTGCAGATGTGTCCTGGAATTCATCGATTAGTATATGGTGGATGTGTGAGCGAGAGAAGGATTGTAATGTTTTATTGTGCTGCAAACCATATATTGCTTTGAGTGCAATTTCTGTGAAGTCATAAGTTTGTTGCGAGAGAAAATCCTGATCAAGTTGAGTTAGCAGCTCTGTAAGGACATGAGACAAGTCTTCAAGGAACTGGACTTCATCTAATGCTTGAGGACAGGGTAGTTCCCTGGTGCTATGAAGCTCTAACTGTTGTGTTGCTGATAGTTGCTCTATGAGATGTCGATGATTTTCAATAAAGGCTGCTTGCAGGTCTGCAACTATCTGGTTAATACGTGACTTTGGGTAAATCCCTTGGCGCTTATTAAGAGATTTCCTTGGGGAACCGTTCTGAGTTAGAAGCATATTGGCAAGGTGTACTGAAGTGGTTTTCAAATCATCACTTTGGTTAAATATTACCGGCTCATTAAGCTGGGTAGCAATATCGTAGTGCAGGCTAAATAATGAATCTATGGTTACTTGATGAGGTGATAGTGATTGTGATAGGGATTCAAGGTGGAGTGTATTGATTGTTAAAATACCTTGCTTGCAATGCTCTGCTAAGTCTTGTGACTGAAGATAGGTTGACCACTGATCTCTTGTCGTAAGCAAGCCAATCAGCAATGCTTCAAGCTGGTAGTATTGGCCATGAAAGGCGTTTAGAAGGTTGTGCTGGGGTGGCGTCCAGTGCTCTTTTTGGTAAAAGGAAAAAATAGTGGCCTGATATAGGTCTTTTGGAGATTGACTCACTGGGAATAATAATGGTTGGTCAGTATGTGATAAGAGCCATGCACAGTATGCATCAATGGTCATAATGGATAATTCTTGGTTTAAAATATCCCAGCCCTTTTCTTGGCTGCGTTTGAGGACACGTTGTGCAATGGTTTCATCTGCTTGCTCTAAGCACTGAATTAGCCGCTCTTGCATCTCTGAAGCGGCTTTTTTGGTGAAGGTAATAGCTACAACATGGGTTGGGTCTTCTACATGCATCAGGAGGTTTAGGATACGTCGGGTAAGGAGGTAGGTTTTCCCCGAGCCTGCAGGGGCTGAAACAATTAATGACTGTTTAGGATCCATCGCATGATTGCGTGCTTCAATATCAACAGGGGGCTTAAATTTAGTATTAGTCATGATGTTAGTGTTCTCCTTGATCATAGATACGACATAGGCTCATAAAGTCACACTGGTCACAAGTTTTGGGTGATGCAGGAGCTGCTTGAAACATGCCTTGTGTATACTGTGATAGGCTCGAGTAGGCTTTTTGAGTCCAGAGGTCTTTTAGTGATTGAAGGGACATAAGCTCATGTCCTCTAGCACTAAGATGTTTGTTGAGGGTCTTATCACAACTTAGGTCAACAGGCTGCCATAACGCTGCTTTAGGTAAAAGCTTTGCATATGCAATTGAAGAAGGCTGCTCCTGAGTTAGAGAGTATAGTGCCATTTGTGGGTGCTCAAAGCTTGGTAGAAAGGTATCAACAATATTGGCTCTTCCCGTCTTATAGTCTATTAAAACAGGCTGCTGGTTTACATGGTCAATCCGGTCAATTCGAACAGTGATCGTATGTTCTCCAAGAGGGAGAAGCGCTTTAGTTTCGAGTGCATGTACAGTAAAAGGGGGCCGTGATTGATCAGTTTGAATCCACTCTTGGATGGTTTCTAGCATTCTGCTTTTTAGAATCGTAACTAAATTCGGGTGTAGGTTCTTAGACGCTTTATGGCGTGACCAAATAAGGTCTAACTGCGTTTGAATATGGCTGGACTCTATTTGGTGTAGCTCATCTTGGTGTTGGATTTCTTGGTAAATTTGCTCTAGGACATCATGCGTGATGGTGCCATAGTGGTTTGGGGCAATGTCATGGGTTATCGGTGATTTTTTTCGAAGTTTGAGTCTGTGTTTCGCAAATGCTTTAAAGGGGCATGCTTGATAGTCTTGAATCAGACTAACCCCACCTTGTAATGGGCTGTCATGTGTAAGTGTCCAGTCTTCGATGGTTTGGATAGGACTAATATTGTTTTTTGATGGCTGAAGTGTACACCTTGGGTAAGGTTCAGGGTTTAGGGTGGCTGGTATATGTTGAAGTTCACCGGTTTCACTTGTAGTTTGAAGTGAAAGAATGGTTATAGGTGATGCTTCTGCTAAAAACAGCCAGTCTTTTGTTGAGATATAGGCAGGAGGAAGCGCATAAAGCTTGGGTCGTTGTTTCCATGAACTGTGTTCAGCACCTATGAACCATAATCCATCAAACTGGGAGCCGCAAGCTTCTTCGGGTGACAGTATGGTTAAATGGGAGGGCGGGTCTTGGCTGTCTGCAAGAAGATTAGAGAGTGCAATGTGCCACTTTTGGTATGGCTGAGCAAGGTTAAGTAACGATAATGTATTGAGATTACACAGCGCTGCTTCTAGTTTTTTCTGAATGATACCTGTTTTGCCAAGACGCCAAAACTGAGTTATTTCCAGGATGATCGTGATAAACTGATCTACTGGTATAGAGGTGCTCGATATCATGAGCGGCGTGTGCAAATAAGAAAATGTTAACGGTATAGGAGCGCTCTGGTAGTACTCCTTGTTAATGAGTTGCAGTGGAGACATTCCCTCAGGATAGCTTTTAGCTTGCATTAAGTAGGAAATAACCTCACGGGGGAGTGATGGGTTGGGTTTTGTAATGTGGATGATCGTCCTGATTAACGGGTCATCATTTGCGATGTTAGAAATGATGCTGCAATAGTTCAACATATGAAAATTGATTGCCTGACGGTAGCGTGGATTAAGAACAACAATCGCACTATTTGGTGTTTGGGTATGCCATTTAAGTGCTGCTACAACCTCGTCTGTTACTTGTTCGTATTTGGCAAGGAGTGTTTGTTTTCGGCCAGATGCCGAATCTGCAGGCAAAGTGGTAGCCTTCCAGTTTCTAAACAGTCGAGTGATACTGGGTTTTATCTCAGAACAGCCAAAGAGCTGGGGTGGGTTTTGAGGTGGGGTGCTATGTGCCATTAATGTTTTGGCAGTAGCATCTGGGTGGATGAGTTGGTGTTGTAATAGTTCTTTCTCTAGTTTAAGCAGTATATTCACAATCCATTGGGTGTTGGGGTAGTCTTCCTTTAAGAGTTGTTGAGTACATAGATCATGTTGGTAAATATAGCGGATGTGTTGCTTAACGCTAGCAAGGTGCTGAGGCTCAATCCATTGCTCAAGCATATGGTTAATAATGGCTTTGGAAGCAGTCTCAAATGAAGTGAAGGAAAGTTGCTGGGCTAAATAGTTAGATAGAGTAGATATTTGCAGCGTATTGGCTGTTGGCTTATAGGTTTTTTTTGCGTGATTGTTAGGGACAATAATCATGTAGGTATTGGAGCATATCCCCTAGGTGAATGCAAGTTTTGAACAGGGTGTCTAATAGACTAAATGTTGGATCACTTTGGGCAGCAGTGCATAGTTAATTGATAGCAAGTAACAGAGTGTAATATACATGCAGGCAGTGGCCATAGAAGAGCTGGCAGTGAGCTTTAAGGCGGTTCCAAATGACTTTTTAGGTTTGAGGGGAGATATGCCGTTGCCTTTCAGGGAGTTGAGCTCGTCTAACAAGAGGTGACAGAGATAGCCTGCAATTACAGCGCTACTCAGTATATAAACATTAGAGGGCTTTAGTTGGTAGAACTTAAGGATTTGTGCGGTAAGCAGCCCAAAGATCAGTGCCATAGGAATAGTGTGAAAGGCGCCTCTATGATGTGTCGCTTGTTTAAATACAGTTTGGATAACCGTATAGACAATAAGTCCAGAAGAAATGGTGAGTGCTGCACTCACTAAAGAGATATGGTGCCCATGACGTAGAACATCAAATGTTAGTAGCGTAGTCAATATAGACAATATGCTAAATACAATTTGTACAGGGATGCCTGAGTTGCTATCAATATCAGGCAGCATTGATGCAAAGGCTGTTAGCACAAATGATGCCTGAGCGATGGGAGCTGGGACTTTAGCAATAATAAATGCTGTACCGGAGAAAATAACGGCAGTTGCAATTCCAAAAGTAATATGTCCTCTAAATCCTGCCATAACGCTCCGTGTCTTTGCAGTGTTAAATAATAGCTTATGGCCAGTTCAGTGGTCGCTCTTTTAATCCAGTATAGAATTGTTTAGGGCGGTAGAGTCCGTCCTGGTTGCTCCAATGTTCTTCGATATGTGCCAACCATCCAGAGACACGCGACATTGCAAATATCACAGTAAATAGTTCAACTGGGATACCAATAGCTTTCATTGCAATCCCAGAGTAGAAGTCGACATTAGGGTAGAGGTTTCTTTCAGTAAAGTAAGGATCATTCAAGGCAGCTTCTTCAAGTTGAATAGCGGTCTCAAGCAGCGGACTGTTCTCAGATTCTTTTTTAAGGATATTAAGGGTAAGCTCTCTGAGTACAGATGCTCTTGGGTCCATGCCGTTATACACACGGTGGCCAAAGCCATAGAGTTTGAATGGATCTTGAGAATCTTTTGCACGCGCAATGATTTTCGGGATATCTTGATCATTTTCTTCGATATCTTCAAGCATTGAGATGACCTGTGCATTAGCGCCGCCATGCAGCGGACCAGAAAGTGCTGCAATAGCTGCTGTAATACTGCTAATGGACGGTGTTCCTGCGGAAGAAACACAACGTGCAACGTAAGTCGAAACAGCCATTTGGTGATCTGCATGGAGTGTTAAAATCATATCAAGAACTTTGATGTGATCAGACTCAACGCTAATTTGTGTTGTTTGTGTAGAGAGCAACATATGCAAGAAGTTAGCAGTATGCCCCAGGTTGTCCTCTGATCCAATGGGACGCTGGCCGATAATGTGTTTATATATATTCGCAGCAATGCTGGGCATTTTTGCAATCAAGCGGATAGCGAGCTCTTTTCTATCTTCTGCTTGATGCATGTCATAGTTATCTTCATAGCGCGAAGCCAGTGAGCTCATTGTTCCTATTAGAATGATCATTGGATTGGTTTGTTTATCAAACCCCTCAATCATATCTTCTGTTTGTTTATCAAGAATTCGATGTGTTTTGATGGATTCTGAGAATTCTTTAAATTCTGCTTCGTCAGGAAGATCGCCATAGATCAATAGGTAAGAGGTTTCTAAAAAACTGCATGAAGTTGCAAGTTGCTTAACACTGTAGCCACGATACTGGAGAGCACCTTGAATGCCTTTGCTGGTCTGTATAGATGGGATGATGCTGGTTAATTGAGACTCTGCGACTGCGGTTGAACGCAGACCTTCATCTAAGATTGAGATGCCAGTTTCCTTATAGAGATTATTCGCGTGAATATAAGGGTTTCCATGTATGTCGATAATAAGAGGAAGCTGATAAGCACGAGGCTCACCATCTAAGGCTGGAATTAGCAGCTTTGCTTGTTGATTGCTAACTTCGGTTTCCACTGGCACTGGCTTGCTCATATATCCTTTCCATTCTTGTCTAGCATAATCTTAGCATAAAGATTAGAAAATGTCACCTGGTGAAAACTCCGACTGTATTAGCGCTCATTATCGCATTAGCCAAAAATTAGGTAGGCTGTATGTGATAGTGCTTTTGCAAGAGGTTGCGTGATGAGCAGTAGTGATGCGGGGTATTTAAAGTAGGCTACTATAAATCCAGATATAAATCCGGCCAGGTGACCTTCATATGAGGTTAGCGTGTCTTCAGGGAAAATAGATAGTAGTAGTGTTCCAAAGTAATAAAGTAGTACCAGTGCAATAATAATGCTTTCAGGACTTGGTGCCTGGTACCCAGTGTATAAGAAGTAGGAAAATAGCCCCATGATTAAACCACTAGCACCAATGTGGTTGCCGGTACGTGCAAAGCACCAAACCATAATACCTTCTAAATAGGAGATGGCTAAAATAATAGCAAGTGCTTTCGAGACGCCGTGTGCAAATAGCGTTGTAGTCATAACAAATAGTGGCAAAGAGTTATAGGAAATATGACTACTGTCTCCATGGAGGTACGGTGAGGCAATAGGTCCGAATATTAGACTAAAAGGTTGTCTGGGGATAATGCCAAAAATATTGAGCATACCTTTAAGTACTGAGTTAACAATATGAACAACCCAAATGAATCCAATAAAAACAAAGGCTTCAGGGCTATGCTTGATGAATAGTGATAAAAAACTATTGAGTGATTGTATAATACTCATAATGTCTCATTTGTTAGATTAATGTGGACGCTGGCAGTTAACCCCTGTGGTTCGGAGTCAGAAAGTATAAAAGTAGCATTTAAGTGTCTACATACTTCTTCAACAATGCTTAGCCCAAGTCCGGATCCGGGTGTGTTTTCAGTATAAATCCTAGAGAATCGCTTCTTGGCAAGTTCCTTATCAGAATCGCTGATGCCAGTGCCGTGATCTACAATAGAAATAATGAGCTCATTAGGTCTTTCGGTAATAATCACAAAGATTGTATCATGATTTTTGGTGTACTTAATTGCGTTTTCAAGCAGGTTGGTTAATGCTGTGGTGAGCAAGGTTGTATTGGATTGTATAAGGGGAGGGTTGTTGGCGTGTAACTCAATATTGATGTCACGCTCAAGCGCTAGAGGAACTAACGGAGCAATAGCGTTCTGAGCTAGTGAAGAAATGTCAATACTCTGTGCGGACTCTGTGTAGGTTTGTGATACTGTTCTACTTAGGGTTAGCAACTGTTTTATAATGTGGTCGTAGCGATCAATGCTGTTCAGAACTTCCTTGAAGGCAGGCTCTTTTGCATCATTAGGCAGGCGGTCGATGATCTGAATTTGAGCTTTCATCGCAGCTAGTGGTGTTTTTAGTGTATGAGCAGCGTCTGCAGCAAACTGCTGCTCTCGCTCCAATGCAGACTTAAGCTGAGACATTAATCGGTTTATCTCAATAATTAATGGCTGAACTTCTAGTGGTGTATCAGCATAGCACATAGGAGTCAGGTTGGAGGGCTCATGCATTTTCAGCTGTGCTGTGGTTGATTCTAGTGTGGTAAGGCTTCGGGTAATAATGGTCCGGATTGCGAAGACAAGGAATAAGAGCGTCACAAATAAAATAACAAGAATGTCAGCTACGAACTGCTTTTCGTAACCAATTCTTTGGTCGTAACGTTGCATAGTTACAATTTTGTAGTTAAGGCTTGATATTTCGATTCCGTACGTCTTCCAAAGGTGGGTGGCATGGTGAGCATTCGTGTAGCCTAACGAGCTATTAAGTGGTAGTGATGGTGCTTTTGGTGATTGTAAAATGAGTTGATTTGTTTTTAGATCCCATATTTGAAATTGGACTGAATTAATGAGCTTGGTGATTTGTATGTCTTGATTAGGGCTTGGGCTTATAACGTTATGAGTGCGTGAAGGAATGTAGTTAAGCTTTTCCTGGATGCTAGCAATTTGTCTGTTGCTGAGGCGTTTAACAATAAATGATTCAATGCTGCTTGCTTCAAGCGATAGTTCAGCATCAAGGTGAACCTGTATGCTTTCTTGGCGTAAAAAGAATACAGCAATAATAGCAAGCAAAATAGCGAGTCCAACAACACTAAGAGCGTTAATAGTTAGGAATCGTTGAATTGACTTACTCATTGCTTAGGCCTCAATAATGTACCCAACGCCCCTGATTGTTTTAATGATGAGCGCACCAGAAAGTTTTTTGCGGATACTGTGCATATGCACTTCAATGGTATTGCTGTCAACATCATCTCCCCAGCCGTACAACAGTTGGGTGATATGTCCGCGGTTGACAACCTGGCCCTGCTTCTCCATCAGCCTATGAAGGATTTTAAACTCTTGACGGGAGAACGCAATTGCGTTACCGCTAATACAAATACTATGAGATTTTGCGTTAAGTGAGACCTCTCCGATTGAAATGGTATGATCTTGAATATTTGAGCTTCTGCGGCGTAATAGCGCACCAATTCTTGAGTTAAGCACATCTAAGTCAAATGGTTTGGTGAGGTAGTCATCAGCGCCTGCATCCAGGCCGGTGATGACATCTTGGTTAGTGTCTCGTGCAGTGAGTGCGAGAATAGGGATGTTAATGCCTTTTTCACGAACCTTTTTAATAATATCTATCCCATCAACCCCAGGAAGGCCTAAGTCTAAAATCGCAAGATCAAAGGATTCTTTAGACTCTGTAAGTGCATATAGTGTCTCATTTCCAGTCTTAAGCCAGTCCACTGTGTATCGGTAAGTTTTCAGACCTTTTTTAATGGCAAAGCCTAGATCTTGGTCATCTTCAGCAAGTAATAATCTCATATATAGAGTATCCTATTGTAAATTATTCATATTATATACGGAAAGGTATTGTATTACAACAAAAACGAATTCTACTTAAAGAGAGCTTTTACTTGCTGTGTCTGCATGATATGATAATGTTGGTGTATGCAGGGAATGCCAGTGCTATTCAAGAAACAATTACTCACGTTTTGCTTAAAGGACTTTAAAAGTGCAAAGTTGCCAAATCAAGTTGCTTATAAGCAATTTTTAGAAGCGTATTTCAAACACTTTGTGGAGGAGGAGTTTGGGGTAGATAGCATGAGCTACTTTTCTCAGGTTGCTCAGAGACATTTTTTACAGGTCGTAAAGCACAAACCAGGTAGTGTTTCGATAGATATTGCAAACGTTCAGATCCAGAGGCAGTACCTACAAAGCATCACTAGAATCTTTCTATGCTTCCCAGACAAGCCCTTTATAATAGAGTCAATTAGAAGCGCGTTGGTGCGGGCTGGTTGTGAGATTTTACAGAACAATCTAATGGCAAATTATCAGCTTGTTTCTGGTAAGTCTAAGCTCTCTATTGAGGAAGAGGATGATGGTGGAGAAACTTATGCATGGCTTGATGTAGAGTCTCATGCAGACATCGATATAGAAACACTTAAACAGGATATTTTAATCGCAATAGATGACGTGAGTACGGCTGTTCGGGATTGGCGGCGTATGCAGGATACCCTGAGAAATATTATGTATTCATGGCGTGATACGCCTGAGGAAATTGTAGCAGGTAGTCGTGTCCAGTCATATATAGCCTTTATGGAGTGGGTGATTAAGTCATTTACTTTTTTAGGGTATCATGGTTATCGTGTTAATAAAGGCAAATATCAATTACTGGGCGAACGCTGGGGGCTGGCAACACAGAAAGACGCAGTACGCTATCGAATTTGTAGCACGGATGATCAAAAATTTGCAGCACACTCATATGCTGAGCAGCACCCATTGCTGATGATCACACAAACTGAGGATGTGTCTACCGTCCATCGTAATACGCACAAGGATTTAATAGTACTCAGAGTTTATGGGACAAATGGAGCTGTGAGTGAAGAACACTATTTTTCAGGGTTATTAACAGCGGATGCTTATGTGAGCGACCCAAGTAAAATCCCATTAATCAGTCAAAAGTTTGATGAGGTGATGACATCCCAAGGGTTACGTTCTCGCTATTCGCTGAGACGTATGCGGTACATCCTGAAATCCCTACCTAGAGAAGAAATATTTCAGGCAGATATTAATGAGCTGGCAAAAACAGCATACGATATTTTGATGATTCAAGAAAGAAAGGTAGTGCGTTCTTATATAAGGCGTGATATATGTGGAAAGTTTTATTCGGCAATGGTTTATATACCAAGAAATATACTGAGTACCCGGCTTAGAATGCGGATTCAGCAGTATTTGCAGCAGGCTCTAAATGCACAGGAAGTGTCTTATACGCCATTTTTTGCAGAATCTGTTTTAGCTAGGCTGCACTTCATTTTACGTTGTGAAACTGGCTCAGATCCTAAGGAAAGTAATGCTGAGATTCAGGGGGCATTGGCCAATATTTGTGAATCATGGGATGACAAGCTATACACATTACTATGTAACAGGTTGGGGCAGAAGGTAGGGTACCGGGTTGCAAATCGATACTCTCATGCATTATCTGAGCAGTACACAAACACCTATTCTGCACTTGAGGCAGTAGAAGATATTATTGCTTTAGAGTCTTTAGGCGAGGATAAGCCAGTAAATGTCAGATTAGCATATGATAAAGAAAGTCAAATGGTGTCATGCCGGTTGTTTCAGTTAAGTGCAAGAAAAACAATATCATTAACGACAGTATTTCCGATGTTAACGCACTTTGGTTTTGAGGTGGAAAGTGAAAAACACTTTGAAGAGGTCATTAGTGAGAAAGGGTATTTAGTATCAGAGTACCGGTGTTATGTTCGTCATGAGATGATGGTTGCGTTTTCAGACATACAGATGGGGTTGACAGAAGCGCTGGTAGAGATTCTCGAGGCGCGTGGTACGGATGATGCATTTAATAGCTTAATGCTAATAGCTGGAATTAATAGCCATGAGGTCGATGTAATTCGTGCTTTATGTAATTATCTCCATCAAATTAAATTCCCGCTATCTGTTCCTCGTTTGAGTAAGTTCTTCGATGAGTATCCTAAGTTTGCAGCAATGTTAATTAAAATATTTAATGTAAAGTTTCAGCCTAAATTATTAAAGCGTGATATGTTGCTTAAACGCCATATGCGTGAGGCAAGTAAGTTTGCAGATATCGTTGATACGAGTGATGATGAACGAATGGTGCTTGCGTTGCTGAATCTTTTGGAGGCAATTGTTAGAACAAATTATAACCTACAAAACCAAGAAGCATTGGTCTTTAAGATCCAATCTAGCCTGGTCAGGGGGATACCAAAACCATCTCCTATGTTTGAGTTCTTTGTGTATTCACCTAGGTTTATGGGGGTGCATCTACGCTTCAGTCGCACAGCTAGAGGTGGAATCAGAAACTCCGATAGGATTGATGATGTGAGGCATGAGGTTTTTGAACTCGCAAAGACACAAAGACTAAAAAACACACTTATTGTTCCTGATGGAGCAAAGGGCGGGTTTGTATGCAAGCAGTTGGCACATTTGCCAGCAGAAGAACAGGGAGCAGAGGTTCATGCCTGCTATGAGCAGTTTATTAGATCTATGCTGTCGTGTGTTGATAATTTCCAAGACGGAAAGGTATGTAGGCATAGTAGGCTTGTTATTTACGATGACCCCGACCCCTATTTTGTGGTAGCAGCAGATAAGGGGACTGCGACATTCTCACCATATGCTAATGCAATAGCGATGGAAAAAGGCTATTGGTTGGGTGATGCGTTTGCATCAGGTGGGCAATATGGGTATGACCATAAGAAGATGGGTATTACTGCTAAAGGTGCGTGGGAATCTGTAAAGTGGCACTTCCTAAGCATGAAGCGTGATGTCTACCAAGAGTCGTTTAAAGCTATTGGTATTGGGGATATGAGTGGTGATGTATTTGGTAATGGTTTGTTGTTATCAAATAAGTTTAAGCTGGTTGCAGCATTTGGATGGAAGAGGATATTTATTGATCCTAATCCAGACCCTCAGGTGAGTTACCAAGAGAGACTAAGGATGTTCCATTTGCCAACGAGCACTTGGGGCGATTATAACGCTTCATTAATCTCTCAGGGTGGTGGTGTATTCTTACGGTCTGATAAATATATTGACTTAACGCCTCAAATGAAGAAGTTGTTTGGTATTAATAAAGCTAAAATGCAACCTAATGAGATGATTCGGGCGATATTACGGCTCCAGGTAGACCTATTATGGAATGGCGGTATTGGTGTTTATGTTAAGTCTTCTAAAGAGTCACATTTTGATGTCTCAGATTTCCATAATGACCCATGTCGTATTGATGCAACTGAACTAAAAGCCCTGGTTATTGGTGAGGGCGGAAATAATGGTTTAACCCAGGCTTCACGTATTGAGTACGCACAGCATGGAGGACGTATAAATACGGACTTCATTGATAATAGTGCAGGAGTGAATACATCGGATGTTGAGGTAAACTATAAGATCTTATTCCAATCATTAATTGCAAAAAAGAAGCTAACCTTACAACAGCGTAATAGTTTGTTAATGCGTATGACACATAAGGTGAGTGAATATGTTCTGAGGAACAACTTTCTACAAAATGTGCAAATTGATCTAACAGTAATTGATGCAAAGCATAAACCAGATGCGTATATTCGTTTGATTGATATGCTTGAAGCGTCAGCAGGGTTAAATCGGGATATTGAAAAAATCCCAAATAAAAGAGAGCTGCAGAATCGAAAAAAACAAGCGGTGTTTCTAACAAGGCCGGAGGTTGCAGTATTATTGTCTTATTGCAAATTAGACCTATATCAGGGAGTTTGTGGTATTAAGCTCCCGTCTACAGATTTAACATCATCATTCTTGATGGATTATTTCCCTGACATTTTGACCAAGAAGTACGCAAAAGCAATAAAGGAACATATGCTGCATGAAGAGCTAACAGCAACTGAGCTGACCAATGCCATGTTGGGAGAAGCGGGTATGTTGTTTGTTAATGGATTAGTTGATGAATGTAACACGACGATACAAGAGGTTGTCTATGCATACTTGGTTGTGCGTCAATCTTTGGGGATTGCAGAGATCTATAAAATACTGAATAAATTCTCAACAAAGATTTCTCAGGATACTTACTTGTTTTTATTAGCTTCTATTCAACGATCCATCTATAAATCTTGTCGTTGGTTGATCCGGTACCGTAATTTGACCAAGGTTAATAAGGTGAGTGAGGAGTTTATGAAGCTTAATAACCAAGAGGGTGTTTCTGGTTATTTGCCGAAGAAGTACACACACCGTATGATGAAAATTTCTGAAGACTTAAAAGCTGTTGGTATGAAAAAAACAGATGTTGAAAAGATTGCAGAGGCTCGGTACTCCTATCAGTTTTTTGGTATTCATGCAGTTGCATCAGTATGTCATGCTACATTACCGACTGTTAAGGAAGTTTATTACCAGATTGCACATATCCTACGGTTCCACCGCATCAAAGAGCGTTTGCATGGGTTGAACGCAACCAGTCGTTGGGAGTCTATTCAATGTGCATCAGTCGATGATGATTTAGGACATATGATTGAAAAAATGACCAAGATTGTATTGTTATATGCTGAGGAACATAAGTGTCCTGCAGCGAGTGCGCTGGAGTATTGGACTAAGGCAAACCCTGAAGTTTATATGGATGTACGGCGCTCATTGAATGAGATTGTCGAGCTGAGACAAATTGACTTGTCAGTATTTGTGGTTGTATTAGGTAGGGTGACTGCTATTTTAGACGGTTTTTAAGCTGATGGTTAACTGCAAAGGCTTGGCATAGCTCAGTGTGTGGTATGTCAATCATCTGCATGTTTATCATAAGCAAGTTATAATCGAGATTCGCCAAAACCTCTAAAGGCGAGAGCAGAAAGAAGGGTGGGGTGCAATGTATCATATCAATCAATATTATTAGTTGCATATTTTAACTAACGTGGGTTTTGTGACGATAGTCATTTTAAAGCATTAAAACCTTAGATGACTTGGAATATACGATCGTTACCAACAACTAATGCTCTCGGGTAATAAGGACTAATATTCTTGGATAAATATTATATTACAAGCATATATAAGAAAGTTTTTCTGCTAATTTCTATTTCTTGTTTATATCTGTTAATAGCGTTAACAGAGCTAAATTATGAGTGTGATTAAAACAGTGGGCTTTGGCGAATAAGTCACTATAAGCCTTAATATTAAGAAAAACGAAGAGGAAAAGTTATGAATAATAGACAGCTACCAGATGTCACCCAGCATGTTGGGCTAGCTCAGGCTAACGAGGAATTAAGAAATATTTTAACAAATAACTTGGATCTTTTACTGAGTGGAAGAGTTACTACATCAGGGGAACGCTCTAATTGCAGTATTCATGCAGGATTAATGTCACTATTTTCTTACTTGTTGGATTCAACGACAACGCCCGAGAAGCAAGAAACTATTTTAAATAATCAACCTGTTAGCTTTATTGATAAATTTAATGCTATTCATGGTTCAAATCTGACAGTTGCTGAGTTCATGGACTGGGTGTCAAGCCATAGAAATGGCACAAAATTTGATCGAGGGTTCATTGAAATGCTTGCACCTAGCGTTCGTCTAATGATTTTTGATATGCATGACCAACGTAGTCTTACAGAAGAAAATGTGCATCTGTGTGAGGAGGATGTTGACCGTTACAGCGGAATGTTGTCTGAAGCTGCTTATAATTACATGTTTCTAATGTTTGGTGTGCCGTTTGTTATTGAAGCACCCGCTGGATTCAATCGT
>JBDQHG010000008.1:0-24275 GCA_040264995.1 Gammaproteobacteria bacterium | reverse complement strand
GGTCTATAATCTTGGTGCAGTAGAAGAAATGCTAGGTGTTGCAGATCCACAGAAAACGGAGTCAATCGTCAGCTTTATATTGCTTGAGCTGAAAAAAGCAATTGATGGTAATGATCAGGTCGGGTGTGCAAGTATAATTGATGCAATAGCATCAGCAGCTACAGTATGCCCAGCAGGTCTAGCGGGTCATTGGTACTCACTGATCCATTCTTGGTTAACACCGGGTAACACTTTAGATGCGCAATTTGGGCAAGTGGTATTTGATTGGAAAAACCGACAGTTTGATTTACTTTATACACAATATTTATCAAGGTTAAGCAGTAGTTCAAGTGGCAGAGGTCATAATACAGGTCCTGTGGAAGAGTTGGGAATTACAGAGCCTGCGCAAGATATTTCCATAATGATGAGTATGGTCGCACATCTGACGGATGTAACAGGCGGAAATAGGGCTGACACCCATAAAGCTACTGATCATGTGTTAAAACATTGGGAAGGTTTTACAACTAAATATAATGTTATTGCAAACCAGGATGTTGTTAGTCAGCTCCCTCCAGCGTCACTTGCTATGTTCAATTACTTTTCCTCCTACCCAGTAGCATATTACATGACTAACAATGATTGGCGTCCATTTGTGTCAGAGCTTAATGGTCCTATTCCATCTGGTGAATCAAGGCATGGCAAGATTCTAAGGCTTCTACGCGATCAGAGCATAATCACGGGAGAAGAGGCGAATAATTTAACACCAGCTAACCTCGCTACGATACAGAAAACTTTGGTTGAGATTGAGCGATTCTGGCATGTGAATAGGTATTTCTTTTTATCTGGAATTGACGGGAGCGTGGGTAACACAACTCGTCAAGATAAGATGTTGGTAGAGGTTAATCAAGCAATCTCTTTACTTAAAGATAGCCGTAATGCCCAATTACCACCTGGTGATGTAAAGGATTTGCAGTTAGAGGCCTACAATACTCTACTCTACTCAGGGGCATTAGATTACGATATTGTGATGCAATATATGCTGGATAAGGGCTATATAGCAAAACGAGAGAACATAGAGTTGCCATCGGTCCCTGTCTACTTGAAGCGCGGCATTAAGAAAATAGTTACAGGAATATTTCAAGATGGGTATGCGGGGCTGAAGTTTGTATTGAGTAAACTTACTACGATTGTTTGGGGACTGATATTAACACCTAATGAAATACGTAAAAAATATGCACCAAAAAATCAGTTTTGGAAACAAGCCCTATTTACTATTATAGCAGCAACCATAAGCCTTGGCTTTTATTTCGTGCCAGTATCGCCTGCTATTGCACCGTTATTAGCATTGCGTTTTGATTGGCTAACAAGGTCTATGATGATCAGTATCGCGATAGGGTGGAGCACCTTCTCATTTGGACTCAGGTCTATGAAGGTGTCACGAGTCAAAGGGACTGTTTTAAAGGCAGCTGTGTTAACAGGCGCTGTTGAGTTGAGTCTCGTCCTTGGCGCTGCTATGAGTCAGATGCTTACCGTTAGCATTGTGAGTGCTTATGCATTATATGCAGCAATTGCTCTGCCTATTATGTTAACAGTAGCTTACTTTATGTCAGGTGTGGCGATGGTATTAATGGATGCATTATTGACTAAAGTAGCCCAAGGCATGCTATTAATGCTGAAATTACCGTACCTGGTAGGTGCTACAAGTGTGTCTGTCTTGTCGTCTATCCTAAAGGTAAGATCAAATATAAAGAGTTTCAAGACCGCATCTAGTATAGCCTCGGAAGTATTTTCAGATTGTAAGGCAGCAGTAACTGAGATTAGAAATGACATTAAGTATGGGATCAATGCTAGCCCTCCTAAGGCATGATATGTGTAAAATCTATTACTCTATCAACCAGTTTATGGGGCTAAGCCCCTTGGACTTTAATGCTTGATTAATTGCAGAGAAGGGCTTAGACCCCATGAATCCCTTATGTGCTGAAAAGGGAGAGGGGTGTGGTGTTTGAATGATCATATGCTTATGACCAATCAGTGGTGCTTTAGTTTGGGCGTGCTTGCCCCAAAGCACAAATACTACAAATCTTTGCTGCTCGCTCAGGGTAGCGATGATTTTGTCGGTCAGTTGTTGCCAGCCAATTCGACTATGGGAGCCAGGCTTCTTGTGCTGAACACTTAATGCTGCATTGAGCAATAAAACCCCCTGCTTGGCCCAGTGGGTTAAATCGCCGTGTTCGGGTATCGGAACCCCTAAATCATGATTGAGCTCCGTGAATATATTTCTGAGAGACGGTGGGATCTTAACCCCCTGTGCTACAGAGAAAGACAGCCCATGGGCTTCATTAGGCCCGTGGTAAGGGTCTTGACCTAATATCACAACCTTAACCGACTCAAGTGGTGTTGCCTCTAATGCAGAATATCTGAGGTGTTCCGGGGGGTAGATAGTGATATTTTTGCTTTTATCTCTCTCAAGTGCTTCACCAATCCCTTTAAAGTAGGGTTTTTCTTGCTCTTTCTGTAGCAGGTTTTCCCAAGTCATATATTACCCTTACTGGCTCTATCTGACTATAAACAATTGCTTTGAGGATGTCATATATAAATTTAATTCTGCTGTTTATAAGAAACACTCTAAAAAGGAAATGGTTGGTATAATAAGAGGCGAAAAAATGGCACTTTGGAAGGGAAAAAAGAATAACCATGGCGGTAGACATAAGCTTAAGGATGCAGACATAAAAAAATTGGCTAGATTGTTATTGTCAGGAAAACTTCCCTATAAGCCAGATGAAAATGATTACGGGAATGTTTTTGATATTGGGCTAGCTCTTCAAACAAAAGACCCTCAGGAACAGGCAGAAAAAGCTTTTAATTTAGGGTTTCGGCCTGGAAAGTTTCGTCCTGAGGAAAGGGTTTCGGCCTGGAAAGTTTCGTCCTGAGGAAGAGGGGTTAACTAGTCTATTAGGAATGCGAATAAGTATGGTCGCTATGGCAGATACACTAGAGGCACAAGATAAAAATAAAACAGACAAGGGTATAACGTTATTTATGACATTTGTTAAAGCAGTCACACCAGAGGTACAATATGTTTATACCGATAAAGAGTTCGCACCTCTAGACCGGCTAATGAATGAAGTTTTCGAGTTAACAGAAGCGCAGTTATCACAAAATACAGTGTTTCAAAAAATGAGTAGTTCGCCACAAGTTAGAGTTGATCAAAGAGGTGCTCAGTCTACAGTAATTAAAAGGTTTGATGATTTTTGTAACGGAATACGGTCCAAGAGTCAGAGTGAAAAGGGTAGCAGTATAGATATTGTTGAGGTATGTAGCGCAGTGCGGTCGAAGTCGGATCAGGGTAGGCCTGCCTCAAAATTTTCTTCTGCATTGCTTTCTCAGCCTGCATTTCTGAAGTATTACAGGGAAAATAAAAAATTTCAAAGTGCAAACCCCTTAGAGTGTAGTATGATGCTAGAGTTTGTCCGTAAATCCGATATATCGTATCCTCTCATGGATCAGCAGAATGAACACCTTATTGTCAAGCAAAGAGAAATGCTCGATGTGCTGTTAGACGATAAAGCTGAGTCTCTTGAGGACCTTAAGGGTATTATGAAGACTTGCTTAGAAGGACGTGACCGTATTAATCCAGACCTTCCTTGGCGCAAGAAGCGAGATGAAGGTCTTCAGGAAAAATTGGAGTCTGCACTGATAGAAAAATCATTAGGTAATCCAGAGCGTCTTGCTGCGCTCATTGCAGTTTGTTCTGGTAATGATTCATACAGTCACATAGAGAAGAAGCTGATAGAAAAATCAAAAAACAGTGAACCTAACCTTGATGCATTAAAAAGAGCGTATATGGATGTTATGAGTGAATATTACAATGTAGTGAAAAGGGCTTTAGAAATAAAGGTGGGTGCGGGGAGCGAGAAGGCGCCGAAGTTGGTGAACACATTAGAAACCAGGTTTAATAAGGTTACGGACCCTAAAGGGGGTACTGACGGTTTCTTGGCTGCAGCAAAAAGTCTTTTTGCTGGGTCGGATGAAAGTGATTATGCCCAGGATATCAATGGCTTGCTTCGGGGGGCTGCTGCCTCCAAATGCTTTAGCAATATGGTAATAGCAAACTTTAGGTTAAGGGAGGTTTTAAAAAATCTTGTACAACCACAGCCTTCACAAGTGATAGGGAGTTCATCAGGTAAAGCAGATGAAATAGCCAAGAAAGTCTCACCAGCCGGCTCGAGTGCTATGGACATTGTTACAGAAAAAAATTTGCAAGCTGTATGGCGTGAGGTTAAGGAGAGTTGCACGGCAACGGGGACGGAAAGGCAGCAAATATTAGGAAATATTCTAATGAGTGTTACAGGCTTAAGCACTAAGCAATACAATGAAGCAGTGAAGAATCAAGGAGGCAGTGCAGTGTGCTTTACGGCATCAAATAAAGGAAAACAAGACATACTGATGAGTCTTAAGGGCGAAGTTGAGAAACTAAAAGGAAACCAGGGGGAGGCTCCAGGGCTTACTACTAATACTCCATAGCTCATAGATCACTCAAGCTGCGTCAAGCAGTGCCTAGTAGTCCGCTTGTTAGGACATCAATATAGAGGCATTCTATTGCTATACACTAGCTATCTGGTTTATGTTACTAGACAAAATGGGTGAATTAAGGTAGATTCTTTTCAGGCGCCTGTAGCTCAGTTGGATTAGAGTATCTGGCTTCGAACCAGGTGGTCGGGGGTTCGAGTCCCTCCAGGCGCGTTATTCTTCAAAGTGCTCTATTTTATTAGGCACATCAATCCATTGATCAGAGTCCGGAAGTGGGTCTTTTTTGTGGTCTAGTACAGGCCATTTCTCAGAATATTTAGCATTGAGTGCAATCATATGTCGTTGGTCTTCTGGTAAGTCATCTTCTTCAAAAATAGCATCAATAGGGCATTCTGAGACACAGAGGTTACAATCAATACATTCTTCTGGGTTGATCACCAGCATATTAGGTCCTTCATGGAAGCAGTCGACAGGACAAGCATCCACACAGTCAGTGAGTTTGCATTTTATGCATTTGTCTGAAACAACGTAAGTCATATGGTCGCCTGAGTAGTTGTAGCAATCATAGCATGCCTTTTTGAGGATGTCACCGCCGCAGGATGTGCTTCACGTTTCTTGGACTACTGGATAGGTAATAACCACTTAATAAAATGGTTTTTGGTCTATTAGTGTGCTTAAATTTATTCCTGCTAAAACAACAGATGTGCCTATATTACAAGTAATAATAACAATAAGGTGATTAGAATGCCTACAGGTAAGAATCTTACCATTGGAGATCATGATGAGTTAATCAGAGAAATAGCATCTGACCCTGATGTGCAGTTGGCATTAGGTGTTAATGGTGATAAAAAAGCATACCAGAAGCGCATGACAGAGTATGTAGAAACAGGGGTCTGCCATGGGTTATCTGTGTACTGGCTTCAATTAATGACTGCTAACGGAGGTGATGCTAGCAAATCCTCAGAGCAAATGCGAACTGACCTTCAAACTCCCAGTCTTTTGAAGTTCTTAGTCTCCTTTGTAGTCAGATTTATTAAACAAAAAAGGTCACAAGAAAAAAGCAGTTATTATCAGGTTTTTTCCTACCAGAATAATTTAGAACGACTGGGAAAAGCTAAGCAATCACCACTTGCTGTAAAGGCATTGGGTGCACAAAATACATTCTCCTTTTTGGGCGATTTTGCTACTGATGATGAGCTTGCAGAAGATAAGTTAGCGGCATTAATATCTAAGCTCCCAGCTAATGAGCCCTGCATCATTAACGGCATTGACCATGCAACAGCTTATTATAAGAACGCCCAGGGGGAGTGCTATTGGTATGACGCTAATAATGGGGAGGTGTTAAAAACAGACGCATTAACGATTGCAAAGAATATGTTACGCTATGGGGCTAGGATTGAGTTAGTTGTTCACAGAAAGTCCACACTAGATCCATTCGCTGATGTGGCTCATGACTGTAGGTATGGTTTTCGTGATGCGGATGGGCGGGTTTCTGCAGAGAGAGTTAGGGTTATTGCTCATTCAGATGATACCACAGTTCAAAAAAGTTTTGTTGCTTATTTTCTTGAAACAGCAGCCAGTCAGACAGAGCCTTCTCTTGATATAAACCTACTTTTGCTAATGATTAACCGCAGCCCCCCCTGCTGTCTGATACTGTTAGAGTGGATAGGTTCTAACGCAGGTCGGCTAGAAGAGTCTATGTATACAGAACTTAAGGACGTGGCCCATGCGGGTATCAATGCGCAAGTTACAAATGGAAACAGAGAGTTTTTAGTCGACAATGCTAAAAAAATTGCTGAAGTTATTGATATTCCTTTAGTAATTTTGGCGTTGTCATCCTCGCTATCAAAGTATGATGACCGTATTTCACACTTGGAGATATCTCGTCATCTCATTCAGAGCCTTGTTGCCGAAAGGGTAGACTTAGGTGAGTTTGTAGCACACATAGTCGAATTTCGTCAAGCGCTTGTTAAGACAGGCGATTCGTTGGGCACGCTGGGTACTGACAGTGGCGCTAAGGCGTTTATCGTTAGTTTTTGCGGGGATAATCAAATAGATAGCTTGTCTCAGCCTCCTTTGTGTGAGGTTCTTCAAGGCCCCCCCCTGCTTGTTGTTGAGGAAAGTCCAGTAGAGTCAGATAAATTTAAGGCTCCGGACTCAAATACTGATTCAGCTCCGAAAGCGCCTTCTGAAAGTTCGGGTGACCCCAATGCGCCACGTAGTGGTCAATAGAAAAGGTAACCCTTCTTTATATAGGAATATGAATCAGTTCATTTTCGAGAGGCTTTGAGTATGCTAGTATCTTTACTTTGTTGACTTAGGGCTATCTTCATCGCCAGACTGTGTTGGTGTAGTGCTTGGTGATGGGGCGCCAAACTCCGAGTTCTGGTTTTTTTGATACTGCGCTTCTTGCCATAGACTCACATGTGCTGCGAGTGCATCTTCGACAGGATCCTGACGGCTTAATTGATTAAGATGAGAGCTAGCTGTGTCGTTCTCTTGTTGGTTTTCTTTGTTTTTATCATCTGCCATTATATGACCTCTGTTTCACTTGTATTTATAATAGGCTGTTTATGGTGATTGGCAGGGTTATTTAGGAAATTCGGTTTACCTCAAGCGTTCATTGGTGTAATGTATATTTATTGATAACTAAATAACGGTGTTTAAATCCAGATGAATGAGATTATCGAGTTGTTAAAACAGGAAATACCAGATAGCAAGGTGAGCTTTAAGGAAGAAGGCTCACGGTTAGCACTGAAGGTGTCATCGCCTATTTTTAAGCAAGTTAATCGTTTAGAACGGCAAAGAGTGGTAAAGCGTTTGCTCAAGCCCTGGATTGATTCAGGTGCTTTGCATGCAGTGATGTTAACAGTAACAGACGGTGAGTGAAGATGACAGTGACAGAACGAATCAAAAAAGAGATAACCGAAAACCATTGTATTTTATTTATGAAGGGAAATGCTGACTTTCCTCAATGTGGGTTTTCAGCACAGGCAGTGGCGATTTTACGGAAGCATCAGGTTCTGTTTACAACGGTTAATATCTTAGAAGATCCAGAATTAAGAGCAGAGCTCAAAGAGTTTAGTGATTGGCCAACCTTCCCACAGCTTTATGTTAAAGGTGAGTTTATTGGGGGAGTCGACATTATGCGTGAAATGGATGAAGCATCAGAGTTAGCTGAGGCGTTGGCTGAGTAGTTGGAAACTAATCATCACGAGCAGCATCACGCTTTTGAAAAATAGCTTGATGCTTGCGTATTTCGCTTTGCTGAGACTCTGTTTTAGTGTTGTTTTTTCGGTAATGGTCTAGTGCTTTGTCTAGTGGGCTAATGTAGTAGTAGCGGAGTTTACGTTTAAAAAAATGAAACATTTAAGTCAATCCTTGTTGTCTGTATTAGTATATCAGTCTTTACCATGGAGTAAATCCAAAAGGGAGGTACTGTGAGTCAAGTTATCTGGAAGTCACTTATAAAGTCTGAGCAATACCACGAGCTTGATGGAGCGTTTTCTAGCTATTTAATAGACCAGGGCTTATCTTGGTCCGACTTTGAGGACTCCCCCCTAACGCCTAAGGATCCAGATGCTAATTTGGTCAGACTGGCTGTTCAGTTGGAAGGTTTTTTGTTATCCATGTTCCCAGTTGGTCAAGAGTATAGAGATCAGCAGGAGCAGTTATCTGGTTTTAAAGTTCTAGAACAGTTTTTACAAACAGTTGCTAAGCCCGCCGTTAGGAAGCTTAAGATAAAAGCCGATGTTGACCAGAGTGGTGTTAATCAGGTTATAGCAGTAGCAGAGCAATATCGAGGGGACGAGCTGCAGTGTATCACAAAGCTGATGTCAGTATTTGATACAGAGGTCTTGATTCAGTGGTTCCAGTTTGTCTGGGTGAATCAGGAAGACCCCTATATTCATTGGCAGTCTTTTGCTGTTCCAAAACGTTTGGATTTTAGCCAGTTGGTATCGGTGACAACCTATGTACCAAGGTATGACTATCAATATACAGGGCTTACGTTATCTCAGGTTGAGGTAGAGCGGCAGGTTAATTATTGTATTGACTGTCATGTAAAACAAAATGATAGCTGTTCTACGGGTATGGTTGATCGCAAGACGAGTACTTACAAGGTGAGCCCTTTGGGTCGGGTGTTGATGGGGTGTCCTCTAAACCAAAAGATATCGCAAATGCATATGCTGCGTAAACAAAGAAAGATTTTAGCAGCATTAGCAATCACGATGATGGATAACCCCTTGTGTGCAGCCACAGGTGATAGAATTTGTAATGACTGTATGGCGGCGTGTATTTACCAAAAGTTTGAGCCGGTGGATACGCCGAGCGTTGAGTCAAATACATTAGCATTGGTGCTTGGTTTGCCCTTTGGTGCTGAGATTTATTTATTGCTGGCAAGGTGGAACCCCTTGTTGAAGTTTACGAAAAAAGAACGACACCATATGGCATCTGTTGCAGTCATTGGTATGGGGCCTGCAGGGATTGCAATGAGCTATTATTTGTTGAGATCTGGGGTCTCAGTGATGGCGTTTGATGGGTTGGCCATTCGGGAAGAGGTGGGTAATGTTAAAACACCTATAGCATGCTTTAATAGTTGGGCCGAGCAATTACTGGCAGACGGGCCATTGTGTTTTGGTGGGGTAATGGATTATGGGATAACCGCACGGTGGGATAAGCGTAAAATTGCATTGTTATGGGCGCTGTTACATCGATTTAGTCGTTTCAGGATCAAAGGACATATTCGGTTAGGTGGTGCTGTTACTATCCCTCTGCTAAAGCAGCAGGGGTTTGATCATGTTGTGTTAGCAACAGGTGCAGGGTTGCCACAAGCACACCCATTACAAAAGCATCAAGGTATGTATTTTGCGAATGAGTTTTTAATGCGTCTACAAATTTCAGGGATGATGCACCAAACACTGCAATCAGGATTGTCATTGCCGATTGTCGTTATTGGTGGTGGCCTGACAGCTATTGACTGCGCGACTGAAGCTCAGGTGTACTATCTTAAGTGGGTAGAGCAAGTTGCTTTCTGGTGTGATTCTGTGGGGTATGAGGTACTGACAGATGAGATGAGTACGAATGAGAAACAGCAGGTTCTTACCTGGCAGGCGCACGGCATTCAAGTTAGATCATTACGTATAAAAAAAGCCCCAGAAGCCCTGAAAGGCTTTTTTGCTCAAGCAGGTGAGGTGAGTGTTGTTTATCGTAAAAGCATGCAAGATAGCCCTGCGTATAAAACCAATTATTTGGAAGTTGAAAAGGCTTTAGAGCAAGGGATCGTGTATGTTGAGCATACCAATCCAGTTAGGGTAATGACTAATGATGATGGGCAAGTAACTCACCTGGTGTGTGAACAGAAGAACCAGGAGGTGATGATCCCTGCGTGTACTGTGATGTTTGCAACTGGCTCTAAGCCTAATGTGGCATATTATTATGAAAGGCGTCATGACCTTGAGATTAGCCAGGGGTATTATAAGCGGGAGTCCCAGTTCTTTGCGATCTCTCAAGATTATCCAAAATTTGTATCAGTAATAGGCGACCTGCACCCAGATTACCAAGGCAGTGTTGTAGGGGCGTTAGCCTCAGCAAAAGATAGCTACGCACATGTTTTATCTGGTTTACAGCAAGGTCAATATCTGCCAAGTGAAGAAGTGTTACAGCAACTGACAATTACCATTGACGATTGGCATGAGTCTCAGGCTTTTATCCACTTAAATATCCGTACAGAAATTTCCTTGCCCTTAGGTACTTATCTGAGGGTTACAGTGTTTGATGAACAGAGGTCTCTCACCCAAATAAGTGCTGTTGTGGTCGATCAGCAGCAAGCCTGGGTTCGAGCTGATAGTGAGGGTGTAGAGGATTTAAAGCAGGGGCGTGTGTCAGGTATTATGGGTCCTAGTGGCACTAGGATTGTTAGTCAAGATGTCACGCAGTCAGTCATTATTATTGCAGATAACTGGGGTCTGTCTTGGGCATGCAGTATTGGAAATTCACTAAAAAAACAAGGCAAGTATGCTCACTTACTGCTATTGTCCAAGTCTGATATCAAGCTGCTGGATTACTTTGATCAGGTCACCCAGGTCGACAACCAAAACATTCCACAGTCTGTGTTTAGTACGGCTGTTGATTTATATTGTTGTGTTGAGGCAGGTCAGTTAAAGGCGTTGCAGTCTCAAGCAGTACCTGCTAGGCAGACTTTTGCAGTAGTAGACGGGGGGATGATGTGCTTTTTAAAGGGGGTATGTGGCCAGTGCATTCAGTGGCAAATTGATGAGGATGGCAAAAGTATTAAAGCAGTGTATGCTTGTTCTTGGCCAGCACAGCCTATGACTTTGATTGATGTAGATCATGCAATTACAAGGCAGCAGAGAAAAGATGAAACTCTGCTGTATAAATCATGGATGAAAAAGATAAATAACAAGGAGAAAAGTTATGTTTGATCAACTTCGAGAAGCAGCGTTTAGTGTAGCAGGTAGTGTTACCTCAGTTCTCAGTTCTAAAGCGGAAGGGGCTATTAAAAAAACATCCTATGACGAAGAGAGCGCACAAAACATTCAGGTCAAAGAACCCAGTTTATTTTGGGCATCTGTGATGAGTGCTCCGATATGGGAACAAAAAAAAGAGGCTGCTAGACAACAGTTAAAGCTCGAGTCAAAAGAAATGCGTTTATGTCACGGTTGTAATGCCAGTGGCGTTGAGATAGTTCATGGGAGATTTTGTGGTGAAAATTCCCATAAGGTCGGCATGGGCATAACTTTATTGCATGCGGTGAAAGCATCTAACTATGAGCTAGTAAACTTGGTTAGAGATTTATCGTTAAGCACTAGTCCTTCATATCAAGGGTATTTGTCGCCAGAATATTTAATTCGAGCAGCATTACTAGCAGTTGAACATGGTAGTTATGATATTGTCTTATTATTTGGTTTTGAGTGGCTAACGGGGATTACGGATGTAGCTTATTTGTCTGAAAATCACGAGAAAGCTTATCTTCGCTATGTTCAAAAGGTTCTAGAGCGGGTGTTTTCTGTTAGTAGCATCGTCTCAGATGATGAGGGTGAGGATGAGGTGAAAAATTTAGGCAATATAAATCTGCTGTTGTCTTGTTTGTTGCCAACTAAAGCTAAAAACAGGGAGATATTTCGCAAGT
This sequence comes from Gammaproteobacteria bacterium, assembly GCA_040264995.1. Taxonomy (GTDB): domain Bacteria; phylum Pseudomonadota; class Gammaproteobacteria; order Comchoanobacterales; family Comchoanobacteraceae; genus Synchoanobacter. The sequence goes on along the minus strand of JBDQHG010000008.1, from coordinate 12,616 downwards.
TTCAGCCGGCAATAGACACGCATTTGCAACAAAACCTATTGCGCATTGTGGGCTGTGGTGTGAGTACATATAAGATTAGGCAGCTGCTCATTAATGACTATGGCATTTTATTTCATCCTCGAGTTAGACCTGCAGACAGTGATAATGTAATGACTGATTTAGCAGCAAAGATACTGGAAGAGGGTAAAGAGTTTTTTGAGGTGCGTCAACGGAGGTGGCTGAGGTCGGCAATGACTGAGCGGTCCATTCATCAATTTGTGCTGAAGTTGTTAGTTAAGATGAAAGGTGAGATTATGGCAGAGCGCAGGCCGTTTGGTGAAAAGTTGATAATTAGATGTAATTTATCAGAGGCAACAGGAACAGCCGTGATTTTACCCACACGTTCTGAAGAGTTTTGGAATAGCATTATAAGGTGTAAGAAAGCACTTGGGTGTTGCCCAAGGATATCAAGAAGGGAGCGACTTGATTCAGAGGAGGACGGTTCTGCGATGGAAAGTCTTCTTGCCGGCATGGATGAAAGGTCGGGCAGGGACGAAAGCGTTTTTTGACAAAATCGTATGGGTTGTGGTATTATACAGTTAACCCAAATAGGGGGCGAATTTGGTTTCGACGTTGATCGTGAAGCTGATAGTGCATGTCGAGAGATTCTGATCATCTCGTTAAAAAGCTCAGTAATTTAAACTAAATGCAAACACAAAAGGTGCGTTTAAGAGACAAGCTGTAGCTTTAGCTGCATAGTCTCCTTCTGCTCTAAGGGTACCTATCCCTTTTTAGTAGGAGTCATATTTAGATAGGACCGGTATTTGGGGCTTCTCAACTCAAATGCTTGAATGAAGAGATCGCTTATATGGTGTGTGCCCACTGTTGCCATATAAGTTAAATAAACAGTGGCTCTAAACATGTAGAGCTTGATGTGAATCATGAGCGGACGCGGGTTCAACTCCCGCCGCCTCCATATAGTGATGATAGAATTTGATGAAGAGATGTTGGTTAATCTTGTGTGCCCACTTACAGGGGGGAAGTTAGTGCTGTCAAAAGACAAGCAAGAGCTTGTATGTAAACTGTCTCAGCTTGCTTACCCTATTCGTGAGGGCGTTCCAGTATTACGTTATGATCATGCAAGAGAGCTATACTCAATGGAGAAAGACCATGACGATATTTAAAAAAATTATTGATGGTGTTATTCCGGTTAACTTTGTGTATGAGGATGAGCTCTGTGTTGCATTCCATGACCAAAACCCGCAAGCACCAACTCATGTATTGGTTGTTCCAAGAAAAGAAATTCCTATGCTGGCAGATGTGGGTGTTGCAGACCAGGGTTTGCTAGGCCACCTAATGTTAGTTGCTAATCAGATCGCAGCTGAGGCAGGACTTGAAACAGGATATAGAGTTGTAATTAATAACGGCCCAGATGCATGCCAGAGTGTGTACCACCTGCATGTTCATCTCATGGGGGGTAGAGGGTTTAGCTGGCCACCAGGTTAGTTTTATTAATCATATATCCAATCAGCAGATTGTTTCTGTCGGATCATTATGATGGTCTTTTTAAGTATAGAGGCTGTAGGCACTGAGAAGATGATCCCAGCGCCACCAAACAAGCCACCACCAATCAAAATTGCAAATAGTAGCATTGGTAGATTGAGTCCTAGCTGATTCCCAACAAAGAAAGGCGCAAGTATTAAACTTTCGGTGACTTGGATAGCACTAAATAACCCTATTACCTGCAGTAGCACGAAAGCACTGAGTCCGCTAGATGAGATAGCAATAGTACTGACTAATGCTAGTGCAATAAATGGTCCTACAGCTGGAATAATATAGAGCAAGCCAGTTACCACACCTAGAGTCATAGCGTACGGAATGTTAATGGCGAAGAAGCCAATAGAGTATAAGGCACATAGGCAGATAATAATGCCACCTTGCCCTGCTATCCAAGAAGACAGAGTTTCATGAACGATATTGATGAAGTCCGCGATATCTTGCCGGATACTCTGTGGAACTGAAGAAAGAATACTGTCTCGAATATTATCTCCGTGCTGTAATGCAAAAAAGAAAAACAGCGGTAAGAAAATGATGCTGGTAAAAAACAGAATAATATCAATAAAGCGCTTAACAGTAGAAGAAAGAATGTTGGGGAGGTCCTGGAGAGCTGATAAGTCTTTGCTTGAAATCACCTGGGTTAATACTTTGGGAAGTTCCTCACTATCAAGTACAATATCGTAAGGCGCTAGGAATTGGTTAAGTAGACTGTAAGTAGTTTTAATGCTGGAGGGTAACTGCATAATCAGTCTAGTTAACTCTGTAATCAGAATAGGCAGCCCATAAAGCAGTAAAAAACAGATAACACTGAGCAGTAATAATGAGATAAGCAGAGCAGAGCTTCTGGTCGACAAACCCAAGCCCTTTAGCGTGCGCTGTAAAGGTTTTGTTAAGTACACAAAAACAATCGCACCTACGATTGGGAAGAGGCGACCCTTAAGCGCATAAAACCCAACTGCAAGAAAAGTTACTGCAGTTAGCATGAACCACAAAAGTGTTTGTCGTTTTGTTTCCATCGTTAGCCTCTAATGTCCTTGAGTGATTTAAGGGTTTCTCGATTGATTTCCCTTTCCTTAACTGCTTGGCGTTTATCATGAGTCTTTTTACCCTTAGCGAGGGCAATCGCGATCTTCATTCGTCCAGACTTGTCGTAAACTTTGATCGGCACGATAGACATCCCTTTTTGTGCAGTAGCTCCTATTAGTTTATTCAGTTCCTTGGTGTTTAGCAAAAGTTTTCTGGTGCGCTCAGAATCTATCTTTTGGCTAGTCGCTGTTTTCAGTGGGTTAATGTGTGCGCCAATTAAAAAGGCTTCACGGTTTTTGATGGTAACATAGCTGTTTGTGATGTTTAGCTGCCCTTGTCGAATGGCAACGACCTCCCACCCTTCTAGTACTAAACCAGCCTCGTATCGAGTTTGTAAATCAAACTGATAGGATGCTTGACGATTGCTTGCAAAGACTTTTGTAGGTTTCTTCATGCCTAACATAGTTTTAAAGGTACACCTATGCTACACTAATGTGGCATTTGATAGCAAGAACAATGGATTTATGTACAAAGTATCACGCAAAGTCTTTTCAAAACATTCCGCTGAAATTCTGTATTCGGTGGTTAATGATACTAATGCTTATCAGCAGTTTGTCCCATTTTGTACTGAGAGCAGGGTACTTGAGGATCGGGGGTTAGAAAAAGACTGTTTATTGATTTTCTCCAAAGGCCCGATGTCGAGCCAGTTAATCACTCGTAATACGATGGCACCCAATCAAACAATAGCAGTAGATTTGGTTGAAGGAGATTTTGAATCACTTACGGGTATGTGGTGCTTTGATGAAGTGAGTGGGGGAACCTGGGTATCTTTAGATTTTGAGTACAGGTTTAGTCATACATTGGTTCAGTATACCTTTGGTCAAATATTTAGGCCGCTGAGTTATGAGCTTATTCAAACTTTTTGTCAGAGAGCAGATGAAATATCAGTACGTTGAAGTCGTTTACCTGGGTGAAGAAGGTACAGTATTTGGTGTGCAGTGTTCGCCGAAGATTACGGTGCAACAGTTACTAGATGATTGTGGTGTTTCTTATCAAGGTCTAGAGATTGGTATTCATCAGAGGTTGGTGTCTTTAAGTGATACCGTTAAGGATGGGGATCGAGTTGAATTGTATTCACCACTGCAAGTAGATCCAAAGCAAAAAAGGAGACGTCTTGTTGAGCATCGGAAACGATATAAAAAACATATGGGCAGAGATGGAGAAGGGGGTCCTTAAAGGAAAGCATCCCTTTCATATTGTTAGCTTATCATATAAGGGTCACTATGCAGAAACGTGTTCTGTTGTTTTGCAGGGCGTAGACCCCGAAAAGGCTCTGCTACGATTTCATACACATACTGGGGCATCAAAGGTGGCTGCATTTCATCAAGATCCTAGGATCTCAATTATGGTTTACGCACCAGAGCTGAAATTGCAAGTTCGTTTTCGCGGTGTTGTCGACATGCACCATAAAGATGCTTTTACAGAAAGTGTGTGGCATGAGATGAGAGAGAGTAGTAAGCAGTGTTACCAATTACCAGCCCCTGGCGCAGTGTTAGGGCCTAAGGTTTTACAAGTCAACCTGCAGCAAGCTTCGGCATCTGGATATGAGTCATTTATGGTGTGCTGGCTGCGTTGTGAGGAAATTGATGTGCTTGAGTTACACCATGAGGGTCATGAGCGTATGTTGCATCAACTGAAACAGGGCAAGTGGATGACACAGAAGATACAAGCATGAGGTTCTAGATGCATTTTTGTTGCCCAACAGCCAGCAGTCAGAATAGCCCAGATCATTCACTAAGCTATGAATATTTAGATGGCCGTGAGTATGCTTTGGTAGAAGCTTATAACCAATCGCTGGTACCAACCGCTCAAATTGATATAAGGGCAATAACCGTTTTGCATGAAGGCGAAGAACGGAGGCTTGAAATGAGTGTTAATCCCTCTTCATGGGGTGAGCACCACGAACGGAAGGGGTATCTAGTATCAAGCCACTTATTATCTTGGCGAAGAGCGTATTTTACTAAAATGGGAAGGCGGCTAGACAGCCAGGTACTAGAAAGCTTAGGCACGTTTGAGTATCAGCTGAGATTATCTCTATATCCTTCACTTGATGAAATAGAGCATAGGGCTAGTGAGCTGTCAGGTGTGCTTTTGGGTGCTTATCAGCGAATTAAAAGGCTAGAGTGGTCATTTTTAAGTATAGTTATCTATAAACTATGTCATGAGTTTTCACAGCCACTTGATACGTATATAACACAAATTTCCCACAAATTAGATAATTTGGTGAGCTTTGTGGAGTTTTTTTATGACAGTATGGCTCAACATATGAAGATCTATGATGTTAGCCCATGGTGGACCACGCTTGATTGTTTCTATTGCTGTCACCAAATAGGTGAGTATGAACAACAGTTAGTTGCCTTAAAGCAGCAGCATATGTCTCGTTTGGATTTAGCAGAGCTTTTAACGGCTTTGCATGACATAAAGCAACATGATGTTTGTGCTTTAGTAGGAAGGTATGGTGGTACTTCTTCTGAAGAAACTATGGCAATGCCACTTATTCGCGAGCATACCGAGCCAGACGCTTGCGGAGGGAGAGATGTTTAAGTTGTTTAAACATAGATCTTTTGATATAGTGGGCCATAATCAAAGTACGGGCAATAACGCAATAATGGAATAATGTGAGGAAAGTATGAAAAACTTGATAAAATATATGCTAATATTTTCAGCTACTGCAGTGTTTGCACTATCTGACAAAGTTGCTGTTGTGGTAAATGACCACATTATTACTGAAACTGAGTTGGCTGAATCAGCACTCAGCTTTGCTAAAGTTTCTGGGAATATGGATTATTTGTCAGATCCAAAATTCAAGTCGTATATTGCATCATTATTGGTTAGTTATGAGTTAGTAAAAGAGTTTTCTCAGCAGAACAAAATTGATTTAACCGAGGAAGAGTCTGCTAATACAATATCAGCCTTTCTACAAATGCAGGGTAAGTCAGAGGATGAGTTTGAGCTAGTCGCTCAGGATCTAGAGATCTCTCCAGAGTGGTTAAAGATGTTTGTGCTAGCGAATGCACGCCAACAAAAAATTGGAAGTTATGTAATTGCTCCCCAGATTCAGGTCAGCCAAGAAGAGGTTGAACAAGCTAAGTCTGCGTATTTGTCTGAGAATTCAGAGTACCAGATTAAAGCATGGGCTGTTGATAAGGATGAGCCAGGTATGACAGTCGCTGTTGTGAAAAAGATAAAGGCCGAGTGGGCAGCTACAGGTCAAGATCCTGCTGAAGGTGAGGTTCAAGACTTAGGATGGAAGAAAAGAAGTGAGCTTCCTGCTATATTTTTAGATGCTATCTCAGGTATTGAAGCTGGAAACTTAGTTGGTCCTGTTCAATCAGGGTATGGCTACCATTTGGTTTGGTTTGAGCGTGAACGTGCTCCTGAAACTCCTTCGGATGAGGCAGTGTTTCAGTCGATCTTCCAGGAAAAATATATGGTCAAGTTTAATGAGTGGTTGGATGAGTTGCCTCAGTACCACGTTGTTATATACAAGTAAAGTTAGTTGTGTTTAGAACGAAGAAACGATTTGGACAGCATTTTTTAGTCAACCAGGCAGTACTGCAGACGATTAGCGATTACTGTAAGCTGACACCAGAGTCGTTTTGTATTGAAGTAGGGCCTGGTCAAGGTGCCTTGACTCGCTACTTGCTTATGACGGATGCTAATATCCAGGCAATAGAAATTGATGAGCGGTTAAAGCCTACACTTGAGAAGTTTAAGTCTGCACATCAGAATTTTTCATATACGATGACAGACGTTCTGAATGTAAATTTATCAAGCTTGATGGAAGGTTCTGTCATGACTACTGTTGTTGGTAATCTGCCATATGAGATATCAACGCCACTATTATTCAAGTTAGTTCATAGTAGGCGCCAGATAGAAAGAATGGTGTTTTTATTGCAAAAAGAGGTAGTCGACCGAATTACAGCATCACCCAGTACAAAAGCTTATGGACGATTAGCCGTCATGATGCAGTATTATTTTGAGGTAGAGGGTTTAGTACAGGTTCCTCCTGAGGATTTCAATCCACCACCAAGGGTTATGTCGCAGGTGGTACGGTTAGTACCGAAGGCAAGAGATAACTGGGTAGATCATGACCTGTTCTCAGCATTTGTAAAATACTTGTTTGCGATGCAAAGAAAAATGCTTCGGCAGCGATTTAAAGGCTTGTTGTCTCCAGAAGACTGGGCAGAATTAGAAATTGACCCCACGCAACGACCACAAGACTTGTCTTTATCCACAATCTTGTCGTTATATGACTGGGGAAGTAATCAATCTAGATGGTCAGATATTTCTTAAATGTTTTAGTATAGTATATTAGCACTTATCATGATTCAGGTTTATTAGTGTGCCTGTGTTCATGATCAAGATCAGCACCAGGTGTGTGGTTAGGCTCAGGTGTGGGATATGATGGTTTAAGAGTCTCTATTGCCTGTTCTGCTAGTGAGATGGAGCGCTCAGACTCTTTTTGGAAGTAGGGGCCAGCGAGCGTAGAGTGTTGGCACGCCTCACCACACTTTGTAATCAGTGCAAGCGTATGGTCGCTCATTTCTTCAATGGCGACATTAATATCTCTGAAACCATGCTGTACAAGGGATACCTCTAGTGAATCTGCAATATCTTTTCCTTTATCGTTTTTCTCGCCCTTATAAGCTGTTAATAAGCAGGCAAGTACAATGTCTGGGCGAGATGAGAAGAGCTCCTGGGCTTTTTTAGCATTATCAGTACGGTTACTAGCATGTATCTCAGGACCATCCTTAGCTAGCTGCTCCTTAATACTATTAGTTTGACCCTGTACCATAATAAAGGTCTCGCTTTTTTTAAATGCATTAAGACGCCGCTTATTAATGATTCTGGGGATTATGACAAGGGCAACAGCGGTAGCAGCAACAAAGGCAGTAGCTATGAGCGCAAAGTGCTGCAAGAAGGGTAGCTGAAATAAGACTTTAACGATATGTTGGGTAACCATAGCAATAGTTGCTATGATAAAAACTTGGTTAAGGCGAGTCACCCTAACACCCAAATCAACCTGTTCTTCCTTCTTATTTTTTAGGGTATCTTGATTTCCCTGGGTAAGAGAGGCCTTTGGAGATACTGTTCTAACATCTTGCTTTTTTAAGCTAACGACAATTTTATAGGTTCCTGCAGGAATTGCATAAAAAACTGTGAAAGCAGCAATGAATGAGCCTAGTATGATGCCAGCAATAGGCATCACAATCTTTAAGCCAAGAACAAGAGCGGCTATTTGGAGTGCCAGAAAAGAAAAGTTACAGATAACAACACCAACAAAAGCAGCGAGAGTTTCCCTACTGGCTGTAGCGGTAATGTTAGGGCCTTTTACACTGATCCCTTGATCTGGGAGTGGGGAGCTTGGATCAGAGCTCTGGGCAGCTGCTAGTTCTCTATTAGCTTTTTCTATTTTATAGGCTTTGTGCTTCTTATATATAACATGTGCAATTGTGATAGCAAAAACAACCACGGCAGCAGTTTGTAACCCAGGGATTGCTAATGCCACAACTTGCAGGATAGGGGTAATAACTGGAAGGGCAGCAATAATCTTGGGGAGGAGAGGAGCTATGAAGTGCGCTACAAGGTATACAGATGCTGAGCCGATGAGGGATTTCTGAGCAGAACTATTGATTTTTGATCCTATGTTACTCCCGTATGCGTGAGTAGGGTTGTCTGGGGTAAACTCTCGCTCCTGGGTGGGGGTTGATACAACTTCAGTTTTTTTGCTAGGCTTGAAGGATTTAATGATTTTAGGTAGGGTTTTTGTGATGATGATTTTCCCGATATTATATCCGATCAGAATAGCGCCCATTAACTCTATAGTGGATATTCCAAATAGTGCGTGCAGTGTAAGGGTCACTGCTGTGGCTAATGCACCACCAAAGAACATCTCCGTAGTTTTTTCAATGCTCTGTTTAACATCGAGAATTTTGTTACTTTTGGATTGTTTAAGCCCAAGCTTTAGAAAGAGCTTAGCTGCCTTTTTTTTATCGGTATCTGTTTCCATTATTAGTCATATTTCATCTCATGTACTCTTATAGATGCTTTTTTGGAAATGTCAGAAATAGATAACCCCCAGCATGGCAAATGATAAGTAGCTAGCAGGCTGTTAAGTAATGAAACTAAACTAGCGTGTGTTTTTCCAGTGATAACTGTTTTCTTATAAAGGATATTCGCTTCTTGGGAGCACCTAGGTAGGTTGTAAACTGATGAATCACTAATGCTCATTAAGCTCAATAGACAAATAACACCGAGATTTCCTACATATTGTGTATGGTAAATAGAGGTAGATAATGGTTTAGTCAGTGCTATACGGCTAGCCATGGATTAAGCAATATAAATATAGGGCGCTGCTAGTAATGCAGCCTGTTAGCAATAAATGGTGGTGTAGTGTTCTATGATGAACTGGCTTGTGATATTGATGTTTATCATAACTTTTTTGTTGGGTAGCTTGGCTCTTCTGGTGGGGGAAAAAGACGGCTAACAACGAAATCCCTTCCGTGCAAAGCAATATTGTGTATGTTGCCTAAGCCATGCTCCTCGAGCTTTAACCAAAAATCTCCAGACTCTGTGAAGCCGAATAAAATATGTTGCTTACCCAGTGGAAGCATGCCCGGTGGGAGGTCTATTCCAAATTGCTCGCAGCCTCTATAGTGGCTGGATGCACCAGTGGCTGATCGGTTATAGGTTGTTTTGGGGGCAGGAATTAGGCTGGGTATTACAAATTGTGCAATATTTTGAACTGTCCCAGTCACGGCTGATGCCGCAGGAACTGTCGTACTATCGACAGGTTGGCTTGCAGGTAGGTTATGATCAATACGTATTATAGCATCAAATATTTGTTTGAGGACTTGCCCATCGCGACCTTTGAATGTAAATGAACCGCGTTGGATAGATTGATCTTGATCAAAGAGCTGAAGTAATTCAGTCAACATGTTACAAATAACCGCTTGGGATTTTTCTAAATCAGAGGTATCACTGTTAGAGTCATTCATTTTTATGAAGTCAATGGCGCTTGCCTCCATTAAAGAATAGCCTAGCCAGCTAGTGATAGTAGGAATTTGATTGGCGTCAATCTCGCTGAGTGTAATGATCAGCTCAGATCCAAGACGCTTGTCTGTATCACAAAGTTCCCCTAAGCGGCATTTAATCTCTTGAGCTAGTGCACACTTAGGGTAGTGATCGAGTTGGCCCATAATGGGCAAGGGGTCCTGTTCTCGTTCTCTAGATGAAAATCGGCGGCCTAATACCCGCATTTGATCAGCTCTACTTAAGACTGTTAAATTATCAAGTAATCGCAAAATGCTGGTGTATTCTCGGTTAGCAATGCACTGCATTAGATTGGACTGTATGGACCAAATACTCCAGGTAGGATAACGGGTGATGGATAAGCCTCTATCAATAGGAGGTTTAGGTGCTTCTTCGCTACAAAGGCCTGCTGCTGCATGACAAGGCAAGAGGCTTAGCGTATGTTTTTTAGCTGAAAGGGCGGGTACAGCCCATGGACAGAGTCGCACAACTGCTTTTTCTGCCGGTACTCAGACCTTCATTTGAGGTTGTAGAGTCGTTCACCGCCTCTGAACGAGGGGAAGGTGGATTTGGTAGTACTGACACCTAACAGTCACTGATTGAGCTCTGCCACTGTAGAAACAAGCCCTGTCCATTAATTAATAATATAAACTGAAAAATCAAGGCTGTGCAGGTTCTTGCAACCTGCCTATGCTTGCTGGTAGTGTTAATTAGTCATGTTTATTATGTCTTTGTAATAATACTCTGCACCACCTGCAAAGTATTCTCCGCGCCTTACTTTGTCAACCAACGGGGGATATTTCTTTTTGAGGAAGTCTGATATTTTGTCATCATTATAAACATGTCCAAATTGAAAAGCACCTAATTTATAGCCAATGCCAATGTCGCCGATGTAGACAGTTTCTCCTGGAGGAACATAGAAAGCGCCATGCCGAGCTATGAAAGAATCTACTGATTGATTGATCAATGTGGTTGCCGCTGCTGTATAATAGATAGTGCTAAAAGAGCCATAATCTTCTGTAAAGCTCATATTATTAAATGCATAGAAGCCTGGCTCCATTAATAGCACATAAGGATCAGTATCGCCCAACCAAAGGCTATCAATAAAAGATAGGTCTATGTGGTAAGCGTGCCTATAGTATCCGCTATCATCAAGTATTTTATATCGTGACCCATCAGCATTGGCAAATTTAATAAGGTCTAAAGTGACTCCTTTGCGTCTAAAATCTATGATTGCCACACCCGATTGTTTGGTGAATCTCTCTTTAGTAAACTGATATGATTGAAATTCCTGTCCACAACCAAATAGTGTTAGTGTTAGTATCGCAGACACTATGACCTTATACATATCACGCACCCCGCTATAGAGTCATTATAATAACTGCTATTAAAGATAATATCAATGTGTAAGTAACTTCCGACCCTGTTTTAGCTATCACGGAGCAAAACAAGACTGAGCAGAAATTTTTATTGGGCATTGTCAAATTTGACCACATAACAGATTATGTTTATTTAAAAAACTGCGTGCGAACTGAAAACTGTTAACATCAATAGTAATTGACTGGGCATTTCCGATTGATACTTTTTTGTCTGCACAGCAACACCTAGGCGTCTGACAAAACATTTAAAATCTGCTTAGACTGATATGTCATATTTACAATCTAAGTAGTGATTTTCAAATTATCTATGGTTGTTGGTTATTTAAAGATCGCTTTGTCAGCCTAAAATAGTTGCGTGTTGTTTGCTGAGCCACCTCTTCCCACGTGATCCCGCGCAGCTCAGCAATTGCTTCTGCAACATAGCGTGTATAGGCAGGATAGTTGGTTTTGCCTCTATATGGGACAGGTGCTAGAAAAGGGGAATCTGTCTCAAGCAACAGGCTCTCAAGCGGGATTTTTTTGGCAACCTCATGCAATAGATGTGCATTTTTAAATGTCACTATGCCCGAGAGAGAAATCATCAGTCCCATATCAATCATCTTCTTTGTAATAGAGTAGGCACTCTAGTGCTGATAATCAAGTAGTATTCGTTTCCATTAGTCCTTTGTTATTGTTATAGCCCCTTGCTTCATGGGTTGTTCCAGGTGCTAGTAAGGGTGTTCAATGGATGGCTTAGCGAGTGCAGTAAAAAGGCGCTAGGATGCAAGGAGTGAATCTGGTAGAGTTTAAAGAGTTAATTGGGTTCAACATATGAGTGATATTTTCTCTTTATCCCCGCCAAGGCTGCTACTAAGGCTTCTTATTCCCATCGCACTTGGTTTTACCATGTTGATGTGCATTGACTTTGCGGATGTGCTTGTTGCTAGAATGATATCGAATGAGACGTCAGCAATTCTGGGCTATTGTTATCCGCTATTGTACTTTATGATAGCTATTGGTTTTGGGTTAAACCAAGGGCTAACAATTGTAGGTTCAGAGGAAAATATAAAACTTGGTCCTCAGGCACTTTACCGCTGTGTTGCACAATCCTGTTATATGGCATTAATTATGGCATTAGTGCTGATACTTGGTACAATCATGCTGCTTAACTTTCAGTGGATTGATATTGAAATGCTGCCGTACTTTGATGAGATCCGTGATTACTTATACATATTACTTATAGCGATAGTCCCTATGTTTTTATTGCTTATTGTGTGTGGCGTTTGTCAGATTAAGGGTAGGCCCGAGGTTGTTCGTGATACATTGCTGTTTATGTTAGCGCTTACAGTCGTTTCTCACCCAGTGTGTGCGTTATCTCCAGGGCATATGATCAGCCTGTTTGGGATAGGCATATCTTTACCGGTAGGTTTTAATCTAGGGTTAGCGGGCATTGCTATCTCAAAGTCTATTGTGACGATAGCAGGTTTAGCATTCGCAACATATAGAATTATTGACTGGAGAGATTTTTTACAGGCGAACCTAAGTTTTCAGCCACTCTATTTTATGGCATTGGCAAAACAAACTTTACCTGCTTCAGCAAT
>JBDQHG010000007.1:0-27603 GCA_040264995.1 Gammaproteobacteria bacterium | reverse complement strand
ATCTTATGAAGCAATGCCCTTTGAAGTCCGAGAGAATTTAACCAGGATGTTAGAATCGGATAATCAGTGGTTTTTAGGTTTAATTTCTGAAAGAAGAAATATTGGAGAAGAAACCCTTATGGCTATAAAGGAAGCTCAAGTTTATAATGCAAGAGATGCATTAGCGCTTGGGTTGATAGATGGTATTTCTAGCCGCTCAGAACAAATAGAGCGATTGTATCAAGAGGTAGGTCGTCTTCCATTAAAAGATATGGCTATTGATGAGGCAGATGTTCTAGGTCTTTCAAAGCTATTGAAGCCACAGCGTAAGTCACTGGGCAAAATTATTACGGATGTCCTGCTGAATGCAGAATCTTCATTAGTTGGCTAGTACTTAGTTGGCTAGTACTTAGTTGGCTAGTACTTAGTTGGCTAGTATTGCCAGGGTTGATTGTGGTTATAATGTTAGGCAGATTTTTGGTATAGTTATTCAGTACCAGTAATCTCTACATCTGTTTCTACTATATTCAGCTCAGACAGTAAGCTGTTTAGTACAGGGTCATTCTGCATAGACTCACGAGCTACTTGGTCACTGGATTGCTTTTTGGCTTGCATCTTCATAGCCGGTGTCGCTTGCGTTGTTGTAATACTCCCAACTTTAATATGGAGTTTTATGGTGGTGCTTAAGTGTATATTGATGGCTCCCTGAATTTTTTGACAAGCACTATCAGATAGTAAGTGTTTTTGTTGCTCACTTAGTTGTAAAGTCCAGCTACTATCTCCTTGTTGAATTAGGAAGCAATGCTCTGCTAGCTTTTTTAACATGGGAGATAAGGGTAGTTGTGCTACGAGAGTTGACCAATCAATTGAGGTTTGGCTCGTTTTTGCTTGAGGTGTTAACGCTTCTGCAGCAGAGACGCTAGTTTCAAGTAAGGGGTTCTTGGTGGGCTTTGATGCAGCGGCATGAACTTTTTTTGCTTGTGGTTTTGTAGGTGGGAGAGAGGAGGGGGTGCTATTTGTATGGGTGGTTGCATGGGTGGTGGTTGCATGGGTGGAGGTAAGAGTTGGGTGGAATACCGCCATGCGGATTAAACACATTAAGCTGCCTAGCTTTAGGCTGGGGCTATGGTCAAGATCACTAACTCCTTGCATAAGCATGCGATAGAGAACTTGAACATAAGTTGCAGGCCATAGTGGCGTGAGTTCAGTTTCATGCCCTCTAACCTGGTCGATAGATATTTGAATGAGTTGTTCAGATAACTGCTTAAGAAGCTGTCTGAAGTCGATATTATTTTTTTCAAACTCATGACACATCTTTTCTATGCTGTCTATATCTTGGTTACCAACAGCCTTTAATAAGGAGAGAAGTTGTGTTTTGGGCAGTGTGCTTAGTAAGGGTTGGGTAACGTCTAGGCTTATAGTCTTTGGTGAAATAGCAAGACATTGGTCAAGGAGGCTGAGTGCATCACGCATACTGCCATCACCAGCTTCAGCGATCTGCATTAATGCTTCTTTATCAAAATGAATGCTATCTGTGGTGAGGGTATTTGCTAGGTGCGTATAGATCGCCTCAACGGTTAAAGGCTGGAGATTAAAGTGCAAACAGCGTGATAGAATGGTTTTTGGGATTTTTTCAGGTTCAGTCGTCGCTAAAATAAACTGTACGTGTTGAGGGGGTTCTTCTAGTGTTTTGAGCAGGGCATTAAAGCTATGTTGCGATAGCATGTGCACCTCATCAATCAGGTACACCTTCTTTTTACCCATTTGTGGCATATATTGAACTTGGTCTAATATATCACGAGTGTCTTCTACTTTGGTACGAGAGGCAGCATCAATCTCATAGAGATCAGGGTACGAGCCATTAGCAATCATGGTGCAGGTATCGCACGTTAAGCATGGGCTCGGTCCATTTTCACAGTTTAATGATTTTGCAATGATGCGAGCAATAGTCGTTTTTCCAACACCACGGGTGCCAGTGAGTAGGTAAACGGGATGGAGGCTGTTTGTCTTAAGGGCATTTTCTAATGCTTGTGTTACCAAGGGTTGCCCAATGACTTCTTTAAGGGTTTTAGGACGAAGGCGTCTAGCTAGTACGATATAAGACATAAGTATTGTTGCCGGTATATTTATAAGTTAAGACAAGCGTGAGAATGGTTGCTACACCCACTTTGGCCACGACCGCTGCTTCCTTCCGGACCTGACGGGGTTGATGGTAAAATGTCATAGGCCATTCCCACGAGGATATTTCAGCACAGATTGAATTGGAATGCAAGCGTACAAATATAGGCAGCGAGTGAATCTATGCTTTATAGATAATAGCGCAGTGTTAACAGTCCGGAAATGCTTTCTAAGTCACCGCTAGGCGTTGAAGTTACTTTCTGTGGGTCAGTAGTGCTGTTGAAAGCGCTTTTATAGATGTTTGACTTGAGGTAATTCACCTGTAGAATTAGCGACTGGTGGTTGTCCTGACGATATTCGATGCCACCACCTATCTGGTAACCAAATGTAAGGTTTTCCCGGAACTCAAAGGGATCTGCTGCTTGGTTATCTTCGGTGGTAGTGGTTGTTGTGGTAGCGCCCCCAATAGTAACTTGAGTTTCAGTTGAAGCCGTTTCAGAAGTTTTTGTGGTTGACATTGTCTGGTCAGTATTCACAACCAGTCCAGGTCCTGCTTGCATAAATACGGCAACTTCTGAAGAGGGTAGCATTTTATAGATAAAGTTCAGGCCTGCTATATAGCTGGTAAATTCATTTGCTCGAGAATCCTCGTCAAACTCAGTTTTAACCTTGTTGTAATTAAACTTGTAAGAAAGGGCAAGACCAAGACCATTTTTATAAGCTAGCCCAACACTAGTAGATATTGCAGGGCCGGGGTAATACTCTGTGGTGGTATTACTAATCTTTGTTTTCTCAATTTGCTCAGGACCAAAACCAAGGTCGAAATACCCTTGATCACGTAAACTAAATGCGCTTGCAAATGAAGTGCTCAGAACGATAGGTAGGATTATACAGTATCTCATCGGGAAAATGCTCCATCTCTCCTCATTTAAAATCATAAGTTACCAACACTTTTTTTGCAAGTCATTTGTGCCAGTTTCATACAATTTGATATGTTTAAGCACGGGGTAACTGAAAAAATGCAGACGCTTGCGGTTAAAACGTGCTCATGGTATGATTGATTCATGTTATTACAGGTGATTTCTAATGTTAATAATCAAAAGAGCTCAGAAGTCTGAAACAATTATTGAGCTTCTTCAGTCATACTATGCTGAGATTACTCAGTCTGTCGGGCTGTTTGATGAGAAGCAGGGTGTTTCTTTAGCACACTCATTGTTAGACACAGCATTATTTAATGTAGTTTGTGGTGAAAAAGAGCCCAGTAATGTGTTAAACGTTGCTGCATTACTTGAGAATGCTAAAAGCCAACAGCAGCCTTTTTTATGGCTGCATCATGATAGTAATATTCACTTGCATCAGTATCTTAAAAAGCAGCATTTAGAGTCTAGAGCGTCAATTCATGGTTACTGCTTCCCGCTTGAAAGTACATTATTATCTTTTGATGCGCATCCAGCAGTTGAGATGAGTGAGGTTGCTTCTGAAGAGCAGTTTTATGAATGGTGTCATACATTTTCTGTATGCCATGGGATTTCAGTTGACCTGGTTGAGCAGTATTTTAGGTCAGGTATTGGTGAAAACAGGGTGTTTCAGTTGTTTTCCGCACAATTGTATCAGAAGACTATTGCTTGCTGTGCAATGTATCGTAAGGAAAAAAACGCGATACTGTTGTGGGACTCTGTGCTTCCTATGTACCGCCGCCAAGGGGTGGGTAGCATGATGGTATTAAGCCGCCTTAAGCTAGCTAAGGCTGAAGGACTGGATGAGGTCTTTACATTTGGTGCAAATGATCGCATGCAGTTGTTAAAGAAGTTAGGTTTTAAATCATTTGGTAAGTTTAGAGTGTTATACTACGAGCCATCAGATCAAGAGAAAAGTGAGGCGGAGTCTCAAGTATTAGCCGAAGCCCCAGAAGCCCACTCAGATCTGCAATCAGACAAGCGGCAGGATGCTAATGGCTAAGCTTTATTTTTATTATTCGGCAATGAATGCTGGAAAGTCGACAGTATTACTACAATCTGCACATAACTACCGAGAAAGGGGAATGCAGGTAACCATTTTAACCTCGGAGCTGGATGATCGTGAAGCAGTAGGGTATGTGACTTCACGTATTGGATTAAAAAATCCTGCAGATACCTATAATGAAGATACCAACCTTTATACTTACGTAAGGAGTAAGCTGCAAGATAGCCCATTGAGCTGTGTATTAGTTGATGAGGCGCAGTTCCTAACATACGCTCAAGTTAGAGATCTGGCAAGGGTGGCTGATCAGTTGGATATCCCTGTGCTGACATATGGGTTAAGAACAGACTTTAAAGGTAATTTATTTCCAGGTAGTCAGTATCTGCTGGCCTGGTCTGAAGAGCTCGTTGAGATTAAGACAATTTGTTGCTGTGGTAGAAAGGCAACGATGAATGCAAGAATGAACCATGCTGGAAGTATGGTAATTACCGGGGATCAGGTTGAAATTGGTGGAAATGATCGGTATGAGTCAATGTGTCGTAAGTGCTTTATGACTAAAGCATCTCAGGTTGAGACTATGCAGATGGAGCTTATAGATGCATGAAGAAATTATTACTATTAGTCCAATTACCATTATTGGTATTTCAACGGTTACTAATAATCAGCAAGAGGCAACACAAGATGGATTGATTGTCCCATTATCCCAACAATTTAATGAAAAGCAGCTAGCCCAATCACTCTCTGATTGTTTAGTAGATGACCGGATTATTACACTGTATACGCAGTACCATCAAGGTGAGTCAGGCGATTATACCTATGTTATTGGCCATCAGGTAAAAGATCCTGAGGATATGCCGAAGGGGTGTGAAATTTATGATATTCCTGGTGGGCGGTACTTACGCTTTCCAACAGAGCGTGGACCACTAGGTGATGTTTTGCCTGCAGCTTGGCAGCAAATATGGCGAAAAACCCAGGAAGGAAGTTTGGAAGGCGTACGGGCATACGGCGTTGACTTTGAGTTCCATAATTATGATTCTGAGTTAGTGCATGATGCACAGGTAGACATTTATTTGAGTATTCAAGACTAGGTGTTTGAGGAGCTCATCAATTATAGACACTAGATTGAAATCATGTTAGCTTACTATTGATGTGGTTTTTTTGGTAGCAATATGAAGGCTTTAATCAACAATTGGTTGCCAGTCCGGCATAGTATGGCAGATATAGCCCGGTTCGCTAATGCAGTATATTATACTAACTTGAGCCAAACTGCTGGTCTTAAACCGGTTTACCAGGCCTATCATATTCAGGACTTACCGGCAAAGACAGCTCTCCATATGCAAGTTTTTCGGGAAAAGTCGCATCCTGCATATCAGGTTATTGCTGTTCGAGGAACAGTTGCAGCCAGTGATTATTTTTATGATAACTTGAAGCACACCATAGGGATAGATGGGATGTCTGAGTACCAGGTGGATGCCTATGAGACTTTGATGGCATTTTGTCGGGCAGATACAAGTGGGTTGCCTATTATCGTAACAGGCCACTCTATGGGCGGGAAAATATCAGAAATCATACTAGCTCAGCTATACGTAAGTTACCTTAAGTCAGTAGATAGTGAAAAATCTGATTATCTAAGAGCGCTATCACGGGTGATTGCAGTGTATGCATTTGATGGGCCGGGGACTTTTCCATTGATTGATAGCTATTTTAAGCTGGAGTTTGGTGATGGCTATCAAACGGTACTGGAAGATTTCTTGGTTTTCAGGGAGAAGAAGGTTTTTGATATAGTGGGTCATCCAAATAGTGTGAATATGTGTCATAAGCATACT
Source organism: Gammaproteobacteria bacterium (assembly GCA_040264995.1). Lineage (GTDB taxonomy): Bacteria > Pseudomonadota > Gammaproteobacteria > Comchoanobacterales > Comchoanobacteraceae > Synchoanobacter. Next base: position 21,721 of record JBDQHG010000007.1, on the reverse strand, counting down.
GGGTATGTATACTATATTCCAAACTATGGTCGTTTTAAGCATGCCAACCTTGAGGAAATGGTATTAAGTGATTTTACTAAAGACTTAGTGGCTAAGCATAGTGTGAAAGATATGATGCAAGCACTCATGAGTGGAGAGCAAGCTGTTCGTGTTGATTGTTGGGGTGGGGTGAGTACGATAGAAAAGGACTCCTCTATTCGCCGGCTAAATAACTTTTTTTGCTCATACAATGAACACATGGAGCAGCAGGTAAAAGAGGACCCTAGCTGGAAAAACTATGCAGCAGCAGGTGTTAGTAAGCTTGTGTTTGGGACTGTTTCCAGGAGCCAATTCACTGCTTGTCACCCTCTTGTACAAGCAGCTAAAAAAGCAGACCAGGATATTCAATACCCAGGAATGAGAAAACGACTCAATCGTCTGATAAGCCGTATGGTATTATTGAGAGGGTCTAGTAATTATTAACTGATTAGTGCTTTCCTAGGGCTTGAGTGTCTGGAATATTTAAGCTATATATGGGGAAGGTAAAAATACAAGGATTGGAATAAAGGGTTATGGATAATGATAAGCTTGATATTTCAGGTTTTATTTTAAATGCTGAAGTTAATTATGATCATATTAAGAACGTACTATTTCGATTGTTTGTTCAAGCATACTCAAGCCTTGATGATTACCCTGAGCCAGGGAGTAGTCGAGTAAGCTTGTTAGATTTACCAGAGTTAAGCAGGATCTCAGGGCAAGCGTTAAACGTACGGCTTTACACGGACTAGTAGCGTATCTTCAAGATAGGCACGCTGGTTTAGAGGGCTCGGGGCTTTTAGAAACATTGTCGGAGTCTTGTGGCAATATTCTAGATCTGTCGCAAACCATTCGTTTATGTGGAGGAGCAAACTGTGCTGAGCTAGCTTGAGTTTGCGTTGATTACAGATAAAGTGCTGAATGTACGTTGCAGCATGCCAGAGAAGAGCTATTTCCGAACGAGTTATCGCGTTGAGCACCGGTATTATCCTTTGATCCAGGCTAAAAAAGAGGAGTACCGGCAGTTTCTTAGAGCACTATCCCAGGAACTAGGGTGTTGTATTGAGTTTGAGGAAGGCTTTACAGTGATTAATATTTACCGTAACCCAAATGATTACTTGGCACCTTATATTGCAAAAAGATACTTAGATATTTTTTTCAATACGTTGCACAGGAGTAGTATACGTAGTGTGTGGTACGTTTTAAATCAGCATATGATGACATTGCTGCACCAGTATTTGTTTTTAATATTGCAGCAGTCAGATGACCCATTGCTGGCACAGTTTGGTAAGCAGATGCGGTTGGTGATGGTGAAGTGTTTGAAGTTGACATTGCCAGTCTATGCGATTGAGACTAGTATTATTACAGATTTCATCGATGATGGGGTTGGCTCACTCTGCCAGCACTGTCAAAAAGATCCGGAGGAGGTGTATTCACCTCTGTATTACTCGGGACCTGCTAGCAGGAAATATGTTCAGGCAATACTGCTTGAAACAGTTAATGCTTCTTTAGGCAGTTTCCGGTTAAAGCAGTTGCAGAAGAGATTAGCAATATTACGATATGCGAAGATTCACGGTGAACCAAAAGTTGATTTTGAGCGGAGAGCATTAGTTCAAGTGCTCTATCAGTCACCCATATTTTATTTACCTACAAAGTGTGCGCTTTATTTTATAGATGCCTGTTTGCGGCAAGGTCTAGAGTCTATGCTTTCTGATCATTATTCAGGCTGGTGGCAAAGGGTGTGGATTGGACTAGGGTGTTACAGCAGCTGCAAAGTGTGACTTCTGGTCAGGTTAGGTTTACAACTAGTGCATTAAGTTGCTGTGTTTGTAGTACTGATACGGAGGGGGTGTCATTGGTTAGCAAGCCTGCTGTTAACCAAAATAAACAGGGAATGGCAGTACCATTGGTTAATCATTTTCTGGGTGAAGAATTCTTTGAAACGCGGTGTTAACTACCTTAGTCTAATCACCTGTCCTGCTAAACGCTCAGCACTAGATTTGGCTCTCTTGACAGACTTGGTAACACGTTGAGATATTTCACTGCCAATAATCTTAGAGTTATCAGAAAAGTATGCAGCATTCATAATAACATCGCCTGTTTCATCTTTAAACAAAACAGTTGTGCTGGCTTCTTGTACGCCATTTGGTAAACGAGTGATATTGCTGTCTAAAACTTTTGCACCTGGGTATGTTTTCTTAAGGTAGCGTTGTAGCTGGGTAATGTTTTCGCCGGCGCTACTTGAAGTATTTAGCTCAATATGTATCCCTATGTACCGATTCCAGTTAGACATATTTGAGTTATCAGGGACAAAACCAATGGTTTGTTTGCGTCCAATAATGTCATGATGCACTAGCTCATAGGAGTTTGGAATGCTAATCACGATATCTTTAGAGCCAATAGACAAAGACTGGAAAAACTCAACTTCTGAGTGGTCTCGCTTAGACTTCGATCTTGCTAGAGTGGGCGTGATAGATAAGATAACACAAGCGAAAGCAGTAAGAAACTTTGTACGGTTCATAACGGATCCCTGTTGATAGAAAGTACTTTTCTAGTTTAACTGATCCTAGCATAGTTACCAAGATTTTTTTGTTGTTTTTCCATTAAGCGACTAAGACCTTATGAGCGCAGTCTCTCCGTCCCAACAAAATGCATCAAGAGATCCGAAGCGATCAGTTGTTGAGTGCTGTATTGAGCGATACTTAGTACTAGATATAATGTTTGATATATTGAATCGGTGTTTTTGACAAACAAATAATTTTGATGAGAAAAAGGATTCTGGGTATGTCTCCTTTGCAAGGGTGCCTATATACCCCTTTGAACCATCACCAATTGCCCAGATTTTGGCAATATATGCAGAATCATCAGTAACTTTACCAAATATCTTTACTGGAGGCTTGTTATTGACTAGCGGCGGGAGTAAGGGGAGAACTTCTTGATATTCTCGGAATTGGAATAAGGTAATAATATTTTGATAAATACTTCCTGAAGTCGGGTATGCAGACCAGTTATTGTCTATAAAGAACTCAGTAAGCTCCGTGTCATTTCCAAGGTATATAAAGTTAAGTGGAGCCGTTACATTCCCAAAACGTGAATATCTAAGAAAAGGCAAGCTATTTGGGTTGTTATTTCGCATTTCTATTGGCGCGGGTAATTTGGGTAAGGCCGCATCGGGAAGGTGTGGCTGAATGGCCATAATAGGGATTAAGATAAGAAGGATAGATGCACAAACCTGCTTGAGGTGTTTTTCTGTGATATTGGGTATGAGGTGTTTCCAGGTTGATGCGACATGCCAGATGCCTAAAGATAGCATTGAGCTAAAGATAATATCAGATAACCAGTGTGCTTGAAGAATTAACCGAGTTAGGGCAATTAGCATCATCATTACAAAACTAGCTCTTCTCACGGCCGAGCCAATGGCAAATGACTTGGTTTCTATGAGCGTAGAGAGAAACAAAAAGAGAGTGACTGTTAAGAGGATGTGCCCACTAGGGAAGCTAGTTGCGCCAAGTAATGGATTTGGTCGGGGAATATGTAAGCCATACTTAATCGCTGCAGTAATGCAGAATAGCCCACCAAACATTAATACCCAGGCTAAAGTGAGTTTAATATACCGATGGTGATATAAGACAATGATAGTTGCTGCATTTAATAGCAGGAATGTGGTATGTCCCATAATGACTGACATAAACTGGGAGAACGAGATAGATAGGTCGGTTGTTTGGGTGAGGAAGAATGCATAGGCTGATTTGTTTATCCAGTGTAGTTCAGGATGTATCCCGTTTATTGAGAATATAAATATGAGCGCAGAGCTGATAAGTAGGATGCCTTTTGTTAAATGGGTTAAGTCAGTACTATTTAAGTGGCTAAAAAACTTAATATGTTGGATATGAGGGTGAATAATGCGTATGAGTGTATGCAGTGAGTGCCAGATTGCAAAGAGTAGTATGATTATTAATGATCTTGATAAAAAGTAGGAGAACAGGCTTTCTCCCATATCAACAGAAAGCGCCCCTAATAGTACGCCAGGGGTTAAGTACACAATTGCCCACAAGATAATGGTCGGAATAATGGCTAAGGTAAAGATTGCTATATTCATTTGTGCAATACCTGCAATCATAGGAATCATGCTGCGCATAGGGCCTACAAAGCGGCCAATTAAAATGCTAAGAGCACCATGCTTTCTCATGAATGCCTCTCCGTGTAGTAGCCAGTGTTTGTAGGGTTGGATCCAACGATGGTTTTTAATATGGTCTTTGAAGTATGCACCGATAGCATAGCTGATAAAGTCTCCAACGAATGCACCAATAAAAATACTGAGTATTGTGTAGGATATTGGGATGGCGCCAATGCCTAGTAAGCACCCAACAACGGTCATAACAATTGAGCCTGGGATAATACTACCTACAACTGCTAGTGATTCAATGAATGAGATGAACCCTGCAAAGAATATGCCGAGAAACTGGTGCTCAAGGAAAAAGCCACTAATGCTATTAATATAAGGTAGAAGATCAGCTGTGTTCATTAAGTTCCTCTGCTTGTTTGTCTGCATGATATGAAGAGCGAACCAGGGCACCACTGGCAACACTTATAAATCCAATATCTTTAGCAACTTTCTCTAGATGTGCAAACTCAGGATCAGTCAGATAGCGAGCTACTGGCATATGGTGGGTGCTTGGGGCTAGATATTGTCCAACGGTAAGCATAGATACTCCGTGTGCTTTAAGGTCCTTAAATACTTCAATGAGCTCCTCATCGGTTTCGCCAAGGCCAACCATAATGCCAGATTTGGTAGGGATATGAGGGTGTCGTTTATGGAAATCTGATAATAGCGTGAGAGAGTGCTGATAATCAGAGCCTGCTCTGGCAGTTTTATACAGCCTAGGTATCGTTTCAATATTATGATTGAATACTTCAGGCAGTGCGGCATTTAGAGTATCTAGTGCAAGAATATGCCGTTTTTTGAAGTCAGGCACGAGGATTTCAATTTTAATTTGTGGGATCATATCACGTATTTTTTGTATACACGCGACAAAATGTGAAGCACCTCCATCCCGAAGGTCATCTCGGTCTACAGAGGTAATGACAACATATTTTAACTGCATAGCCATTATTGTTTCGGCCAGGTTTTTGGGCTCATCAAGGTCTAGTGGTGCTGGCTTCCCATGTGCAACATCACAAAACGCACAGCGTCGAGTGCATTTATCCCCCATAATCATGAACGTTGCAATTTGGTTGCTGTAGCACTCGAGCAGGTTTGGGCAATTTGCTTCCTCACAGACAGTGACGAGTTTACGATCTTTAAATAGTGATTTTAGCTTATTTACTTTTTCTATTTGTTGAGCAGTGGGCCTAATTCGAGGTTTTTGGTGTGATGTAGGTGATGAGTCTTGCTTGACGACATGCTTAATAGTGATATGCTTGAGTTTCTCAAATCCGCGCTGTTTCGATTGATCAGCCATAAAACTCCATAGGTTGGTTCGAGCTAATTATAACGTTTTGCAAACAAGTTGGCTAGAAAGATATCGAGCCAGATAGTTTTGAATCGTTGGTGTTCTGGACTATGCTGTTTAATAGTGGTCATTTGCATTTGTGCATCGCCGCAAGGCACGATAGCATCAAAGGGTGTTAAGTCCATATTAATATTAATAGCCATGCCATGATATGCATAGCCAGATTTGATTTTTAGTCCGATGGACCCTACTTTTTGCTGCGCGATATAAACCCCGCGAGCCTCTGGGTTACCGTTACTTGTGATGCCTAGCTTAGCCAGTGCTTGCACAGTACTGATTTCAAGCAAATCAACTAACTGTATGGGGGATAGCCCCCAAGATGTAAGTTTGAGTAGAGGGTATATGACTAACTGCCCTGGTCCATGGTAGGTTACTTGTCCCCCCCTATCGGTTGGAATCACGGGGATATTGTTGGTATGACGGAAATGTTCAGGTAGTGAACGTTTGCCTTTTGTATAGACAGGTAGATGTTCTAGCAGCCATAGCTCGCATGCTTTTCCTTCTTGGATATGATGCAACATATTTTCTAAAGTATCAGAGTAAGGAAGTACCCCTAAGTGTTTAATAGGTAGGTTCAACATGAGTGCATGACTTGTGAATATATTGTTGGAATAGGGAAAATAAACGCTGCCAGTGGGGAAATGGCCCAGGATTGTGATAGAGGCCTCTGATTTCATTGAGCGGTTTTAATAGTTTGATTGAAGAAGATAAGAATACCTCATTAGCATGCTCAAGTTCATGAATAGCAATGGGTCGAATAGCAAAGGGGATGTTGTTCTGTTTTGCTATTCGTAATATAACGTCTCGAGTTATCCCAGGAACAATTCCCTCTAATGGTGGTGTGACTAACTTTTGATCAATAACAGCAAACACGTTGCTAGATGCGGCTTCAACTAAAAAGCCATTTCGGGTAAATACCGCGTCATCATAGCCTAGTTGATGTGCTTTATTCAATGCGAAGGTATTAAATGCCAGTTGCACTGTTTTTAGGTTAGACATTTTAGAGCGTTGATCTTCGAGTGCAATAGCCCTGAAGCCTCTAGCGTACTCTTCTGGGCTCACAGCCTCGGCATCAGTTTGGTGGATAATACAGGTAGGAGAGGGGGACTGGTCATTCTGCAGGTGGTTACGAATGGGGGTGCTGCCTGAAGTTAGTTGGACGTATATTCCGTAACTACTGTGTGGATTGATCATCAATACGTACTCTGAAATCCACTGAACGACTTGTTGTTGCGGAAATGGTTGTTGACAAACTTGCTCAAAGCTGCTTTTTAAGCGAGAAATATGTTTTTTATATTCAAATAACTGACCAAAGTGTAGTGGGATGACTTCATATACAGACTCACCAAACATTACGCCTCGATCTAACACAGAAATAAACTGATGGTCAGGGGATCCATTTATGGTGACTAAAACCATCGAGAGAAAAGCATTTTAATGTAACTAAGGGTGTACTGAATGCCACGTGACTCTTGTATATCTTCAGCAGGGTATAAGGGGTAGGCAGTAATGGTTTCTCCATCAAGTGTTGCAGTGAGCTCTCCTACTTGGCGCTCAGTAGATAGTGGTGCTTTTAATGGTTGTTCAATATTAATGGAGAGCGCTATATTATCTCTTGATCCTTTGGGGATCGATGCCCAAAATGAGTCATGAATTTTTAGGTTAACACTGCGGAGCACACCTAAATAGACAGGGGATTGGGTGATTACAGTGTCCTGTGAGTAGAGTAATGCAGTTTCATAGAACCTAAATCCATAGTTAAGTAAAGATAGTGTGTCAGTATCTCGGTGTTTAGGCGTTTGAGAGTTAAACGTTACGACAATTAGGCGTGTATTGTTTTTTTGTGCGGTAGTAGACAAGCAATAGCCCGCCTTACTGGTGTAGCCTGTCTTCAGCCCATCAATTTCGGGATGATTAAACAATAGCGTGTTTCGATTGTTCTGCGTAATCCCATTATGTGTTATAGACTTCTCATGGAACCAGTGGAAGTACTGGGGAAAATCTTGAATAATACGCATGGATAGAATGGCTATATCATGAGCGGTACTAAAATGATCGGGGTGATCTAGACCAGTTGCCGTAACAAATTGAGTATTGGTGAGTTTGATTTTTTCAGCATAACGGTTCATGATGACCGCAAAGCTATCTTCAGAGCCTGCAAAGTGCTCACTTAATGCAACGCTTGCATCGTTTCCTGAGGTAATAATAAGCCCCTTAAGCATAGTTTGTAAGCTGGCCTGTGAGTGCTCTGCAAGGAAAAGCCGTGATCCTTCCGTTTTCCAAGCTTTTGTGCTGACATGGATAGGCTCAGATAGACCGACGTGCCCTTGGTCAAGCGCATGAAAGATAATATAGCTTGTCATGAGCTTGGTCAAGCTGGCGGGAGCAAACTGCTTGTCAGCGTCTTTTTGTGCCAGTATTGCCCCTGTTTTTGCGTCTAGGATAATATATGACTGTGCATTAACGCTAGGAGGAGGAGGAAGTAATAGCTGCTTCTGTGCAAAATCAGAAAGTGGTGATGCAAGTGAGTAACAGGCTAAACTTAGTAAATATATGAAGACCTTAATAGTGCTGTTCATGTTGGATAAAATCCAACTCTGGTAGGTGCTTCAAGTACGCCACTAGAAACCCTAGAATATAGCTGTCCTAGCGCTCCCCCGCCAGGGCAGTGTGTATCAAGTTTCCGTATGATGACAGGGCCGCTCCTCGAGGTATAAGACTTGAACTTGAACGCATCGGGAGGCTTACCAAAAACCTCATTAGCGCAGAGTGCAACGATAAACTCAGACTCGATGGGAGCGTTAATTCTCGGTCTTGCAGAAAGTCCCTTACTCGTTCCTCCTGTTTGGAATTGGTGAAGTAGCTCGTCAGTGCTGCTTAAAAACTCTAGGAACTGCCTGAAGATAGGTTTTGAGGTGCCTAGCTCATTACCCTTACTTAGAAAACGATTTATGAAGCATGTATCTTCAGCACTTGGTACGGTGTCCGTTGCGAGTATTTGCAGTCCATTAACGCGCTCGCATATTGCTAATAAGAAATTACCCAAATCACCTAGTTTTGTAATTCCTATTAGGCAGATGCCAATAATAATATCTTTGTTATACGGTTTAGCGTATTTGGTAGCGATTACCCTAGATGGGTTCTCTGCCTTGAATGCAATTAGTTCGACAATTTCTCTGAGGACATAAAAAGTACAGAGTTTTTGCATTACTTGGTGAGCCTTTTCTTGTAGGCTGGTAATTGCACTAATGCTTTTGCCTTTTGCAAAGGTTTGAATTTTATTAAGTAATCTTACTGAGGGGAAGGTGTCTTGTTGAGCTGGACTGTCTGAAGGGTTTACTAAGCCGATGTCATGTTCGGGGGATTTTAATACGTTATCAATTTTTTCAATGTATCTTTGGTAATAGTTGCCATTACCGCCCACTTCTTTGTACACGAAGTTCGCTATGCTTGGGTCCAGGCCTAGAATAGTTGATACTAGAGTGGGAAAAACACCGGCTAAATATATGGAGATGGATTCTTCAATTTTATGTTGTGAGAAAGCTACAAGAGGCATTCCTTTTTTGTCTGCAATTTGTTTTAAGAAGGCTAATTGACTTGTAAACCCATTATCAATTTCTTGATAAAAATCGGTATTATTCGGGGTTTCCCATTTTCGAAGAATAACATCTAAACAGTCAGAGTTACCTGTAAATAGTTCTAGGTTGTTGTTGGCTGTATGTATAAGTTTTAAAGAGCTTAGGTTGAAATAAGTTGTTTCACGTCCGTCTAGAGTGAGTTTTTTAGCTCTTCTTAAAAGGTTTCCAAGTGTCGCAATAGCAACCATGCCTTGAAATCGTGAACTAGTAGTGAAGTATTTAACTGATGAGGTTGAACGTTTAAGAACAAGTGTTCCAACAGGTAATGTAATTCGGCCCTTTGTGAAGGGAGTTATGACCCGGGTGAACCCCGATAGTTCGGTTGTATGCTTTTCTAGCAAAGACCTTTCATCGGCATTAGGTAATGAGATTGGCAACAATCTACATCCGGATTTTCCTGCATTTTGCTCGTCTAAGAAGACTATGTATATCATAATTAAACCTCTTTTCCATAGTTCATTATATACTATCTATTAATTTTAATTTAATGTAAACCCGTGTTAGGAAAAAAATATATTTTCTTTAAAACGGATAGAGGTAGTTTCTAGGGACTTGTTTAGTTAAGGTGCTGATTGTTTTGTCTATTTATTGCTGTTTGTGTATCTGGCTGAGTCTGCATGGTGTCAATAAATATTAAGTAGCTTATTAGAGCGGTGGCCTATATTTATTAGTTAAATAAAAAGTCAGCCGAGGGTTAAAGGTAATAACGTTCCCGGATATTGTATTTATGCAGTGAGTCCTAAAGTAGTAGGTCTTTTTAATTAGCAGGTCCCCACATTTATTCAGAAATAGCTTGCTTATAAGACTCAATAAAAATGCAGTCACCTACTAAGCTAATAGATATTTTTAATGAGCAGTTTGCCACAGTAGCCTAGCTGTCAGGCTGAATGGTTTTTGATTAATTTCGTTAAATATGATATGCATATGAGAAAAAAATAACAGGGTTTTCCGTATGAAAGTAAAGTTTATGACAATTAAAATAACGTTTTAAATGCTTCTATTGGCCGCATCACAATGTTCTTTAGCAGGGACTCAAAATAATAAAAGATTAATCAGTGATTTTACTGAGTTGCTGTCAATTTCAGGTGATTTTTTGGTTCTGAGGGTGCCCAAGAACATGGTCTTTCAGGAGAGTGCTAGTAGTATAGATTCTGGAGGTTATAATGCGTCTGTTTTAGTTTTTGAGTCTGATACTAAGTTTGCAAACAAGATGAGTTATCAGCATGAGTCTGTGAATGCAATGAGCAGATCAGGGTATATTGACCAAATTGAGAAGGAACTTCGTAGTCAGTTTTACAGTGTTAAGACGCATGGCAGCAAGACAAAGCGTTTAAGAGGCCGAGCAGGTACATACCATATTCAGCGAGTCACATTTTCTTACTATGATGGCCAGCAACCTAAAGCTGTTACTGTGGTAGCAATTCATGACGGTAAGCAAATGGTAACGGTGGCAGCTGAGGCACATCACACTAGCATTAAGAAAGCAGTAGCTAAATCGAAGCAGCTAGCAAAAAATGCTTTATCTGTTCAGAAAGTTTCAAAGGGATCATCTTCAATATTATATTATCTAGGGGTAGGTGTGGTTGTTGTGGCAACAATCGCTATTTTCTCGCTAAAGGCTAAGGGTGCTGCGACTACTGGTGGTCCTGGTTACTGGTTTGGCCTCGAACCTTTATAAGACTGTATGCCTAGCATTGGCTAACTCATGAAGTAGGATGCCAGTAGCGACTGATACATTAAGTGTTGGTAGCTTTGGAGATGTCTTGATGGAGACTCGGTAGTCACAAGCTTCAAGTAGTTTTTGTTTCAAGCCTTCTCCTTCTGACCCCATAACGAGACAGAGGCTGCTATCTTTGGCAATATCTGATATTTCTTGGTCAGCGCGTTCACAACTTGCAATAAACCAAACACGCTGGTCTTTTAGCTCAGAAATAGTTTGGCTTAGGTTGTTCACTTGAATAATAGGGACAATTAATGATCCACCGCATGAGACTTGATGGACGATTTCATTTATAGGTGCTTGGCCACGTTGTGGGGTAATGACAGCATCGACTCCAAATGCTGCAGCGGACCGCATGCAGGCTCCAAAATTATGTGGGTCTTGAATACGATCAAGCATTAATAGTCGTAATGGCGAGGCAAAGTCTAGTTGCTGTAATGATCCAAACTTGAACTGGAAAGTTGCACCTATCCCTTGATGGCGTGCATTTGGAAAAAGATCATTGAGAGACGGTATTACTTTAACATCGGTATGCTGTGACCGGGCTTTTTTGAGGATGGATTGGTAAGCTGATTGCTTAGAGGACTCAATGTAAATGCAAGCATCTACTGTATGGCTAGAGCCAAGTAGGGCAGTAACAGCATGTTCACCGTATAATTTTGACATATAGGTTCTCAAAATAATTACATCCTACCGAAGCTAGTCGGATTAAGCAAATGTTTTTATTTTCTTTATTGTATAAAAACAGTGTTTTATCAATTCAAGTCATATTGGTGTTGTCGCTTGTTTACTGCATGATAATACTTGAATAGACAGCAGTTTTAATGTATAAACTTATGAGCCTTAGTAAAAAGCTAAGATTTCCTTGCACGTAAGTGCTATTTTAAACCAGAAGGAGCCAACAATGGCAATTGAAAAGAAAATATATGAAATGGTCCTAGTGATCAACCCTGCACAAAGTGAGCAGGCAGAGGAGACGCTCAAGCGTTATAGCGATTTAGTAGAAGAGCACTCAGGTGAAGTGATCCGTGCAGAAAACTGGGGACGTAAGAAACTAGCTTATGCCATTAATCGTCAGTATAAAGGACACTTCCTGTACATCAACTTTTTAGCAGAGCATACATTGATTGAAACGATTGAACAATCATATCTAAAGCATAATGATGCAGTATTGCGTCATTGGATTGCCAAGATGGCAGATAAGGTAACGGATAAGTCACCATTGTATACGGAAGGTGAAGACGGTCCTGAAAAGCCAGTATCTGACAGTCATCCTGAATTTTATGATTACAAAAACGTTAAGTTCTTAAAGTCGTGTATTATGGAAACTAAGCGTATTTTACCAAGAAGAACAACTGGGTTAACAGCAAGACAGCAGCGCCTGATTGCTCGTAGTGTTAAAGTTGCGAGATTCCTAGCGTTATTGCCTTACTGTGATAGACATCCAGATTCACTTTAAACTTAGGAGACCATCGTGAATATTATTTTAGTAGAATCAGTCAATCACTTAGGTAGAAGTGGCGAAGTAGTAAAAGTTAAGCCAGGTTATGCAAGAAACTTCCTAATCCCAAAAGGATTAGCGTTGACTGCAAATAAATCAAATATGGCAGTACTAGAATCTAAAAAGGCTGAGATTCAGTCTCGTGAGTCTGAGAAGAAAGCAGCAGCTGAAACACTACAAAAAGTGTTAGAAGAGATCAAGCTAGACCTCAAAGTTGAGACAAATGAAGAAAACCAGCTATTCGGAAGTGTTGGAGTCAATGAAGTAGCGAAACTATTAGCTGATGCTGGCCATAAGATTAACAAGCGTGATATCGTATTAACTCAAGGCCAAGTTGAAGAACTAGGTTCATATCCAGTTGAGGTTATTTGTCACGTTGATGTAATCGCCAAACTAACGCTTAATGTGATTAAGTAAATATGAGTGATCAGGCCCCGGCCCCAAAGTCGCCACCCCATTCATTAGAAGCGGAGCGGTCGCTATTGGGGTCTATGCTGTTAGATACAGAAGCACTTGAGCATGTCTCGGATATTATTCAGCCTGACACTTTCTATCATAAGGCCCATGGTGTTATTTATCAGTCAATACTAGATTTAGCAAAGCAGGATAAGCCATTTGATGTATTAATGGTAAAGGCCCAGCTAGAACAGACAGGAAAATTAGCAAAAGTTGGATCTGAAGCTTATTTATTTGAGCTGGCTAATCAAATGACTTCGTCTGTTCATATCAAGTCTTATGCACACTTAGTACATGATCGATATTTATTAAGACAACTCATTAAGGTTTCTCAAAAAACAACTGAGCAAGCTTATAATATTGGTAATAAACCAGTTAAAGATCTACTAGACGAGTCAGAGAGGGAGCTCTTTAATCTGGGGCAAGTGCAAGAAAAAAATGATGGACCCATACAGATTGATTCAATTATCCCGCGTGTTGCTGAACGACTGGATATTTTATCTGAGACCAAAGGTGCAATTTCAGGAACGCCTACTGGATATAAAGACCTCGACCAGATGACAGCAGGATTACAAGTAGCGGATTTAGTAGTAGTGGCTGGACGTCCTTCAATGGGTAAGACAGCATTTGCTATGAATATTGCAGAAAACATTTCAATGCAAGGTAAAAAACCCGTTGTGGTGTTTAGTTTAGAGATGCCATCTGATGCATTGGTGATGCGTTTGTTAGCGTCACTTGCTAGGGTCGATCAGAGTAGGCTTAGAACAGGTGATTTAGGCGATGATGATTGGACTAAGCTTACTTCTGCTATGGGGATGCTATCAGAATCATCCTTGTTTATCGATGATACCCCAGGCATTACGCCGAGTCAGATGCGTGCTAGGGTGAGGCGGATTGCGAGAACCCATGGAGATATTGGTTTGATTGTTGTGGACTACCTACAGCTGATGCGAGTTCCTGAACTACGAGATAATCGCACACTAGAGATTTCTGAGATCTCCAGGATGCTTAAAACCATTGCAAAAGAGTTTAATGTTCCATTGATTGCCTTGTCACAGTTAAATCGTAGTTTGGAGCAACGTCAGGATAAGCGGCCAGTGATGTCAGACTTACGTGAATCTGGTGCGATTGAGCAGGATGCAGATATCATAGCCTTTATTTATCGTGATGAGGTATATAATGAAGCTTCCGATGCAAGGGGGCTAGCTGAGATTATTATTAGCAAGCAGCGGAATGGTCCCATTGGGAAGGTGATATTAACGTTTTTAGGGAAGTATACGCGGTTTGAGAACCATGCAAAAGATGAAGAGTTATTATCCTTGGTAGATGGATGACAGAATCAGAGGTTAAGTGGCGGCTAAGACGGAGCATACTAGAGCTTGATGTTTTAATGACATCTTTTTATGATGCATTATATACCCAGTTAACTTTAGATGAGCGTGAAGATTTTATTAGATTGCTGTTGCTGGAAGACCCGGAGTTATTTTCCTGCATTTTTTCTAAGCAGAAAACCTCATCTACATTACTTCAGAAGCTGCGTTCTCATCAGGTATAAAGCCTCCCCACGCTGCATGTGGGATTTCCGTTAGGAACTCTGTTGAGATTAAGTTAATAGCATATTGAGGGTTTAGATCCAGGGTAATATGCCAGTCATGGTTAGGGTCATCATATTGGTAGGTGTGTTTTCCTTGCTTCACAAATAGTTTCATTAGGTGCAGTAAGCTCCAATGTCCATCTTTAATAATGGAGACTGTGCTGCCTGATGATAGCTGGATATCAAATCCTACAGGGTGCCTAGAATCCCAATGGAGTGTAACGCCTTGACGGTTCTGCAATGTGGTTTTCTGGGTGCCATTATAGAGTACAACTTTTTCAATAGGGTGGGCAGCTTCAGTTAAGCTCAGTGCCCAAGAAGAATGAATATGATCTGGTTTGATATCCATTGCTGACTGTAGCACTTGCGTATAAACCATGGTCATAAGGATATTTTGAGGGATCTCTATGCCTAATGGGATGTCTTTGATAGTTAGGAAATGGTCGTCTTCTTGTACAAAGGGGGCAATATATTGTTGAAAATAGTGGTCTAGTAGTTGTTGCTTGCCAAAGACATCATAGAGTTCTCGTGAAGAAGCTTCATTTTTGCTTTTAGGATCAAATGGGTACTGAGATAAGAGATCATCTAGGTCAGGAAGAATTTGGTGGTTCCATTGGTCAGCAAGATAGCTATTGGTCTGATAAGCTAGGCGCTGTGTAATAGCACTAAAGCTATTATTTAGCCACGCCTGTTGTATGGGAGGAAGCTGCTTAGCAACCTCGATCAGCTGTAGGACTGGGTGATCTTTTGCTTGGTATATGCTTGCAAGAAACTGATGTGCATCACTTGGAGTTTGTATGTCTTGAATTGAAGTGTAGGTTTTTAATAGTTGGTTTAAGAGAAATTGCCCATTAGGGGATTTGAGTAAATGAATGATAGATTGAATGTCTTGTGCTTTTTGAATTAAAATACTTTGACCTTGTGATTTCATATCAAGGATAATTGCATCAAGCCGCTTATAGGCATCAACTCCTATATGCTGAGGGTTTTGTATTAAGTAGCGGAGCTGTATGATAGCTTGACCAGGATTATCTTGTGATAAGGGTAATAAAGTTTCTTGGATTTTGTCTAGTTGAGCCTCATTAGTTTGATAATTTTGAATATTGGCCAAGGTAGTGAAACATTGGCTAGGGTTGTTAGGTCTGAGAATATCACAGCTGGCCTTCAGGTGTTCTTTTGGAATATGAGCAGCAACCTGGGATAATGACAGGTCATTGTTATGGAGTTGAGACTGCTGCTCCCATTGGGGAATAAAATACATGACTTCTTCAGGACTGAGGTGGGACTGTGATAGTGATGACACAACCCACTTCTTAAATAGTGTAGGGGCGTTTTTAAAGGATAACAGCTGTTGGTATAAAGGCTGAAGGTGCCCAGGCTGTTGTGCAATAAAGGCATTTTTTAGTTCAGCGGTGTGGTGCTTTTGCAGTGAGGCATAACTGGGGTAATGGCCTAGTTGCATGATGTACTGAGGTAATTGACTAGTAGTGGCCTTGGTAAGTATATGGCTAACGCTTTTATGAATAGCAAACTGCAGTAGGAGAATCAGAATAGCGGCAAGGGTTAGTGGGAAGGTTAACTTGGATGGTGATAGGGACATGCCTTTAAAGGTAGGCAAGGTCTTTTTACAGGAGGGGTCATCTAGTATGAAATTAATAGAAGAAAGCTGTATTTGGTGGGAGGTAAAGTCGATAGCAGCTAAGAGCACCTTGGGTTTTAAAGCTGCGAGTGATTGGCTGAGTTGAAATATTCCAACCTTTTGTTCTTGGCTGATAGGGGAAAATATGCAGAGCTCATGACGTTGGGAAAAGATTGTTTTTATGAGACTGTCAATTTGGATGCTCAGTTGGTGCAGCAATTTGGTTATTTTGGGTATCCGGTAGTTATTTAAGGTAATGGCAGGTGGCAGTTTCCCAAACTCATTAATATTGAAAAAAGCCTGTGCTAACTTGGGCTCATTGATAAGCAGATGGTTGCTTTTAGTGTTACGCATAATAGATGCGAAGAACCGCCATTCATTTTTTAAACGCTCATCAAGGTTTGGGAGTTGAGCAGGGTTTAAGCATAAGAAGAGATACTGAAACTTAATTTGGGTTCGTTGGATCTGTTTCCATAGGCTGATCATCTCAGGGATATGGTTTTCTGGATGTGATAAGCATATATATAAGTTAGCTGATTGGCTGATATAGCCTTTTAGTTGGCAGGCACCAAAGCGCATTGAGAGACGTTGCTGTATTTGGTGTTCGGGAAGGTGTTGGAAGTCATCAGTTGATAGGTTAACTATGAGATTCAAGCTTGAGAGGGGCTTACCATGCTCTCTTTCCCAGGTTTGGATAGTTGACTGTATTTTTTGCCATAAGGGGTGTCGGCTTGCTAAGAATCGATCAACCATAATGCCAACGATCATACTAGGGAAGAGCCCTAATAGTGCATAGCCTATTGTTGTAGTAGATATCAGCTGTATGCTTATGACCCAGTGCAGTATGGTACAGAAGAGTATAATCAGTAGATATGTAATCATAATAGTGGGTATTGTAGATGTGAGGCGCCCCATAGACAATAGCCTAAGATAAGAAGGTTATAAGTCATGAGCAGCCATGTTTTATTTGATGGTCCCGGATTTTGTAGTAAAGGCTCAGACGGAGATGTTTTTTGAAGCAGGAGTTCTATTGCTGATATTTTATGTTTAGTGTCTGATTTAGGAAGTGCAGAGTGTAGTAGTAGTGTTAATCCAAAACGCATCAGATCTTGATTATCCTTGGTGTTGCGTTTTGCATAATCAATGGCTGCTAGAAAATGGCCAGGTGCATGTTCTTTTTTATCAATTGTAAATAATTGGCTTATTTTTTTGCGTGGAGTTGGTTGGTTGAGATGTTTATACCCCCAGTCGCGGTATAAGTAACGTATGCAGGATATCTGTTCTGGAGTTAAGCTATGTTGCCTTTTGACTGTTTGGTCGAGTATTTGGGTTAGAGAGAGTAGCTGGTTAATGTTCGGGTATTTTAGGAACTCACAGGTAACGTAATACTCAATTACATTAAGTTCAGGGGTTCCATCTAATGGTTGTAGCAGTCTAATTGTATCCATACTAAGGCTCATAATTCCCCACATATTATCTGATATTGCCTGTGGTAGCAATGGAAATGACTAGAAGATGGCTTAATCTGAGCTTTCCATACTGCTGCGGTTATGCAAGGCTCGTGCGAGAGTTTGACCATCAATATAATCCAGAGTGCCTCCAATAGGCATCCCATATGCTAAGCGTGTAGTTTGAAGGATGTTTTGGAATTGTTCATGAAGATAGTAAGCAGTTGCTTCACCTTCAATCTTGCTGCTGGTTGCAATAATCAGTTCCTGGGTGTTGTGCTGTTGTATTACCTTAGCAAGCTGATAAATCCCAATGTCTCTTGGTCCAATGCCATCTATCGGTGAGAGTGCGCCATGCAGAACAAAGTAGCGGCCCTGGTAGGTCCCTGTGGCTTCAATTATATGCACATTAGACGGATGTTCTACAACGCACAATAATTGACTGTCACGCCCAGTTTCGTTACACAGGGAGCAAATGTCAGTCTCGCTGAGATTTCGGCAAATATGGCAGTGTTGAATTTGATCGAGTGTTGCTAATAAGGTTGTTGCAAATTGTCGAGCACGACTGTGTTGACGACTGAATATATAGTGCACAAATCGTTGTGCGGTTTTCTCACCAATCCCTGGTAGAAATTGGAATTCATGAATCAGCTTTTTCAGTAGGGGAGTCATAGGGTGCCTGATTTGTTCAGTGTAAGATTAGGCTTAATTTACACGGATCCGTATTAGAGTGCAAGACCCTCAGTGTGAGAGGCAATACCCGTACCGAAGTTATCAGAGTGCTTAATAACGCTTATTGGGGGATTGGTTGCTTCTGCAGCAGAACTAAGCTGGTTATTGATTGCGGTCATGCGGAGGGCCGAGTTGTAGTACACAGCCATATAAGAGAGGGCAAGTGCTGTAAAAACATAATCAATGTAATAAAGAATGCGTGGCAGGGATCCATAAAGCCGAAATACTCTCCCTTGTGCAACAAGAAGGCGGGTAAATGTTTGAAGTTGTTTATAGGCAAAAAGATGTAAATAAACGCCATAAGGGAACTGGTACATTTCTTTATAGTGATAAAGGCTAATCGCAGATGCAGTGATCAAACTGACTGCTGCTACAATAGGCATATGTGATAAGTAAAATCCTAGGAATAGTAATGTAAAGACACTCAGGGTAATGAGTGCAGGTTTTAGAGAAATATGAAAGCCTGGTTTGCTAACAATGTTCTCAAGTATTTGATATCGGGTATTGAAGTCATCTTCTCTACAATAAAGATGGATATAGGTTGCGTAAAGCAGGCTAAGGAGAAATGCAAAGGTACGGATGGGAACAATAATAGTATTGATTGAACCGATAACCAGCAGGTTGATAAGCTCAAAAATAGAAATAGTATCGGATAAGAAGTAAATCACTAAATAAATATATTTCTCGATTTTGACAGAGTATTGATAAAATGACCAACCGTCAGTCGGCTTTGTCTCGACGTTATCTAGATGTAGACTTTCAGCTTTTGCAAGCTTGCTATCCATAGAGTCTTGGAGCACTAGTTGGATAAAGGTGATTGGGGTGTATATAATTAAACTTAATGATATAGCACGGGGTTTAAGCTTGAAAAACCGCTTACCTAAGAAAATAGGCCAGGATAAAATAGATAATGACAATAAAAAATGGGCAGCAAGGCGCTGCCCAACTCTTGGTAGATATGTGTATATATTACTCTGAGGATGCTTCAGGCCCAAACTCCTTCATTGATAGTCTAACTTTATTGTTTCTATCAATTTCGGATACCTTTACTTTTACTTGTTGTCCCATACTCAGATAGTCATGAATATCATTAACACGCTCATGTGATATTTGTGAGATATGTAGGAATCCATCTTTGTTTGAACCTAGGTCAACAACTGCTCCGAAGTCTAAGATCTTAGTGATCTTACCTTCAAAGACTTGGCCAACTTCAAGTTCACTAACAAGATCAAGGATGTGCTTCTTACAATCTTCACCAACCTGACCATCTACTGCACTAACTGTAACAGACCCATCGTCAGTAATATCAATCTCAACACCAAACCGCTCAATGATCTCACGGATCACAGCACCGCCTTTACCAATAACTTCACGGATTTTATCCGTCTTAATATTGAAGTTGAACATGCGGGGTGCAAGTGGTGAAATAGGTTGTACTTCGGATAGTGCTTTATTCATTTCCCCAAGGATATGAATACGGCCAGTACGTGCTTGATCAAGTGCCTGGATGAGCATGTCTTGGGTAATTCCATCAATCTTAATATCCATTTGTAGGGCAGTTATACCTTCTTTAGTACCAGCAACCTTTAGATCCATATCACCTAAGTGGTCTTCATCTCCAAGGATATCACTTAATACACAAATGCCATCATTAGACTTTAGCATTCCCATGGCAATACCAGCAACTGGCTTAGCAATCGGCACACCGGCAGCCATCATAGATAGTGTAGCACCACATACTGTTGCCATAGAGCTAGAGCCATTAGACTCCATTGTCTCAGACACAATACGGATGGTGTATGAAAAGTCATCTTGGCTAGGTAGTACTGTGGATAAAGCGCGTCTAGCTAAGTTACCATGTCCAATTTCACGACGTTTTGGTGGGCCCATTCTGCCTACTTCACCCACGCAGTATGGTGGGAAGTTATAATAAAGCATGAAGTCTCTTTTGCTTTCAACACCGGAGAGGGTCTCGTAGTTTTCACCTTTGCCGACTGCAGCTAGGGTAGTAGCAACATATGTTTGTGTCTCACCACGCTGGAATACACAATCACCATGTACTCTTGGAAGAACACCTGTCTCTGCCTCAATAGGGCGAATTTCATCAAATTGACGGCCATCAATACGGCGTTGGGTAGTGAACATGAGGTTCCTTACCCAGGCTTTTTTGACGATGTCTAATGCGGATTTAATGTCGGACTCTTCATGCGTTTCAGCATGTTTTTCGATGATTTCTAGACTGACTTGCTTGAGTCGTGCACTTCTTGCTTGTTTTTGCTGAACTTGATAGGCAACTTCATAACCTTTGTGCGCATCGGCTTCAATTAAAGCAATGATGTCACTATATGATTTGGACTCTGGTTTAGCTCGTTTGGCGTGCTCAGGGTGCTTGTTACAATAAGCATCTTTAAACGTCTGTATCCCATCAAAAGCAGTGGACATCATCTCCATTCCAAATGGAATAGCAGTCAATGCGTCTTTTTCGCTGAGCTCATTGGCACTAGCCTCAATCATAAGGATGCCATCATTATTTTCACTTTTCTTCCCAGCAAGGAATAGGCTCAAGTCCGAAGTTTCTAACTGGCTGTCACTTGGGTTGCCAATGTAGTTTTGGTCAGCATAACCAATTTTTACAGCGGAAATAATGTCTTCAAAAGGCAGGTCAGAAATTGCAAGTGCTGCACTGACACCTAGGAATGCAGGAACGTCAGGTGATACACTTGGGTCAACAGACATAATGTAACAATATACTTGTACTTCGTCTCGGAACCCTTCAGGGAATAATGGACGAATAGATCGGTCAATTAAGCGCGCAAGTAGTACTTCATCTTCAGTGCCACGTGTGGTTTCACGTTTGATGTATCCACCAGCAATTTGACCACTGGAGTAATGGCGCCTAACAGCAGTTACCATTAGTGGTAGGAAATCATGATCAGTAGAGGTTGCGGCGGTTGAAATTGCCACATGCACACAAGTGTCGCCCATCTGGACTAGGACACTGGCATTTGCTTGCTTAGCAAGATAGTCGGCAGTAAAAGTTACGGTGTGCTCACCATATTGGAAGCTTGTTTGTAGTTTATCGCTAAGCGAAGCATATGAAGTTGATGTCACTGTGATGTCCTATATCTAATTTTGAGTTCCTTAACGATTTTGCTAAAGGTGCTATATGATGTTTTATGTAAGTAGCTTAGTAGTTTCTTTCGTTTGTTTACTCGAGCAACGATCCCACGAACTGCACTTTTATCTTTTTTATGCTGTTGGCAGTGACCTGTTAGGTCAGTAATTTCATGTGTTAATTTTGCAATCTGATACTCTGGCGAACCACAGTCGTTTTGTGAACGTTTTTATGCGGAAAATTCAAAATTATGTTTATCAATTGATGACAAAATTTATCCCAATATGTTTTAAGTTTATAAAAAATACACACCAAATTAAACCATTTTTTAAAGAAATACAAGGATTTTT
>JBDQHG010000006.1:0-29107 GCA_040264995.1 Gammaproteobacteria bacterium | reverse complement strand
GCGTATACCTTGCTAATGATGTTTTTACATCACCTTTGATTCGCTTATAAGCTGCATCAATAGTCTCCCCTTCAGGATTGTCCTGATTCACAAGCCTATTAGCAATATGATAAGTGGCTATATCACGGAGTAGCTTAGCGGGGTTACCATCACCCATACAGAAACTATTTAGATACTCTTTATGATAAGCCTGCATAGCGTTAAATCCAGTCTCTACTCCCCTCTCCTTCTCCTTTTCTGATTTTTCTTTTGCTGCAGCATCACGAATGATACGCTCCATAATGCCAGGCTTACAGGATGCTGCCTCTCCGTTAGCAACCAAATTTTCTATTATGTTTTCAAACAAGATGATAAAAGGAGATCCCTCTTTCTCAATGTGCTTTTCTTTTTCCAGAATATTATGAAACATCACAAACTCTTCTACAGCAGCATCTGTCGGTGAATAACTGTACTCTTCCTTTAATCTCTCAAGGTACCCAGTGACTTCTTCCTTTTCATTCTCACGCTTTTCCTTCCCTGCAGCATCCTTACCCACATAATCCCATTCGCCCTTTTCAATTCTTGCTTGCAAATCAGTTAACACAGGAATGAGATGCTTTTTTACATATTCTGCTTTAGTCCCATGCTTCTTCTCATTATATGCCATGCCTGACTTTTTCTGTAAATAGGCTTTCCCCTTCTCAATCAATTCTAGATTGCTATGGGCAAAGTTATGGATTGCCATAGCACCAGCACCATAATCATCCACAGCAGCAGTAGCAGTAGGGTTTATAAGCTCCTCTAAGGGGTTTGTAATTCTTCTCATATCTTTTCTACCAAGTTATATTATTACTTATAGACAGTTATTATAAAGTTTCAGAATTATTTCGGTTTCAAGAGATTATAGATCCCTGCTATAAAAAGATCAGGTCGCAAAGTGAACAAGAAAATTTGGAAGCTATAAAATGCTCGGTTAGTCACTTAGAAGGTATTAGCTCTATGTCGAAAGATGAGAAGTTAAGAATGTTTGGAGTGATAAACCTCATGCAGAATGGTGCAGCAGACTGTCACCTAGATACGTTTTTATCAAGGGACGGGAAAGGGAAATCCCCTGCTCTGTTCGTAGAGTATATTCTTGGGAGAGGCTACCCAGGCTCCAAAGAAGAGAAGCTGCAAGATGTAATAATGATTGAAAATTTGTTTAATCATAAAGGTTGGGATTTTGACGTTGCTTTCTTTGAGACCAGGGGGCTTCAGCTTACTTGTGAGCAAGTTGAGGGCTCATCCTACTTTCATTCTTTATCACAAGGCCATGGTTTTGGTCAGTATAGCTATTATATGGATCAACTTTAGCTGCACAGGCGCCGTCTAGTGTGCAGTCAAAACCTACCTACCCTATCTATGAATGGGTGGAAATAGCAAATAGCCAATTCATAGCGCCTCCTCACCAGTCCAAGCGGAAGGATTGTTTGCTGGAAGGAGCTCCCCTAGAATGACACACCGGCCGAGGGTTATAGTTCTAGTTCAAGAGGCAGTGCGTCACTCAGCAGCTAATAGCGTTACTCAATATCGTTGTTAATTGCTTTAGTACTCTCTAGCCAGTGTAACCACTGCTTAGGGGGATGCCAGAGTAGCATAC
This sequence comes from Gammaproteobacteria bacterium, assembly GCA_040264995.1. Taxonomy (GTDB): domain Bacteria; phylum Pseudomonadota; class Gammaproteobacteria; order Comchoanobacterales; family Comchoanobacteraceae; genus Synchoanobacter. The sequence continues at coordinate 27,489 of JBDQHG010000006.1, read as the reverse complement.
GGCTGTTTTGGGGGATGAGTAATATTGGCTGATCATTAACCATAGGAATATAGACTCGCAGCCAACTAGGAATGCCTAGGGCTTGCAATTTTTTCTTATACCTTCCCTTGTGCTTTGACAATGGGCTAATATGCACAATCTCTTGACCAGGGTTATGAATTTTCCCGGATAGACCTAGGTCTATCCATTCAGCACTACTGGTGACAGTACCATAAAGCAGATTCGGTAGTTTCTGAGCGGTGATAAGGTTTCTGTAGCGTAATATCGACACTGAGTCAAAATTAGCCTCAGGATAGCGGTCTTTGCTACCTGTCATGAATGATGTAAATAGCTCAAGGCTTTGGTGATGACTGACATATCCCACTTGCATGGTAAGCCAGGTGTGAAAAACCATTTCTTGTAGTGCTATGGGGAACTGTTCGAGTAACTCGATATCAATAATATGTGCCGATACTAATACGTCCTGTAACGCTTGGCTGCAGCTGTATTGTACGATGGAATGTTGTTTCTCAAGATGATTTTGTGTGATATGAAACCCTTTCATATTTGATAGATAGTCCATTGCCTTACGAATAGCATTTCGGCTAAGCGATAGATCTTGGTTGCTAGGATCTTCCACCCATGTTAACTGGTGATGCTGAGCATAATCAAGAAATGCTGCTTTAGGGATATCTAAAAATGGACGCCCTACCCTACAGTTATGAATAACATTAATAGGTTTCATACCAAGAAGTCCTGTGATGCTTGTTCCTCTTAATGACCTAAAAATGAAGGTTTCTTTCTGATCGTTAAAGTGATGGGCTGTTAATAGAAGGTCTTTTTCACTTACTATAGATGAAAATGCCTGATAGCGTGCTAATCTAGCGCCCTCTTCTATACCGAGTGTTGGATCAAGGCTCACAGTTAAAACCCGGCATCCTACCCTATATTGACTTGCTGTGTTGGATACATATTCTGCCCACTGGCTAGCCTCAGCATGAATCTGGTGGTTGATATGTAGAAGCTTAATAGGTTGAGCTAGATCAAGTTGAGCTGCAGCATGCAGAAGAACAATTGAGTCAATGCCACCGCTAACAGCAAGATACAACTGGTCAAATGACTGTTGCTTAAGAAAGGTTAATAATGTGCTTTGGATGTCTAGTTTTGTCATGTTAATAAGCATTTTAACCTATGTTAATTTGATTTAGAGTGAAGTTCAATGATTATCTACCCGTATTTTAAATATAAATCAACGGTATATAATTAGTAAATATCATGGTTATGACTGAAATAGGTAGAAAATTTCAAGGAATTAGTATACAACATACATATTATTGTAAGATTTTCTATGAGAGCATGGCTTGACCTTCCTAAAGTTTCCCAAATAAGTTTGTTGGTTACAGCATTTACTGCTTTTTCTTGTATCCTAGGTATTGATATCCATACGCCTTCTCTCCCTAATATGGTTAGTTTCTTTCATACTACTAATGATATTATGCAGCTAGCAGTGACACTGTTTGTATTAGGTGCAGGTATTGGAATCATATTTTGGGGTCCACTCTCAGACCGCTATGGTCGGCGGCCAATTATTGTCATCGGTGTTAGTATCGTAACACTTTCATCTGCGATTGCAGCTATCTCTACAGATATTCACATATTTTTATTATTAAGACTGATCCAAGGGTTTGGAAGTGGTGCTGCAATGTGCTTATCTAGAGTCATTGCTGCTGATTTGTTAGATAAAAAACAACTTGCGATCATTGGTTCTACCATAGGGCTCATTACAGGCATGGCACCGATGCTCGCCCCTATCATTGGGGGGTATATTGAAGAGTCTGTGGGATGGTATGGCTCATTTGTATTATATGCATTCATTACCTCATTTTCGCTTGTCTTGTTCCTAAGCTTTTATACGGAATCAAAAGTATGTGAGCCCAATGCTCGTCTTTTTTCCCAGTATGCGCAGTTATTAGCTGCTCCTAGGTTTATGCTTTTTGGTTTATTACAAGGTGTAGTACTAAGTGTTATTAACTGTTACGCAGTTATAGCGCCATTCTTAATCCAAGTAGAGCTTGGGGAAACCCCCATATTTTTTGGGTGGGTAAGTGGTTTTTGTGCACTCTGTCAACTGTTCTCGAAGCTCTGTACCCCATTCGGCATTCAGAAACTGGGTGCATACCAGATTCATGTTATTGGTTGGGTAGTGCTGGCTATATCAGGTGGTGTGTTATTAACAAGGTTTATATATTTCCCCTTGAGCACAGAACTATTTATTACAGCTATTGGATTGGCATTTTCTAGTATTCATATGATTATTCCTTATCAGTTTAGTGAAGCTATGACGGTCTCTTCGGCTGGCAAGGGCACATTAGGAGCAGGGTTTTCTGCAACAGGAATGATCTTTAGCTTCGTACTCAGTAGTATTATTGCCTATATTCCCTATGAAGGCTCAGGGCTATTAGGCGGTTATTACTTACTACTAGCAATCATCGGCTCTATTTTAAGTATCATTACCCGGCGATAGCTTAAACTCAAGATTAACACCTAAGCTGACCCCTTGGCTAGTTTAAAGATTCTTTAATTGTTATGTATTAACCATAAAGTGCCAAATCATCTATTCTAGCATTCAGTTTTCATTTGTTTGGGGGTTATCTGATTAATATATAAATAAAACATTGACAAAACGATGCATTAATACTGCATTATATAAAAATAATAAGGGGGAATATATGTCTACCATAAGCAAAAATAATAATAGAGACGATATGTCTACGCTCTTAATTTCATCTGGTGGTGGTGGCGCCCATAAGGCCCTTGCCGCTTACTATAGCAAAAGAGTTGCAAAGGGTACACCGCAGCTAACATTTAATATTGACTTCCTAGAGCAGCCAACTGCAAGAGTCAAAAAGAGGACGGTTATCTCCATACGACAACACTAAATAGGCTGTTTAACTGGATGCAATCAAGTGGGCGTGGGAGTTGGCTAAGCATCTCATTTTTAGTTAGGTTTTTTATATGGGTTATTGAGTTTTTCATGTATTGGCGCGTTAAAAGAAACATGCTACATATGCTCCGAAAGCATAATGCAAGTGAAGTTATTTGCGCACAGCCAATCAACATACAAGCAATATATAGAGCTTTAGAGCAATACGCAAAAGAAAATCCTAGTAAGCAGATATCGTATAAGATTTGTTCTACAGATTATTTTAGTAAAGCAATGCCATACTGGGGTGGAATCACATCGCTCCCAAAAATTAAGCCTAAAAATCTCAATGTCACTGTCACAGGACCCTATTCTGAATCAGCTGATAGACTAAAGAGCAAAACGGCTTCATGGGTTAAATTTGATCTTAAAAAGCCGAACAACTACGAAGTTGAGGATGGTTTTTATCGTGATGATAGTAATGTGAAAAGAGTTATTTACACAAACTCAGGAATTGCATGGGAGAGTAGAAATATCACTCAAGCAACAAAAATCTTATCTCAGGAAGGTATTGATGCTCAGAAGTTTAGTGGCTCTTTAGGTATCAGCCAGAATGAGTCTATAGTGCAAACATTGGGTAGCCAAGGAAGCATTACACTGGCAAGTCAGGTTTCTAAATGGTTTAAAGCTAAAGCATCTAAGGGTTCAAAGCTATGCATATTTGCAGGTAAAGCCTATAAAGGCACTATTAAAGAACTCTCAACTGTTTTTAAGAATGCAAAAAAATCAAATCAGGACGAGAAAAGTGGTGATAAAACTATATCTACAACAGTCTTCAGTTTTGGAGAGGACAACTCTGTACAGGTAGTACCATTCTGTTCAGTGAGCCTCATAAATGACAGAATGGTTAAGGCTGACACACTAGTGGTAAAGCCTAGTGGGCAAAGCACCCAACAGTCTGTGCAACTTGCAGTCAGTAACCGCATTGCTAGATCAAAAGTTGAGAATGGCTCTGATGATGGATATGGTTCAAGTAGATAACAGTTGCTATGTAATGTTAAAACCGATCAAGCAAGTGCCTGATCGGTTTTAACGAACAGTCGTTTTGGGTCTAACTATTTCGCTTCTTTTTCAGCTCTAAACCTAGCATCAAAGTCAACTGGAGATAAGTGAAGTGGTGGATACCCTGCTCCAGATACCATTGCTGAAACTTTCTCTCTTGCATAAGGATAGATAATGCTTGGGCAGAAGCTTTTCACTATTTGTTCTAACTCTTCACCTTTATAGCCATCAATACTAAATACACCAGTATGGGTAGATGATAGTGTGAACACTTGAGTATCTTTAATACTAACAGTTACATTGATAATTAGTTCGACAGCATGCTTACCATCAGTCTCGACTGATTTTACGTCTAAATCTAGGTTAGCAGCTGGTTGCCATTCTTCTTTTAAGGTGTGAACAGGTGTTTGAGCCTCAAAACTTGATCCTGTTGACCAAATACTTTCAATAATAAATTTTCGTTCTGCAGCCATGGTTTCCTCCAAATATTGACTTTACTTAGCTAAGATAGTTTCAAGTCTACCTGAATCTGCCAGGGATTTCAAATCATCATATCCCCCAATTAACTTATCATGAATGAAAATTTGGGGTAACGTTTTCATTCCTGTTTCTGATGCAAGTTCCATGATGGCCTTTCTATCAGAACCTAATGCAATTTCTTCGTAGCTATATCCTAAGCTGCTTAGCAAGCCCTTTGCGTAGGTACAGTATGGGCAGTGGTCTTTTGTATAAACTTTAATCGTCATCTTGAATGCTCCAAATACAATATTTCTCTATTTTTACTGAAGCTGAGTTTAAGCCACCTGCTAACCAGTAAGATTTCTGCAAACTATGTACATGCTCAAAGTAACGGTATGACTGAACACCATCGTTACAGTAGCATAGTACTGGGTATTTCTTTTCAATTAGCATCATCAGTGCATCAGGGTCAATCTCTGTAATATCAATCCTTCTAGAACCTTTAATATGGCAGGCATTAAACTGTTCTTGAGTTTGAAATGAAAAGATCTGGATACGTTTTCGCATGATCTCGGGCATGTTTTTCGGATAGAGAACACCAGTTTGTGACTGTGTTTTCTCATGAAAATGTAAGCTTACCACTATGAGTAGCGGTAGCCATATTGCCCAATAATCGATTATATTAATCATGCCGTTTTAAAATGAATACTCTATTTATTGTAACGCGGTAGAATAAATATTCAATTATTTATATAGATAAATGGGGTTATATGCTAGTAACCACTAACACACGTAACACTAACTAAACAGATTTTTTGAGGATAAACCATACTTGTCGATAAGAATCGATTAACTATTAATGGCGCTAGGGTTAGTTACTGCTGACACTCTTTACAGTAAAACGTAGAGCGGCTACTCATCTTTTTATTCTGAATCCATCCGCCACACTCATAACAGGGCTCACCTTCTCGACCATAAACTGATAGCTTTTGTTGAAAGTAACCCAATGTATCATTAGCTGTTCGGTAGTCTTTTAGCGTTGTCCCCCCTTTGTGTATTGCCGCTATGAGTATTTTTTTAACCCATGACACTAATAAGGTTAGTTCAGCCTCAGATAAGTGCCTGGCGGCTTTAGTTGGCAATATCTGGGATTTAAATAAAGCCTCGCATGCATAGATATTCCCTACTCCAACAACGTACTTTTGATCCATAATTAATTGCTTAATGGAGATTTGCTTATTTTGACATATCAGGGATAAGTACGCTGTATTGAATGAGTCAGACAATGGCTCTACACCATAATGTTTTAAGTACTGATGGATATCATCATGCCAAAAAAACATCCCAAACCGTCTTGCATCATTAAAGACCAGCTTTGAGTTATCAGAAAGAGTTATGACGACATGATCATGCTTTTTAGATTGGTAGTTGTTACCTTCTATTAATAATTTCCCACTCATTCCAAGGTGGATCACTGTATCAATATTTGAACTTAAGTGCAGTGCAATATATTTTGCTCGTCTGCTAACACCTGTGATACAACTACCCATGAGCTGCTCAGATAGATCATCTTGGTTTGAGCACCTAAGACGAAACCCACTTGTCCAAACAGACTGAATAGTCTTGTTGGTAACGTGAGATCTGATTCCATTGACAACTGTTTCAACTTCAGGAAGCTCAGGCATAATTATAAAATCATTGAGAGTTTGGCGGAGAGAGAGGGATTCGAACCCTCGATGAGTATAAACCCATACTCCCTTAGCAGGGGAGCGCCTTCAGCCACTCGGCCACCTCTCCAGGTATGGCTATACTAGCAAAATAAATTTACTGTTTCAATGAAAACACTAGACTGATTGATATCATCTTATTTATTCTCTGTAAGAGTACATAAATAAAAACTATGATAATAATCAATTATCTGGTTATCCTTACATAGAGAAATACCTGACAGACTCGTGAGACGACGTTGTTTAACATAAACTAATGGTTATAGTCTACTTAATGACTATTAGTCATCTAGTACATCTGGCGCAGCTTGACCACTGTCATTATTGTTGCCATCTTCACCATTGCCCACACTATCAGCACTGTCACCAAACTTGATTCGGTTATATATTTCTTCTCTATGAACACTCACCTCTTTTGGTGCGTCAATACCGATACGTACTTGATGGCCTTTAACACTTAATACAGTAATAGTGACATCATCACCGATTTTAAGTGATTCTCCTACTTTTCTTGTTAAAATTAGCATTTTCTTCTCCTCCTGTTCATCGTCCTTGTTCCTATACTTTATTCCTTATAAAGGTTATTATAGGGGATATTTTTGATTTGTCATCATTTTTTTAAAATAAAATTTCTTATGCAGAGAGATCTTCATACATCAAGTCTTTTTTGCAGATTATAGTTCCTGTATGATCTGAGTCCCAGTGCCCAAACCGTATCTCTTTTTCGTATGTTTTAGCCATCAACACTGAGGATCTGCTCATGGGCGCTTGAAACTCTGTAATCATATTTAGTAATGTATCATAGTAAACGGAGCGATGCTGTTGCCTCTGATAGTTAGTGATATAAGGCACATTTGAGTAGATATGGCATGGGCATTCTAGGGCAATTGACAATGCTACTGCTGTATCATCAGAGGAGCCTCTTGCTAAGATGGCAAGCTGCTGTCCATACATCCCTTGAAACCCTGGCACGATAACAATTTTACCTTGTAGTAGTCTGGATTTTATATATGCCGGATTGCAGCTGGCAATAGAGCCACCATGCTTCTGTGAGGCTTCTATACCTGTTTGATCATAAGATACTACTTCTGCCTCTCGACCTAATTGCTCAAGCATGATTTTAAACTTAAGGCAGGACTCTTGCTCCCCTAATGCAATTAACTCGTTATACGCGTTAGATACTTTATTCGTACTTAAGGACTCATACAACTGTGCCGTTCTTCCAAAAGGTGCAGATAATACGATTACTAGCGGACCTTTTGGCAGGCTGTGACAAATCTTGCTAATTTGCTCTATGTTTGCAACAGAGCTTCCACCATACTTTCTTATATGCATATCAGTATTAACTTGAAGAAATTAATTGATGAATCTCACTAGTAGAAAGTTGTTTAGGTATGATCCCCTGTGCCATACTTGGACTTCCCCCACCTTTCCCTTGATACTGTTGATTGATTTTGTCTAATAACACATTTGCTTTGTAAGTTGTATTTACGGTACCCACTAGCAGCGTTGAGTGGTCTTGATCATTTAAGATCAGCACAATAACACCAGAGGGGAGTGAAGACTTAATCAAATCATGAATAACTCTTAGTAGTTTAGGAGAAATATTTTCTAATGATTGAATAACCAAGGGAGTCTCCCCTACTGTATCTGCTTCACTCAACCAGGATTTAACCTGTTGCTGGTAAAACTGTTTTTGGTTTGCTTCTTGAAGTTTACCCAAACGTTTATTGTCAGACTGTAGTTGTGTGATTTTATTTGCTATTGCCTCTTTATCACATTTTAGCTGTTTGGCAACTTGTGCCAAAGCCTGGGTTTGGGCTTGTACCCACTGCGTTGCAGCAGAACCAGTTACTGCTTCGATTCGTCTAACACCTGAGGCGATACCTGTCTCACTGAGTAGTTTGAAGAAGCCAATATCACCTGTTGCATTTACGTGAGTTCCCCCACATAGCTCAGCAGAAAAATCTCCAAACCTAACGATTCTAACAGGGTCCTCATACTTCTCATCAAATAGTGCCATAATATCCATCTTACGTGCATCTGCAAGACTGACCCATTCACATACTTGAGGATTATTTCGACGAATCTGATCATTCACCATGGTTTCAACGTCATACATCTGTTGTTCAGTCATAGGGTGGTTATGCGTAAAGTCAAACCTCAAGCGCTCATGGTTAACTAAAGATCCTTTTTGTACAACATGCTTCCCCAGTACAGAACGAAGTGCTGAATGCACTAAATGTGTTGCACTGTGGTTATTCATAGTGTCACGTCGTTTAATATCAACCACTAATGTCACTGAGTCATTCACATTAAATGATCCGGATGTTACTTTACCAACGTGCAGAATGGTTTTACCTGACTTTTGGGTATCAGTTACCATAAACACGCCGCTTTCAGACCTGATCTCTCCGACATCACCTACCTGCCCACCACCCTCTGGATAAAATGGCGTAGTATCCACAACTATTGATCCCTTCATGTCATTCTGAATCGAGGTGAAATTCTCATTATCAACTTCAATAAATTGAATCACAGCGGTTGCTATATCTTCTGTGTGCCCTATAAAATCTGTCATACTGTCGTATTTAACCCCTTCATCGCTTGTTTTAAATGTTTGTGATGCTCTTGATCTTTCCTTTTGCGCCTCCATATGCTGGTGAAATTCAGCTTCATCCAGCCCTATGCCATATGTTTTTGCGATATCTTGGGCAATATCTAATGGGAATCCATAGGTATCATACATCTTGAATGCTGTTTTACCGTCAATATCAATCTTTCCATCAATGTTTTTTTGAAGAATCCTTAAGCCATGCTCAATTGTAGCATGGAATCGATGCTCTTCATCCCTGATCACCTGTGTAATGACTTGCTCTTGCTCTCTAATAGCCGGAAAAGCATCACCCATTACTTCACACACTGTTGCAGTTAGTTTATGAAAGAATGGTTCTGATACGCCACAGCGATACGCAAAGGCCATTGCGCGCCTTATGATACGTCTTAATACATACCCTCTGCCCTCGTTGCTTGGATAAACTTGATCTGTAATCAAGAATACAGAAGTCCGGATATGATCTGCGATTACCCGTGATGCTGATAAGTCAACTCCTGAGGTTTGTGTTTGTAGAGATTGCGTGATGGGTGTAAATAAATCACTGTCAAAGTTGTTATGTACTGATTGCATTACAGCACTTAGACGTTCAAGGCCCATGCCAGTATCTAATCCCATGCTTTCTAGCTCTGTTCTAGTACCATCAGCATGCATTTGATACTGCATAAACACTAGGTTCCAAATTTCAGTAAAGCGATCGCCTTCGGCATCCTCTGACCCTGGAAGCCCTCCAGAGATTCCTTCACCATGGTCATAAAAGATTTCGGTACAAGGACCACAGGGGCCTGTATCACCCATAGACCAAAAATTATCCTCTTTCCCACAAGAAATAACACGGTCATGAGGTACTCCAATCTCATTCTCCCAAATTCCCCTACTTTCAGTATCCTCGTGGAATACGGTCACATAAAGCCTTTCTTTTGGGATATTATAGTGCTCAGTAATAAGGGTCCATGCCTCTTTAATTGCCTTGCTTTTGTTAGCTCCCTTAAATACAAAGTTTCCTAACATCTCAAAGAAGGTATGGTGACGTGCTGTTAGCCCTACTTGGTCTAAGTCGTTGTGTTTACCCCCTGCTCGCACACACTTTTGTGAGGTAGTCATTTTTAGGCTTAGAGGCTTAGCTTCGCCTAAAAAGTATTCTTTGAATGGCACCATGCCTGCATTAGTAAATAATAGTGTCTGATCCCCTGCTGGAACCAACGAGGCAGAATCTTGTCGCTTATACCCACAAGATTCAAAATAACTTAAAAATGTTTCTCTTATTTCTTTACTGTTCATAGATTACCTCAGAAAATCAATTTAGTCCTAGAGTAATAGATTTATAAGATATGCGCAATCTCAATCAACATATCCTATTTTAATAATACCCTCATTTTTTAAGATATAACGTTCAATCGATTGTGCAAGGTCTGAGGCAAGCTTCATTATATATTCTGAGTCAGCCAGCTTTTTAGCCTCATCTGGGTTTGATAAAAATCCAAGTTCAAGAAGAATAGAGCGACTCCATGGAGATCGAAGAATAACCAGAGCCTCAGAAGTGGGCCTAGTATTGTGGAGGCGGTAATTCCCATTTAGATCATTAAGAATATCTTGTGCAAAGCTTTTAGACTGCTCTCTCATACTTTCAGATGGTTGGGCATTAAATGCCTCCATTATCTGCTGGCTCTTCTTAGAGCCCTGCCCCTCATTCAAATGTATTGCACCAAATCCAGCTGCATTTGGTGTAAAAAATGCATCTGCATGAATTGAAATCATTAAATCTGGCTTTAGCTCTAATACTTTTTTGAGCCGCTGATATTTATCTAAATGCATGTCTGAGTTTCTAGTTAGGTGTACCCGCCCCTCAAATCGTTTAGTCAATAATTTATTTAACTGAACTACGAACCCTAGGGCAACATCCTTTTCCTTTAATCCTTCCTTTGAAATAGCACCAGGATCCTTTCCTCCGTGACCTGCGTCTAATAAAATATTAAATTGTTCTGCGCTTTCAGCTTTGTCATAACATTTGACTTGCACGCCTTGGTTAATTTTCTTAATGACAAAATGTGATTTAGGTTTGAGGACTAGAATGCAGTCGCGCGCTGACATATCACTGATATAGCTAGTTTGCGGAATCCTAGGCTGAGTCTCGATTTGTAATTGATCAACCTCACGAATTAAAAGCATGTTCTGGTAGTGGTAAATGATACTGTCATTAAACTCACCGCTGAACTGGTAGCTATCGTAGCCATAAGATAGTGTCGATAATATAAGTGCTAATAAAATAATCACTTGTCCTTACTCTCAGTTGGCTGGTGACTATAAATATTTTTACACTGCCGAGTTGAATTTGCTGCATAGTCAATAAACAGTAGCCCTATGAAACTCTGTGGTGCAATATTAAGTAGTTTACTGGACACGGCTTTAGTGTATGCAGCCGCTACAATAGCTGATGTTATTATATAGTCTGACTGAGTGTAGCTGCGCGTGCGTTCTGACCATAACTGCTTGATTGCATCTTTACAACGAACCACATTATAAAATCCAATCATCAAAGTAGGAAAAGAAAAGAGCCTATTAAATCCTTCTAAAAAGCAATATATCCCACCATATCGACTTGCCATACTTGCTAAACTAATAGTTGTTCTCGTTAACTTAAAGTAACTGGTTGCAACCATTGCACAACTTAACCCTGCGGCATATAACCTGTCATATGATGACATTGTTAACAGTTGATTTAATAGGCCGCCACTTTTTTTTGAGGAAGATCGTGCTAAAGGGATGGTTGCTTTTTCTAAATCAGCACAGGTATTAAAAAATGTATATGTTGCATAAATAATGGCTAGCAATGTATGTAGATACCGGCTTATCCCAAAACTTGATGGAAGTAATATAATAAGCGCAAAGCATTGTGAAATAAATGCCACAACAGCAATCAGTAGTGACAATGCAAAGTTCATAAATAGTTTAGGTGTGTAGCTTTGTTTGCACAAGTCATTAATTAGCGTTTTAATTTTATTAGTGTTGCGATAGGTGGCATAATAGCTTAGTACAGCAACACAAACGAGCCCCCATGACCACGCAATAAGCGCTAGTACTGCATAGACCTTAAAGTAGAAAGCGGTGTTTGCCATTGAGTATAAAGCAGTAGCAGACCTCATACAGGGAAGTGCAAAAGCGCTAACCGAAATCATATCCATGCTGGCAACAACAGCTGATGCTGTTCTCATGATCGATTCTGAGTTAATGCTGCGTATCATCCTTAACCAAATTCGGGACGACTGGATTCGAACCAGCGACCTCTTGCGCCCCATGCAAACGCGCTACCAAGCTGCGCCACGCCCCGATTTACTCGCTTAAAATAGTGTTGATTTCGGAAATAACTGACAGTAGGTGTGAAGCACTATCTGGGGTGCTCTCAATAATAGCAAGTGAGTCCTTTATTGACTTACCCTCTCCTTCAATCAGTCTTGCTAACAGTAAGACCCTAGAAACATCTTGTCTTGAGTATGTTCTACGATTATTGCTAATTCTGTTAGGGGAGATAAGCTTTGTCTTTTTTTCCCAGTAACGAAGCTGGGTGTGTTTAATATTTGCTAATGTGCATACTTCCCCAATAGTAAAGTATCTTTTTTTAGGAGGTAATTTAGTCATCTGACTCTTCATCCAGATCTTGATCATTATCGATATAGTCTTGAATCATGCTTTTAAGTTTATTACCAGCTTTAAAAGTAACTACTCTCCTGGCGGAGACAACACACTCTTCTAATGTCTTAGGGTTTCGGCCCGGTCTAGACTCTTTATCAATAAGCTTGAAATTACCAAAGCTTGAAATCTTAACTTCTTCACCACGCGCTAATGAATTAACCACAAGTGAAAATAGTGATTCAATAAATTGTTCACTTTCAATCCTTGTTAATCCCATTTGAGCTGAAACCTCTTCTGTTAATATTGCTCTTGTGAGCGTCGGGGTTTTCTCTTCTATCTCAGCGTGCATGTAAGTCTCCAATACGATATTAATTTATATATTGTTTATATCAGATCAGCTGAAATAATTCAAGGAGTTACTGAAGAAATGTCACGATTATTGCTATTGAAAGTATCTTAATATATTCCTCATTAAACTTTGCTGAAACGCTAATAGTTCGGAGTAACTACTAGCGACTATTAGCGTTTCATTTAGATGCTATTTATGTGCTTGAGTGAAGCGAACAGCCTCTTTTCTAACAACCTGCATCGCTGCCTCAATCTCTTTGTCCGTTAAGGTTTTATCATGCGACTGGAATGATAAGCTCCAGGTAATTCTTTTACTTTCCAGCTCAGAGTCTGGCGTATAGACATCAACCACGCTCATTTTTATAAGATGAGGAATCTGAGCCTGTACTAAAACCTCTGAAATATCACTTGTCATAGTGTTGCTGCTTACTGTAAATGTAATATCCCGTGTAATAGAAGGGTACTTTGAGGTTGGCTTTATGGTTTTAGGTTGACCACTCAGAGTGTCCATTTGATCTAAATACAATATGAGCAAAGCCGCTTCCGGTAGACTTAACGCCTTGCTTGTAGCTGGATGTAAAACCCCTACTTCACCTACAACGTTGCCTTGATACAAAAGACGGCACGACTGTTTTGGATGAAGTGCTGGGTGTCGGCTATCGGCTACGGTAATGCTTTCCATGCCATGTTTTGCTAATAGCCCTAACGCCAGGCTTTGCATGTCGTAATAGTCGACTGTACAAACCCGGTTACCATAGCCTTTAGTGCTATTCCCGACACAAATCGCAGCAAGCTGAGTTTGTTCATGAATTTGGCTATTGATAAGCTGAAAAGATTGACCTACTTCAAATAGCTTAAATTGCTTCATTTGGCGCTGGTAATTATGCTGTGCTGCCATTACTAAGCTTTGCAGTACATTTGTGCGCATGTAAGAAAACTCTGAGTTGATTGGATTGCTAATTTCTATCGCCTCGCACTCATTTGGAAATAACTCAATTAATGATTTAGGGACAAAGCTAAATTGAACCACCTCATGATAGCCATGATGCACTATAAAGGTTTTAGCACTTTCACTGATTGGTGTGACAAGCAACTTTGGTGTCATGCGCCCATGCATTGGCTCTAGCGGTATATTGTTGTAGCCATAAAGTCTTGCCACCTCTTCCACTAAATCATGTGCTAGCTGGATGTCATAACGATAACTAGGTGGGGTAACCTGGATGCTATCAGAGCTTTGATTAACCTTCATGCCTAACTGTTTCAGATGGCCTGTCATTGCTTCCGGGCTCAAGTCTGTACCTAAGTAGCTATTCGCCCAGTTTATATCAAAGAGAATTTCATTATTGATAGGTTTAGTGTGGTAGCTTTGATGACTCGTGAATGTAGCATCGGTGTAGGTTTGTAATAGCTTAGCCGTATAACCCAATGCAATCTGGTTTAGGTAAGGACAAACACCTCTCTCATATCGGTATGAGGCATCACTCCCCAGCTTACAATTCCGTAGTGACTTTGCAACCCCGCTTGGATTAAAAATAGCTGATTCTAATTGCAGGTCCGTTGAATCTGGCTGCATTCTTGAGTCATAGCCTCCCATGATTCCTGCAAGTGCGTGTGTAGCGTTTTGGTCTGATATGACAGTGTCCCAAGACTTCGGCTCATACATCGAGTCATCTAGTAGCTTGAATGCATCACCCTCAGACTCATCTATCCGTAACGGTAGTGATATTGCAGCTGCATTAAATGCATGCATAGGCTGGCCAATTTCTAACATGACGTAATTGAGTATATCCACTACGACGTGGTTTGTACCCATGCCGGCTTGCCGCAGCCTGTTTATCATAAAGAGCGGTGTTGATGACTTAGGGTTAAATGAGCCTGACAAGGCATCATAAGCAACCGTATTTTTACTATTTACTTTGAAGAGGGTATCAGTATGCTCATACCGACTTAGATCATCACCACTAGGATAAGGCTCAAGTTCAACACCTTGTGACGCCGCAAGATCTCTTGCAATACCATACACACTTAAGCAATCACCCCTGTTGGGTGTAATATCAATCTCTAGTATTTTTTCATCATGATGAATTAACTCAACAAGTTTAGTACCTACTTCAACTGGCTCAGACAAGTGGTAGATTCCAGAACCTTCTTCACTCAAACCTATTTCTTTTAAGGAACAGATCATCCCCTGGGAGTCAATGCCTCGAAGGGTGACAGGTTTTAGGGTCATACCTGGGAGCTTTGCGTTGATTGGAGCTACTATCACATGCTTTGCATGAACCACTGTTGAGCAGCCACAAACAATCTGAAGTGTCTCACTCCCAATATTAACATGACAGACATTAAGTTTATCTGCATTTGGGTGTGGTTCTATCCGGTCTATGTGACCGACAACTAGCATCGGATCAATTGCAATATCATTGATAACCTCTGTCTCAAAACCGGTTTGACTTAGCATGTCTGCAATTTCTTCAGTACTTGCGTTTAAGTGACAGAAGCTTTTTAACCAAGATGGTGAAATTTTAAGTGCCATAATTAAAACTGCTCTAAAAAGTCTAGATGATTTTCATATAAGATTCTAAGATCATTGATGCCGTATTTCATCATTGCCAATCGGTCAATTCCTACACCGAAGGCAAAACCTCTATACTGTTTTTCGTCAATTCCTGCTTCTTTCAGTACATTGGGGTGTACCATTCCACATCCACCTAATTCAAGCCACTTATCCCCCCAAACAATATCTAGCTCAGCAGAGGGCTCAGTAAAGGGAAAGAAGGACGGTCTAAACCGGTAGTCTAAAGGCTTCCCTAGATAAGCTTCACAGAACTTAAGCAGTAACCATTTAAGTTGGGCAAAGTTACAATGCTCGTCTACTACTAAGCATTCTAGTTGATTAAACATGGGAGAATGAGTGGGGTCATGATCACAGCGATACACCCTTCCAGGTGTTGCAATTCTTAATGGTGGTGAGCTTTTATTAAGAACATGAACTTGAACAGTTGAGGTATGGGTTCTTAATAGTTTTTCTGTGTTCTTGAGGTAAAAGGTATCATGCATTGTTCTAGCTGGATGATCCTCAGGAAAGTTTAGTGCAGTGAAATTATGGTAATCATCTTCAATATGTGGGCCATCAGCAATCTCAAACCCCATACCATCAAGGATAGCAATCATTTCTCGATAAGCAATAGTCAGCGGGTGGAGACTGCCCTTCTCTATAGGTCGGGCTCTTAAGGTGATATCAACACTTTTAGCTAGCGCTTGTTTAACAGCAAGCTCGTCAGAAAGCGTATATGCATCTTGCATCAGTTGATTTAGCTGAGATCTAATATCATTTAGTCGTCTACCTGTCTCTTTTTTTTCTTCTGGAGACAGCTTCCCCAGGCTTTGGTAGCTTTTAGTGATTGCGCTAGACTTACCCAGGTATTTTGATTTAACCTGGTCAATCTCATGATAGTTTAGCAATCCAGACTCTTCTAAACTATCTAACGCTGACTGACACGCTTTAACCGTATCATCCATGAACTATTCCTTTTCTAATGCACCCTTTGACTGCAACACAAGCTCTGAGAAAGCTTCTGGGTTGAAAATAGCTAAGTCACTTAGGATCTTACGATCAAGCTCAATTCCACATAAGTTTAGGCCATGCATAAACTTACTGTAGCTAAGATCAGCCAAACGTGCTGCAGCATTTATTCTAGTAATCCAAAGTGCACGCATATCACGCTTACGCTGCCTTCTGTCTCGGTATGCGTACTGGCCTGCTTTAATAACGGCTTGCTTAGCAACTCTATACACACGACTTCTAGCACCGTAGTAACCTTTAGCCTTCTTTAGAACTTTTTTATGACGTTGGTTTGCGACAACACCACGCTTTACTCTAGACATAATTTACCTCATTTCTTTTTGATTGCAGAAATTACTTTTTTCTTTAATAACTTAATAACCCTCAGCACATTGTGAGCACTTACTACGCCACCTTGAACACGCAATCTTCGCTTCATATCTTGGCTGTTTTTTGTCAAGATATGACTTCGCCCCGAACGTCTTCGCTTAATCAGAGTACCTGCACTGTTCGCCCGAAAGCGTTTTAGCGCACCTTTGTTCGTTTTTGCTTTAGTAGCCATATAAAACCCTTAGGTAATTTTGCTTATAATCTATGATGTTAGCACTCTAATGTCAAGGTTTATCGAAAATTAATTCAATTACACCCCACTAGATGTCAACCCTGCTTGTTGGGCATGCTGTGAATTCCTGTCAGACCTGTGTCTAGGGTCACTGACAATTCTGTCAATAAGCTCCCAGCTACCAACAGGTGATGGTGCCGCAGACCCTTCAACCTTATGTTTCCTAAATAAGTCGGGCTTAATAAAATCAATCGCTGCTGTAACGGATACGATACCCATAATTAATGCTGACACAATAACAGCAACTAGTGGCAACCCTGGAATGAAAGTCACAGCAACCCCAAATATAAATGCAGTGATACTAACGGCTAGTGAAAAATAGGGTCTTGGAGTAGCTGGTGCGACAGCAACTTCAGGTGCAGGCAGAGCTTCAGCTGGCCTTAGGCTCATGGCTATAGCTTGCCTGAGCGGCGTATCCTCTTCCTCTGGTAAGGCTCCATCAGACACAGCTTCCCCGAGAATGTCGGCTATATCTTGATTGGGTTGCACATTTTCTACAGGTAGTGGGGCCTCATAAAACATACCAGGCCTAGCTCCCTCGAGATTCTCGGCTATAGCTTGATATAAATCCAGATTAGCCGGACTTGCTAAAGGAGGGGCTCGTTCTATAAGGTCTACTGCAAGGAATCTACTAACTTCTTCTTGATGCGGCTGTGGTAGGATTGTCACAGCTATTGCGAGTTGATCCTTCTGGGCAGGGCTAGCCTGCTGACAAATTAATAGTAGCAGGCCGTTGAATTTATAATAACAGATGCCTAATAAAAGCGATAAAACTGCACGGGACTCATCGGTGTCTTTGCTAGCGAGAGAGTTGATGTTGTGCTCTAAGAAATCAGCTAGAATTTCTGCATCTGCGTGATCAACAAGTGGCTCAGCTTTAAATAGGCTCTCAAATACCGGTCTATATATTATAGATGTGGTAACCTGAACCCCTGAGGCTTGAGTATCATAGTAAGCTACTTGAGTTTTGTATCTTGCTGGTATTGCAGAGGAGGGAGAATCAGAGGCAGCTTGTGTAATAGTTCTTAGATAATCACGTTTTCTAATTTCAACGCCACCTTCTGGCATGATTCTTGTCATAGTAGACTGGGAATCAATATCGTTGGCTGTCTCAATCTGATACAATAGCGCTTCAAAGCCCTTTTCATTTGCCAGGTTTGCTAGCTGACTGATGTTTTCTGGATATAAGGCCATCAAGTAATCCAATGAGTCTCTAGAAAACACGCTGAGAGGGTAGCCATTTTCATCCAAAATGAAACCACTTTGGTTTTCTGAAGGTGCAGCAAATACTGCTACTGGGTCTGTTGCAAATATAACTGACGTTGGTTGTTCCCTGCTATCAAAAAGTGAGCCAGTATAGCGACCGTCTGTCATAAGGTTGTCGTAGGCTAGTCTTCTCATGAGCCCCCACTTCTCACGGACGATAGGTGCTAGATCAAACCTCTGATCAAGCCCCGCCAGTTCGCACGCCCTACCTTCTTCGAATGAGGATAAAGCTAATATCTTCATTAGGACGTTGTCCGTACTATTTAAGAAGCATGCAACATATGCTTGGATAACGGGGGATATATCCCCTGCCAAGGGGTTATCACCGCCTGTAAGAGCAGCGGATAGCACCTGAAAGGCTGCCATTATTTGTCTACCAGTAGATTGTCTAGTTCTTAAACTCTCTATTGCAATATAGGTCTTTTCCGCAATATCAGCATCAAATGCTGAGAAATAAAGCTCAGCAACAATTGGCCCTGATCTGGAAAAATTCTCCTCAATGCCAAACACCATCTCCAGGATAGGTGCAACCTCATCAAATTGCTCCCCTAATATCTCATTAAAGCTTCCTAGAAGTTCAGGAAAATAGTATAATAAGTATCGGTATTCATTAATGATTTTCTGAGTTGAACAGGGTTCTGGAGCCCTTAAGATCTTCTCAGCAGAGTGATGTGCTATCTGTACAAGAATATCACGATGATCAGTACTCGTTGCATCAAAAACGCTATGAAGTACGAGGCGATTAAGCAGTGGCACTTCAGCAGCAATTGGCCTCCCCCATGCAGCCATTAGATAGTAATAGCACATAGTTGCTACTTCACTA
The DNA here is from genome assembly GCA_040264995.1 of Gammaproteobacteria bacterium. Taxonomy (GTDB): domain Bacteria; phylum Pseudomonadota; class Gammaproteobacteria; order Comchoanobacterales; family Comchoanobacteraceae; genus Synchoanobacter. Next base: position 8,474 of record JBDQHG010000006.1, on the reverse strand, counting down.
GCCTCAGAACCTGGTTCTCGAGCAACATCCTGGAGTACTGCTATAATTTGCTCTCTAGCATTAAACTCTTGGTCTCCACCTGGTGGCTTTATCGTTTTAGTGTCTAAAATATGAGACATTGACACCAATGCAGCTTGAGCCTGGTCTATCTTTAGTTCTTTTTTAATAACTTCTTTCAGGACCCCTTGATCAATATTAAAGCTACCATTATGATCGAAAATATTGCTCAAGCGGCACAGAGTCATTTCATGCATGTATTGCTCCTAGGGTTTATTTTTGCAGAATCTGAGAGTTTCAGCAGTTTATTTCCTTTTTAAGAAATAAATAGTAGCTTGTCGAGAGTCTACCTTAGGCTCAGCTTCTGCTTTTGCATGCTCTGCCAAGTCGCTCACAACACGAGTCACAATCTCTGGTGTCGCAATCTTCTGGCTTTGATCACGTCTAAATCTGAAGCGAACGGTTACTTTGACGCGATGGCCAATCTCAAGAAGCTTTATGATTTTTCTAACTTTGACTTGATAGTCATTATCGCCAGTAGACGTATTTATTTTAACCTCTTTATCTTTTTTAGCTACAGAGCCACTAGAATTCTTGCTTTTCTTTTTCTTTTCATACAAAAATCGATTGTAGTCTAGCGCTTTACACACCGGTGGAGTCCCATTAGGATCAACTTCAACCAGTGCCAACCCTGCACTCTCTGCATGTTGCATTGCCTCTACTGTTGGTATCACACCATGCTGTTTAGCTTCATGATCGATATAGCGAACTTCCTTCGCTAATATTTGCTTACCGACTTTAAATTTAACTGCCATATATTTTCACTACCCGTTTTGAATCATTGAGACCAGCTCATCTACTGAAATACTGTCATGCTTTTCGCCCTGACCGCCCCTCACACTAATGCATTTATTTTCAACTTCATTATCACCTATTATCACCATAAATGGAACACGTGATAAAGTATGCTCCCTAATTTTGTATCCAATTTTCTCAGATCTTGCGTCTACACGTGCTCGAACGCCGTGATCTGACAGTAAGTTTTGGACTTCATGAGCATAGTCTAAATGCTTATCAGTAATGCCTGATACCACAACCTGGAGAGGCGTCATCCATAATGGCAGCCAGCCACCAGTGTTCTCAATTACAATTCCAAAGAAACGTTCGAGCGATCCTAAGATTGCGCGGTGTAGCATGACGGGTGTTACTTTATCGCCTGCTTGATTAATATAGCTAGCACCCAGTCTTTCAGGCATTGAGAAATCAAGCTGCACAGTTCCACATTGCCATGTTCTACCCAGTGAGTCTTTAAGATTGAACTCAAGCTTAGGACCATAAAAAGCACCTTCGCCAGGCGCTAAGTCCCATTCAAGCCCTGAGTTATTAAGTATTTTTTCTAATACAGCTTCGGAATGATCCCAAATATCATCTGATCCAACCCGCTTTTCAGGTCTTGTTGACAACCGGATCATGACATCATCAAAGCCAAAGTGATGGTATACTGCTAGAGCATGATCAATGAATGCTAAAACTTCAGATTCAATTTGGTCTTCTGAACAAAAGATGTGCCCGTCATCCTGAACAAATGCTCGCAATCGCATTAAGCCTTGCAAAGTCCCTGATGGCTCATAACGATGGCATGTACCAAACTCTGCCAGTCGATATGGAAGCTCACGATAACTCCTTAGGTGATCATTAAACACCTGGATATGCCCTGGGCAATTCATCGGCTTAATGGCGTAGTGACGCTTATCACTCTCAACACTAAACATGTTTTCTTGAAACTTATCCCAATGTCCAGATTGCTCCCACAACTTACAGTCGATCAGCATAGGTGTATTGATTTCTTGATAGCCATTGCTAATATAATAGTCGCGAATATACCGTATCATTGCCTGATAGCTATACCAACCATTTGGGTGCCAAAATACCATTCCGGGGGCTTCAGGCTGAAAGTGAAATAGATCCGACTGCTCACCAATGCGTTTATGGTTACGCTTTTCACGTTCATCAAGCTGCTTTAGGTGTGTGTCTAAGTCTTCTTTGGTTGCCCATGCAGTACCATAAATTCTCTGAAGCATTGGATTATTAGAATCTCCACGCCAATAAGCACCTGCTGACTTTAGCAGTTTAAATGCACCGAGCTTTGCAGTTGTCGGTACGTGAGGGCCTCTACATAAGTCTTTAAACCCACCCTGATCGTAGAGCGTTAACGACTCATCTCCAGGAATATCTCGGATAATCTCAGCCTTATAATGCTCACCAATTGACTCAAAGTAGGCAATTGCTTCATCTCTCGTGGTTTCTTCCCGTCTAATTGGCAGTGATTTTTTAACTAACTGCTTCATCTTTTTTTCAATTGCAGGAAAATCTTCCGGCGTTAGCTTAGTCTCATCGCTAAAAGCAAAGTCGTAATAGAACCCTTCTTCAATCACAGGACCAATCGTAATCTGAACATTAGGATGAATCTCTTTTACAGCCATGGCTAATAAATGTGCCGTAGAGTGACGAATAATATCAACTCCATCCACCTCATCAGGGAATACGGGGGTAATATCACCGGTCATCTCGCGGTGTAAATCGACTAACTCGCCATTACAACGAGCTGCAATTGCCTGCTTAGCAAGCTTTTTATCTTGCGCTTTTAACTGTTCAAAAATACTCATAAAGCTACTTAAGGTTATTTTGTTTCAACTAAACTAGGCACGAGTGGGATCGAACCACCGACCACCACCATGTCAAGGTGGTGCTCTACCACTGAGCTACGCGCCTAAATATACTGAATATTATCACCTATAACCCTATATAGCAATAGCTATCAGGCGTTCTCACTGCCTCCACCCACACGGTGACATAACAATACTCCTGTACTTCCAAATAAGCTGATTAGCAGCCATGCGGCTAATAACAACTTAGCTGCGGCAATACTTCCAGCAAACGCTAGCTGGCCTAAAACTAGCCATGGCAAACATATGGGCACGAGTAGTATATAGCTAACCAACATGTCCGTTGCTTGGCTAGTAATAGACGTTATACATTGATACATTACGCTTAATATATCTAACACACCCCATAATATCAGTAACGCCAACCAATCCGCATGTAACAAGAAGCTTAATCCAGTACTTAGAGGGAGGTTAATTAACAAACTCAGCAGAAGTAAGCTCACCCTGCAGCTTGCCCCACCCTTCTTTCCATAGCACCACTCTTGCAGTAGAAAGCTTGGTAGGAAGATTTGATATAATTGAGATGCTGCCACAACTGTTAAAGGCAGTACGGCGTATACATAGTCGTAATGCAACACAACATCCTCACCACTTTGGTTCAGTGAAACCGCTAAACTAAGGAACACAAATACGTGCAATGCCAATGCCCGCCCCAGCAAAAACTGCATCCGAGACCATTCATGCTTAATTAATCGATACATATCACTCGATCCTCAGCTCTTAAAGCGATGTGTGAAGCATATAACACACTCCCACCGTTAACTAAGTGCTTATCTATATATCCACTAAATGCCGCTTGTCCTTCTTTATCTAGGGCATTAAATGGCTCGTCCAACAGCCATAGCTTATCACTTGAGTAAGCAAGCCTGGTAAGGCTGAGACGCTGCAACTGCCCTCGTGATAATGCCGATACCTGCATACCTGAAAGGTCTTGTAACCACCCCCAGGGTTCAGACTCATCCTGATATAGTGACCGGTAATAAGCTAACTGCTTTGTCACGGTTAAACCACTTAGCAAAAATGGCCTCTCTGCTATATAATGTCCAACCCAACGAGAATCATTAAACAATACCCTGCCCTCATAGTGCCCTGCTAACATTTTCAAAATGGTTGTTTTACCACTACCGTTCCTCCCCCTTAACACAACACCCTCTCCTGGATTAATTGAGAGAACTAGCTCATTATCTCCTCGGTAAGGATGGGTAGGAACAGATATGTTGTGATAGCCTAAATTCGACATAGTAACCAGTATTGATTTAGTTTGAAACTTAAATTGTTATACCATACAATGAATAATTGCATAAAGCATGAAATTATGTGAATATTTATTCGATAGATGGAGATATAAAGATGAGCGGTGAACTAAAAAAAGAAATAAGCTCAATTGGGCTCTTATTTACCTCTCTTAGCTGTATGATCGGTTCTGGTTGGTTGCTTAGCTCAATTGTAGCAGCTAAGATTGCAGGCCCCGCAGCCATTTTAAGCTGGTTACTTGGTGGTATCCTTATAGGCTTTATCGCAATTACCTTCTCTGAGTTGTCTACCGCCTTTCCTGTCGCAGGTGGTATCGCACGATATGGACAGTTTAGTCATGGGTCTGGGGTTAGCTTTATCATTAGCTGGTTAGCATGGCTCTCATGTGTTGCTGTTGCCCCTACTGAAGCTCAGGCAATGCTACAGTATGCATCAAGATTTTTTGAAGGGCTAACGTATAAATCAGGTTCCTCAACCTTACTATCCAACATGGGGGTTGCCTATGCGGTATGTATTGTATTTATGTTATCCTGGATTAATATCCTGGGGGTAAAAACAATGATTAAGTACAATAATATTCTAACCGTTTGGAAAATATCAGTACCATTGTTTGTATTAATGCTGCTCTCTTTTGGTCGGTTTGAAGTCAGCAACTTTACTAGCCAGTCATTTATGCCTTACGGTATTGAAGGTGTTCTTTCTGCTCTCTCAACGACTGTTATCTTCTCATACCTAGGTTTCAGGGAGTGTACATCGTTAGCTGCAGAGGTTAAAAACCCTCAGAAAGCCATACCCATCGCATGCATTGGGTCTGTAGCATACTGCATGGTCTTTTATATGTTTATGCAAACTGTTTTCACAGGAGTTGTTAGCGACGAGATGATCAGTGGCGGTTGGAGCAACCTGAGTTTTAACTACGATGCAGGGCCTTTTGCTGGACTGGCAATCGCATTAAGTATGCATTGGCTAGCAACCCTTATTTATATTGACTCAGTAATAGCGCCTACTGGTGCAGGATTAGTCTATACAGCAACAACCTCCCGTCTACTGTTGGCAATGAGTGAAAATGGTTTTTTACCTAAGTTTTTTGCCGAGCTTAATGAGAACGCTGTGCCTAAAAATGCAGTAGTCGTAAATGCTGTGGTTGGGATATGTCTATTAGCACCATTTGAAGATTGGGTAGCGTTAGTCAAGTTCCAGTCGGTTGCTATAGTATTAGCATACGCTGTGGGACCAGTCGCATTATTGGCGCTACGTCAACTTATTCCAAACCACCCAAGACCCTTTAAGCTCCCTGCTGCAAATCTATTTTCCCATATAACACTATTCATTTGCATGCTACTGGTCTATTGGTCAGGCTGGGAAACTGTTTACGCATTAATCATCAGTGTTTTTTCTGGGCTTGTGATTTACATGCTAAAATCCGGGACTAAAGAGTTAAAGCATGCTGCTTGGCTGCTGCCACTAATTGTTACTCTTGGTATTGTTAGCTACTATGGAAACTACGGTGGAAATGGCTTACTGTCACCGATACAAGACGTACTGATTATTCTAGTTATAAGCGTAATTACTCTGGTAATTGGAGTCAAGTCTCGCCTCAGTGACTCTTTATCTCAATTCTACCTGCATGACACATCACAGCAGTATTACGACGCAATATAAGAAAGGCGAGATATAGTCTAGTCATGCATGTTGCCTTTCAAGCTCCAGCTGAGGCATCACTCAGCAGTTGTTCGCTCGGTTGTTTGCTCGGTTGTTTGCTCGGTTGTTTGCTCGGTTGTTTCGGAACTGACAAACCAAAGCCTTCTATAGCGTTTACCGCTACACCAATCCCGATGGGTAGCAAAGTATTTGAGCTTATAGCTCTTAGTTCAGAGGCTGCAGCTGAGGTAGCGTCATTGCCAGGGGTAATAACGGCCTTAGTTAGCCTTAATGCAAAATCTAGGTGATTCTCATCCTCCTGTATCGATAAGGAATGCTGAGCAACGTCTATACGCTTAGCGTCCTTACTCAATGCAACTAACTCTGCAATAAACAAGCCGATTGCAACCAGCAGGATCACAAACAGAATTGGGCAAATAACTATATATGATGAGGGGAGGCACGCTATGATAATAGCGCCTATAATCGAGCTGCCAATAAAGACATTCTTTGCAATATTAACTGACTTAGCGTAATTTAAAACATCAAAAAATGCGTTCATCTTTCCATTGCGTGAAATATGACTCTTACCAGAAACAGCAGCGTTATTTACTTTTGCTAAAAGAGACTTTACATTGGCTTTTGCACTGTCTATTTGGTCTTCAGGCAATTTAGACGCAATCGTATGAATCTTCTGAAGGTACTGCAACATATACGGTAACTCATCACAATCCTGATTAGCACCATGAACTGTCCTCAGGAATGAATCAAACCTATCACCATCAACCTTTCTAACTTCCTGCATGATCAAGAAAATGCGATCAACTACGTTTGAATCTGCAGCCCCTGACTTCTGTAAACTTATATATGATTTAGAAATACCGTCAAACTCTTCATGATACCCCGCTAGCTCTTTAGCATGCATCAGTTTTTGATATAAAGGAGGATATTTCTCATGTGATACGCCAAGCCAAACTTTAGCCAGTAGCGCATCAAAACGTTCTTGAGGAATATCTGCAAGTCTCTTCGCACCTTTCACAAAGGTTGTAATATCACCAGCTGTCAATTCATTGACGACTATTGCCACCTGACTAAGCTCATCGCAGTATTCTGAGAGCAGATATGCTTGCAGCAAAAACTTTCCTGAACTTGAAGTTATGTTTTGGTGCCTATATATAAAAGCGTTAATTCCTTCCGGAGCACCCTGCTCTTCCTCCAATGGGAAGATTGCATCTGAGATTCTGATCATTTCACTAGCAGAGACTCTCTTTAGCTCCTTGCTTGCTACTGCAAATTGAGCAATTAAAGCCTCAGGACTTGATATAGAAAGATTGGATACTTGGTGGGCAGCAGCACTAGGCAAGTCTCCTGCTAACCCAACAAAACTTAATAGTGATTCTATCACATGGTCTATATTCTCTTTCTCACAAGCCTGCAACCGATTGATCGTATCAATTCTAGCGTGCAACTCAGATGATAATCCAAATATTGGGTTTTTTAATAGTTTTAGAAAGCGGGGATCAATCGTATGAATGACTTCGTTAATTGCGGGCAAGGACTCTAAACTAAGTTCTTGATTGAGTAATCCAATTAACTGATTAAAGCCTGCGTGCAACACCCCACTAGCCGCCGTAACATTATCTAACATACCCAGACGGCTCATATCATCCTTTAAGGCAACCAGACTCCGAATAAGATCAATTTCACCCTGGTTTTCTGGCAATGATGCTGAATGAATCACCCTACTAATAAATAGGGTCACTTGACTTTGTTCTTGCTCTGGCAACGCTGCAAATCGGCACAACATATCAATGAGCACATGTACTCTGTCCGTTAGACGATTGCAACGAGGTATGGCCAATAAATCGTAATATAATGAAGCTATATAGTCAGTTGCTTGCGGGTTGATATCACTAATAGCCATTAAGTTCCTGGCAATCTTATCTGTTGTTGGTACCTCACCACCTTGATTTAAATACCGTGAAATGACACGGGCAGTATTCGAAATACGAATATTCCTCTCTTCTTGAGTTGCGCCTAAATCCACTTTCGTAGCAATCTTATATAAATACTCTAATATTGGCGCGTAAAGTGACAATGCACCAACCGGTAGTCGCTTAACGATACCTGTCATAATATTAAATTGTGACGAATCTATTTCTGATAAGGATAGTAATACCCTGGACCATATTTCAATATTATGCTCTCCCCAGATGTCTTCACTGTCTGTTTGGGATAATTGATTTGATATATCAGATACTATCTGAATGGAACTAGGGTCTAACCTCTGCAGCTCTCTCAGGGTGACAACCTCTTCAGAGAACATGGAGCCAAAATGTTCTGAGACTCGACTCAACATAGAAAGCATTGACTCAGGTAGTAACGTGCAAACTAAAGTATGGATTTTAACGATATCATACTCATTGAGCACCATCATTCTAATGACTTGTTTTTTCCCCTCCGAAACAGCAGCGGGTAATCCAGCATAGTTATCACTATCTAGTTCTTGACATTTTTTGGCATAATGCTCCAAGAATTTGAAGACCCACATATACCTTGAATATCGATCAGAATACCCATAGGCATTTTCTGACGCAGCTGTTAATACCTCTCTGCCTGGAGCTGGGCTACCTTTATTTTCCAGAAATAAATTTATAGTACGTAACCAAGAGTCTTCAGGTAAGTCAGTCGTAATAGTATTACACGCCTCTTGAATAGTAGGCGCTATATTGACAAATGGGGGGTTGTCACTGAGGTTTAGTTGAGCGAATAAAGATTGGGAGCCATCGTCGTATCTGGGGACACTCGGGTCTGATCTGAAAGGGTTAAACCATTTTAATCCGTCTGATGCAGCGT
>JBDQHG010000005.1:0-31236 GCA_040264995.1 Gammaproteobacteria bacterium | reverse complement strand
TTATCTACCGTGACCTAATAGGATTATGAGTTGGCTACCCTTGAATGTCAACCAGTAGCCACCAACCGACCTATATTTTTGAGTACTCAAGTTACCTAGGACAAACAGTCTGAAAAAAATCTGGCAACTTATTTTATACCTCTATAACTCAAGATAATAAAGAGAGGATATAATAATGAGCACAATTAAAACATTGGTTTTGGACAACACTTACTTCCACCTTGGGCAAATAACCAACCCTGATAATTCAGATTTGCTGATTTCTAGACGCCCTAATTTCAACGAACTTGTTACGCATGCTAATCTATACTTACTAGGTAATGGTCTATCACCCCAGAAAAACTTCTTAGTTCGAGGGTTATCCTTCCTGGCATTATTACCCGTTGGAATTATCAGCCTATTTATTCTGCCGTTTACTGGCATCCATATCAATTTAACCTATTCCATGCAATCGCTCTTATATTTAGGTGGTGAAAAAATTGGGGGTATAGTTGAAAGCGGATCTGAACAGATTAACCAGACTCTTGGACAACCAGAATTAACTACAGGTCCCACATTCTTTGCCATAGCTTCCCAGGTTAAAGGAAATCAACAGGAAGCCCAGAAAGTGTTGAGAGAGTTAACTGATGGGTTGAAGAGCTCTAAAAAAGAAACAGTCACCGGGGCCCTGCAAAAGATACAAAGTACGCCAGACATAAATGCCTACCTAAAAAGCAATATTAACACTAGGCCAGTTAACGCCTCTGAAATTGTCCGTGCTCAAAAAAGTGGAATGCGTGAGCTATTATCTAAACTTAAAGATAATGAAACCATAGATGATATTCTGGGCAGGGAGCTTAAAAAGGGCTCTTAATCAACTCCTGTAGGTCTATGCCACTGAACTTTACGCCGCTGCCGCAGCTGCTAATGTACCCACCTCTGAGTTAACTGCCCGCTCATGATCCTTGATGGTTAAAACCGTTCTAGCCGTTTCTGCAACAACTGGATTCACATCTACTGGCCCTATCGAGAGTTGCCCTGCACTACAAAAAGTTGATCTAAACATCGTACAACAGAAGTTATGCAATGAGTGATACAGCGTTGCTGCAGCTATATTACCAGTCGTTAAGGTAATGAGGGTCAATGAAAAGCCACATGCAAACAGCCTTAGATAAGGCAACAGTGTTGTAAAGCCCCGAACCATCTGGTGGACAACAGCAAATAAAATACCGCCTAACGCTGAAACACTTAATTTGGACCAGATATTGGTTTTTGTTGTATCACTATCAACAACACCTTCGGATTTAAAATAGTGGATAAGCCCAGACCTAAAAAATAACTCTTCAACTAGTGGTTGTACGGCATACATCATGACGGTTGAAAGTAGCAAATACAATGTCTGCAATGAGATAGTTGCCACAATAGACGAGGCAGAAAAAATAAGTGGTGCTGCAAATGCACTCAAAGCAGTTAACATAAAGATCAAAATTTTGAACTTATCACGCTTCCAGCTAATATAAGCCTCTCCCTTCTTTCGTCCATTTAAAAACCATAGCTTCTCAAAGCTTGCACCATGCATCTTCGCAACCATAATAACCATTCCCAACAATGGCAACCAAAATCCTAACAGTGAGACTATATTATATAGCACTGGGAGCATGGCGGTATTTTGCCCCGAAAGTAGCATGGTAGCTAAGACTTTGGTCAGCACGCCTGTTACGAAGTTAAATGCTGATATCAATGTAGCATACAGTACCAACTGCAATATTACTGATCCCACTGGATACTTTCTAGCCATTTTCCCAATAACGCTTTTTTCAGGAAATAAATGCGTCTTCTCATATAGAAAAATAGCTGAAATAATGAATAACCCATCAACGCCTTGTAATAGTGTTAATGCAGTCATTATCATTTTAAAGACAAAACCAATATCTTGTCCAAATTTAGCCCATGAGTACCCAGACTTATCTTTGCCTTTCTGGTTCAAACGTTTAGCTACTATAATAAGAGAACTTACTATCGCAGTAAATAAGCTAAGCTTTAGCATATATAAGCCAAAACCATAAATGATACTGAGTCCAAGAATAGAGCCTCCAAAAAATCCTAGAAGCAAGTAAGCAATCACAGTTCTGACAATTGTTGCTGAATATGGAATTTCTTGAGGGCCAGCCACACCGTAAAACACAATATTAGTTCTTTCTGAATCATTTGGTCCAGCAACACCAAGGGCTATAGAGAGCATTTTATTTCCTTTTTTTAATTATATTGAAGTCAGAATAACATAAATAACCATATAAATCAATAGAAAAAAGCTTGTGTACTACATCTCCCAGCACAGTTTTTCTTTTAACGTTTGATAATAGTCATGAGCTTTAGGGTGCAGAAAAGTCACTGCATTAGGATGTAGTTGAATACGTACCTCACTGCTTACATCTCTTGCCACCGTTTGTGCATCAATTGCAATTTCAGCCTCACTATCCTTCCAAGGACGAGGAGTTACCTGAATCACTGCGCTATCATTAATAATAAGCGGTGTTGAAGTAATATTGTTCGAACAAACTGGCACTATTCCTAGAACTGATGCTTTTGGGTGTATAATGGGTCCACCTGCTGATAGTGCGTAGGCACTGGATCCGGTCGTTGTACAAACAATCATACCGTCTGCGGTTTGCTCATAAAGAAAAACATCATCAATTTTCAGCTCATATTTAATCATCCGCGTGGGCTTTGTTTTGCACATCATCACTTCATTGATAGCAGTATAATTTTGACCATTGACGCTACACTGTAATACCTGGCGATCTTCGGCAACATACTCTCCTGATAAAATAGCTTCCAGTGATTGATCCTCTAGTGCTTCAATATCAGCTAAAAAGCCACGATGGCCTAGATTAAGGCCAAATATTGGAATCTGATACTCATGTGCTTGTTTTGCTGAATGCAACATAGAGCCATCCCCTCCTAGCACCAAAATAGCATCAGCATCTTGAGCCTTATCAACAATACTGACACCCATTTTAGTGAGTAATGCCGAAACCTTTGTATGCACCCCATTTTTCTCAAAACCAAATAACTGTATTTTTTTAAACGCTGCCATCACTCAATCCTTATTCCCGAATACCCAATAGACCTAAAAAGTCTCCAATACACTATACTATATACTGATTGCAAAAAAAGTATCAATTATTTCTGTCAACAATAAAAAACAGCCTAGTAGTACAGGATAGGATGATAATTGGAGAGACAGGATGTCCTCAGGTTTTAAAAAGTTTGTTCCGGCGTGGTGGCTACAAAATGCTCACCTCCAAACGATATTTCCAGCTTTATACTTAAAGAAAAAGTTATTTCCACAACGACAAGAACGCTTTGAGCTGCCTGATGGAGACTTCATTGATGGAATATGGACTGATAAACCCTCAGGCCCTATTGTTATTTTGCTTCACGGTTTACAAGGATCTACAAACTCTCACTATATTAACTCGATGATGCACGATATCTATCAGCAAACGAACTGGACAGCTCTAGCACTCAATCTTCGAGGCTGTGGACAAGATAAGCAGCGATCTCCGAGACAGTACCATGGTGGTGATACTGAGGATATAAAGTTTATCCTAAACTTAGTAAAACAACGCTACCCCACCCAACCTGTTGCTATTGTGGGCTACTCTTTAGGCGGAAATATGTTACTCAAACTATTTGGGGAACTAAACTACCATAACTTATGTGAGACTGGTGTAGCAGTATCCCCTCCCTTCGATATGAAAAAATGTGCACTGAAAGTACAAAAAGGTATCAACACCTTTTATGACAAAATATTTCTAGATGATATCAAAGATAGTCTGCTTAACAAGTTTACACTGAACCAGGACCCTGATGTACTTAGGTTACGGCTAAATAAACTAAACTCTCTGTTAGATTATGACACGCATATCAGCGCACCAACGCATGGCTACGGCTCAGTTGATGAATACTACCAAGATGTGAGTAGTCAGCACTACCTAAAGAAGATTCGTAAACCTACCCTTATTGTTCTTTCTACTGATGACCCTATCGTTGATTATGAGACCCTCCCAGCAGCAAATGACCTATCTTCTTGTATTGATATGGAAGTATATCCAAACGGAGGTCATGTTGGGTTTATGACCGGTAGTATCACCTCGCCTGAATTCTGGGTTAATCAACGCGTACTTTCTCACCTAGCACAGTATCTACCGCTGGGGATACATGAAATTGAGCACTAAGAAACTTAGTGTTCATACCAAGAACAAAGGTTGGTTTTACAATATGTATTAATCCTTCAGTGAGGAGACATTCGGATTTTCTGAATGGGCCGCAATGACTTCTTCAATCAGCTTGCTTACAACAGACTTACGGTCATCATCAGAAATCATTCCCGTTCCCTGCGTTTCTGCATTTAGCTTGTTTTGCAGAACCTTGGTAACACTACCTTGTGGGAATAAGTTAGCTAAAACTCTACGAGCCTCAACTGGACCCATTGCTTCATACAATGCATTACGAAGTAATACATCCTCTGAGGTAGTACTAAATGCCCATAACTCTGCTGGACCAAGTGTTAAGGTTAGTAGCTGCAGATGATTGCCTTCTTTTGTTGCAAACTGGCCAAGGAATGTTGCACCACCTTCTCTAGGTCCTCTTACAGACTGACGTAGGGCAACTTTTGCCGTGTTGGTTAAACCAAAGCATTTACTGGTTTCTTCAATCGCTTGCTCTGGGCCAGCATCCATGATGAAAGTTGATGTTGCAAATTTCACAATCTGGTCATCAAAATCCTTGAGATCTTGTGAAACAACACAGACTTGAACACGCCACTTACGGCCTTCTCTCATGTCCACAATCACTTGATCTCTAACAGCCTGTGCTCTAGACGTACGGTGGAATTCATCAAACACAATACGCTTTTGATCCTCTTTAATCTCAGCAGCACGCTTTTCATGAAACTCACGATAAGCATCTGGTAAACTTGCAACAGCTTCTTTGTTCAGGTAGAAATCCCTACCCAAAATATACCGTGCTAACATGTACATAACAGCTGTTTGACGATCTGCTGCATCACCACCACTTTTCGCCACTTCATCTAAATCAAATGAAACGACCCTAGACTCACCAATATCAAATTTAGTGTAACGAGAGAGTACTGGGTACTCACGAATTGCGCTAGATAACATTCTAACCACTGCATCAATCAGGTTTTCTCCTGTAGATACCGTAATTTTACCGTAAAGATCCATCACAGCCGGAGTTCTAGCTATTGACGTTAAATCACTGACTAATGGTACTGCATTTCGCTGCGCAAGACTGGCTTCCCTAGTATAGCCTGCGTTGAACAGCCCATCAGTTACTTCCCACCAGGTTGTTTTTGAGTCGATAACAAACTTAATCTCAGCAATTTTTTTATCAATGCCTGGATCTACCCCGGGTGTATAGACATTAGGGTTGCCATCATCAGCAAGAAGTTTATACGCCTCATCAATTACCATTCCTATTAAGTCAGGCACACCATCATAAGCTGATTGTGCACCCACAGGAGTTGCCAGTAACGTTATAAAGTTGACCAAGAACGAACGTTCAATTGGTAGTGAGTAACGGCTACCCACCTGTGTATCAAATGGATTAACAGAGTATTCCTTATCCATGGTAAAGCGAATATAAGTCGCCAAGTGCCGCTTATCCTCTGGCAGCGCCTCTTGTAGCAATGAAACCAATCCAGCACTTGAAGGACCAATATCAATAATAGCAATACGTGGTAATCGCTCAATCCCTGGCTGTATACATAAACCTAGATTTAGTGCATTTGATAATACCGATTTACCAGAACCAGGTCTAGCATAGATCATATCAATCCATGTGGTTTGCAATGGAGATCCTGGCTGGTATGGCCAAGGCTTACCATCAGGTGATCTCAGTAGCAAGCTTCCCTGCTTCCAGGGTGATGCTGGCCGAAACATTGGCATCATATATAAAAATGACTTTAGAGAAGCAACAGACATATTCGCTGGTGATGATTGGCTAACTGATAGCATACTTGCAAGAGCCCCTTCAAATGCATCCCCACAGATTTCTGTTACATCCGTTGACCCCCAGTTTTGGATGGCTCTAGATAGAGATGAGTGTCTTGAGCGTAACAGCTTTACTTCATCTTCAGGTGCCCATGTTGAGGCAACTGCTCTTACCATTACAGCAGCATCATCTGACTGTAAGTCAAGATACTTTAAGGCATCAACACCTTGAGAAATTAATCGATTTTGCGCGGATGAAAAAGCAAGAACTGATGACATCGCATTTTTAAACTTCAAAGACGATAATCCTCCACCCCTAATTTGGAAAGTGATCTTCCAAGGTAGATCCGATTGAATGGTTTTTCCGAGTAATAAAGAAAAAGGCTGTATATCTTTTGGAAATAGATCAATGTACACAGAAGAGTAAATTTTTCCCCCAATTCTACATGTTTTTAAATCGATATTTTCTGCATCACGTGGGAATAGCTGAACTGCCAAACTAGGCCAAAGTAAATCTGCTAAATCACTATCTGCTGACGTGCTTTTATCAGTATATAGGTCTCTAATCTTAGGCGTAATTTTATCACCTGGTAATACCGGCTTCCAAGCTTTGTCCGTAAACTCAGGATCAATAGATTTTCGAACCTCTGTTATTGCAGTATGCACATCTAAAATTTCACTTGAAACCCCAGCAGAAGATAAGTCTGAGTTCAAAGATTTTACAAACGAGTCATGAAGTTCTCTTAATGCCGGAATAGCCAACGTGATCGCTTGACTTGATTTAAATGATGGTGAGTCCTTGTTGTTATCATCACGTTCTTTAAGCGCGGCTTTTTGCTGCTCTTTGGTCAGAATATCTGGGTTTGTAGTCACCGAAATAAATGCTTTCTCTGCAGATGTGTACTGACTCATATAGTTGACTCGCTCATCCAAGACATCTTTCAATGATAAATCAAGTTTATTTGCAGTTTTTCGTGCACCAATATAATTCTCTTCAATCGTTTCTAGCACCTGGTCTCGATTATACGAAAAGTGAATTGACAGTGTATGCCCAACATCTTTCAATGAGCTATTCAGCGCTTGAAACATTTGGTCGTGAATTCGCTGGTACTCATCATCTCCTACAAGTCCAATAACCCCATGCACCTCAATGATTGACAATAAACTACCCTCATTAGTCACTAACGTCGTAGGACTATCTGCGGTTTGTATATCGGTATACGAGGGAGCCCCTTGCTTTAATAAGATAGAGACAGTACCAACTGTTGCCTCAATTCCATCTACGATTCCTTTCATAATAGACATATGTTCCCTCGCTAACTTACAGCTGATTTAGCCCAACCGACTATGGCATCCTCAAATTTTTCCAATGAGGGTAACACTCTAACCTTCTGCAGCATATTTTGTTCAACTTCCTGACGATCTATACCTGGGGTATCAATAATCATCTGCCCCATAAATGATGGGATACTCATATTCTTACCAAATGCCTTTTCAACGTACGGTGCTCTGAGTTTTAATGATTGTAAATAAGTGTCTGCAACACGAGCGTGTGTTGACCCATTCACAATAGAAGCGTAAAGCACATGACATGAAGCATTTAACTGTTCTTGAGATATATCGGGTAAATACACCATTGTCCCGCCACCGGGTTGTAGCTTTCCACAGGCCTCTAAGAATAGACATTGTTGGCAAAATGGACAAGCTGTAACCAAGTTTGACATCTTGTTATTCGTATAGTCGTGGTCTAGATTAACCACCATCATATGGATATTTGAACTAAACCCACAAAAATAACAATGATTATTATCGCGCTTATGAATAGATGCTGAAAACTCTTTAAACTTAGGATCAGTTTGGCGCTTGGCATATAAATTCCAAGCGCCTTCTCCTAAACGTAATGATAGTTTGCTCATAAGAAACCAAAGTTTGAGTTAGCTGCTACCAGAAGAAAATCCAGATTGAAAGCCATCTGAGGATATTCCTGCCCCAGGGCCACTATCGCCAGTTCCACCAAATAATGTTTCTCCTAACGGATTGATGAAGTTGCCCATAAACATTAATGCAGCAGAAATAGCTAACATGGATAATGGTGTTCCAACAGGAACCTGGGTTGGGTTATCCTTATGCTGTTTAAACTTGAAAACAGCAGATACGAAGAACAACATCCCCGCTACAAATGCAATTTGACCAATCAAATCAGCAATGGCTGATAAGTTGCCCGCTACCCGATTTGCAATACCTGCAATACCTGAGTCAGTATCGCCTGCGGCGGCATCTGCTGCAAACATAACTACTGGCGAAAGGACCGCCATATACAAACCTAATGTCAATGTTCGAACTTTACTCATAACTATTTACCTCCAAAATAACAATCAATTATTTAATTTCATTTAATTAAATCAACCCCTGTGTCAGGACCGTCTTTTGCCCCGAAAAATGTTTCGCCTAATGGTTTTGATAGACTTCCTAAGTAGATTAGTAATACACCAATGAGCAAAATTGTCAATGCATTACCAACAGGATTTTGTGCAGGATTATCTTTGTGTTGCTTAAACTTGAAAAATGATATCACTAAGAACCCCAGTCCTGAAACATAGGCCATCAAAACAATCATTTTATTTCCAGCATATAACTGGTATATGATATTGTCTGCTAAATCATTAATTGTCGCTGCATGCGTAACAATAGATGTTGCAAAAAACGTTAGTAAAGAGATTACTCTCATCATAATTTACTCCATAAGATTTTTGATAGTAGGCACCCCAATACTACTGGGATCATTTGCAGCATCTCTTAAGTCAGCTACTGACTCATTTGCACCTGTGCCGAAAATAGACTCCCCTGCTGGTGTAATCACTTCTGGCAAATATAGTAGTAAAGCAGCGCACATAAATAGTGCCATTGGAGTTGATACTGGAATTTGAGTTGGGTTTTCTTTAACCTGCTTAAGTTTAAAGATAGCAGCGACCATTAAACCCATGCCTGATACATACGCAAATACAAAAATTAGCTTGAAGATTCCCTGGAAGGTATTCATTTTAATGTTACACAGAAGCTGCCCCAAGGTCTCGGGGTCTTCCATTGCAACACATTCAGCAAATGTAATGCCTGCACTGAACAGCAATATTGACAATAGTAGCTTCTTCATACACCACTCCCAAATGTGTTTACCATTAGACCAATAGTTTTAACAATATGCACAGCCATTACGCCGCCAATAATATGTATGAACCCCTTTGATATCGTACCAGGTTGAGCGCCTTGTCCCGTGACCTTGGTTAGAATTAAGAATCCACGGAGGATCGCAATAAGTCCAATAAGCTGAATAACAACCACCATGGGACCAATTCTATCTAGTAATGTATTGGAAGGCCCTGAATACGCTAACTCATCAATTTCTGGCTTTCCAAATAGCGAAGTATTTAGTATCTCAAGAAATGATGGGAAAAAAATCAGCATGGCACCGAGCACCAGCATAAGCAGTGGGCCAGTCACGCCAGAATCAACATTCATAAAAGCAGTTCTATGACCTAACTTCTTTAGTTTGTTAACCCCTGTGAAGATAAATGCAATGCCTGTTAAGTAGAAAAGGCCTAGCATGAACTCAGAAGCCCCTGCTAAACCTTCAACTACATTAGCACCTAGTCCTGCCTGTGCAGAAGATGCAGTAAATATAAATATTGGCAATAGCCTAATAGTTAATGCATTAATCATCATGCGAGAATGAAATCATCCGTCCAGAAGAGGTCTCAACCAAACCTTCGACCGGTCTGATCTTGGTCACTCGGCCATAGGTAGGAATATTATCGCCTATCTTAACGGTCATATTATTGCCTGCCTTATCTTCAACCCAAGCACGACCTGAAATCACTGCCCTGATTTTATACTCTTGCTTAAGCTCTACTGACTTCTTATCAGAACCTTTTGACTGTTGCGTTTTAACCACTGTTGATAACTGCTGGGTATTACGATCAAGTGCCTTCGTCAAAACATCCATTTTGCCATCCATTTCCTTGAGCTGAGATCTAAAATCAGCGCTTTGGCGATTCATGGATGCAATCTGACGCTTAAGTGAGTCAATCTCTTCTACCGTTTTGTCTGTCGCTTTTGTAGGTGCTTCAGCTTCAGCAAATATTGAAATTGGCGCAGATTCAACCATTACTGCTGGTGTAACCTGATCCGTTTCAACTACCGCTGAAACAGCAGGCTCATCCATGGAAGTTTTAAGTGTTTCTTCGTCATCGCCTGAAACAAGGCTTATGAGAATATAAACACCCACAATCCCTCCTACAATGGCTATGAGCCGCTTATTTTGCAAAATAGAGGTAAGTGTCTCTGTTCCTCCACTATGAGGGTTACTACCAAACTCCTGTGTTGGTTTATCAGGAAAACTGTATTCCTGATCCTGCTCGCTCTTAGGGTTCATGTCATCAGCCATCCTGATCCTCCGGTTAACTTAGGTTTGTAAAATCATCCATTACTAATATACCAAATGTTGCACCAACTTTCATACGAATTGTTGGCTTTTTATCTTGAAACTTTTGTGTTTCAGTCACAAGATTCTGGCCCACCTTGCCAAGACCTGCTGCAATAACCTTTGTCTTAGATAATGATCCTTCTTTAACAACCACCGTATTCTCTTTAGTTGAAACAGTGGTTCCAATTGATCCAGCTACTTCATTGAGGCCCTCTAAGAAAGAGCTAGCAAACAATGAGCCATACTTAAGTAAGTAGTGTGAGTCAATTTTAACATTTCTAGCTGTATTCACATCCACAGCAAACAATGTTATATCAAGGCTATTTCTTAAGCCCGGAATATTGACTTTCTCAAACTTCAGTACAAGCTTTTCATTATCTTGCTTAAACTCTCCAAGAATTGTAGCTCCCTTGAGCGGCCCGTTCATGATAGTCGCTAAAATTGGCGCAGGGTCCTCTGAGTTTATCGTATTGTCTAATGTTGCATACATCATTGTGCCTGCTTTGATAACAGATGCTAACGAAGATGAATTAGCCACCGCACCAGGGTTATCTGCTGCATTTCTAGACATACTGTAATCTGAAGGCTTCTTACCCGTTGCTAATGACTGACTTGGTGCATTATCCCAGTTTGCAAACAAGCTTGATGCTTGAGCCTGCATGGCGCTAGCTAGCTGCTGAACCCTTCTCTCTCGGTCTTGCTTGTCAAGCGCTTCTTCCTGCATTCTTTGAATACGCTCAAGATCAGACTCAGAAGTTGATCCCAACATCAAGTCATCAGTTGCCTCATAGCCAGCTTGTTGCAGATCTGCTGCCGAGTAACCATGTAACTCTTTGATGTTAATGCCTGCCAAGTACAACGATCGAGCGTCAGGCTTACCTTTCAAGATGTCGGTAACCGACATGCCAGAGTGCTTTAGCTCATCAACGGTTACTCCCGAAGCAATCATCTTAGATGAGTCAGCACCCGATCGCACTAGCTCCTTAACACTTATGTTACCTGCAAGCATATCAGATATTTCAACTCCTGCTGCAAGTAGATCACTTACAGAGACACCCGCATCTAACAACTCAGATACTGATACGCCAGCCTTTAATAAAGACTCTGGCGATGCGCCCGCAGCCAACAGTTCTGAAACACTGACTCCAGCTCTGACTAGTGAGCTAACTGAGCAGCCTTTATCCAGTAGGTCTTTTACTGTTTGACCATCAGCAAACGCAGCCTCAATTCTTTCTACTGAACATCCAATGCCTTTATCATCACTCTTTCCGTAGATGTTTTCGGTTGAGACCCCAGCACGAATGAGTTGCCCCTCAGTAACACCTGCGGCTAAAAGCTCTGCTGCACCAAACCCGGATGCTACTAGCTGTTCTACGCTCACACCTGCTGATAATAGATCAGCTGCAGAAAACCCTGCTGATTTCAAATCCTGAGCACTATAGCCACCACTTAGGAGCTCTGCTGCTGATGCACCTGCTGATCTAAGCTCTTCTGCACTACATCCCAGCGATAGTAACTCCGAAATAGGCACTCCACCTTTATATAACTGGCCACAATCAACGCCTGCAGATCCTAACTCATTTGCAGATAAGCCACTTTGAAGCAACTTACTGATTGGCATGCCCGCCTTCACTAAATCAGCGGGGCTAAACCCTGCATCTAATAAACTTTGAACATCATAACAAGCAGCTATTAACGTCTTTAAGTCAACACCAGATGCGACTAAATTCGATGCTGTGTAACCAGCAGATCTTAGCCTGCCAGCAGATACTCCCTCTCTCACTAAGTCACGTGCAGGGAATCCAACTTCTCGAATAATGGAAGGTGAACAGCCTAGTGGTAGTAATACCCTGGCTTGAACACCCGCATTCATTTGAGATGAGGCATAAGCAAGCGTACAAACACCGCCTTTGACCTGCGATAAATTCTTCTGCGAAAATGATACATCTTTGCGTGACACACCGGCATTTCTAATATCAGATGCGCTAATTTCACTAGCGAGCATCTCAGAAACACTTGCACCTGAGTTTAAAATTTCACGTACTGTGTAGCCAAGCTCCATAAGTTGACTAACTGGAGCGCCATTATCATAGAGATCTCCTGCATCAACACCTGCGCTTCTTAATGATTTAGGGTCAGCGACTGAATTTAGTATGCCATCAGCACAGTAACCACTCGCAATCAAGTCTACGGCTGACACACCATCCGATAGTAGCGCACTAACATCTACGCCTACTACTTTTAACTCTGTCAAACTGACACCAGCAGCTAACAGCTCTTTTGGCGTGAACCCACAAGATAGAAGCTTGGAAACCGAGTAGCCTGCTTCATATAAGGACTTTGCATCAAACCCTGCAGCCCTAAGGACACAAGCATCAAAGCCTGCTGCCTTCAGTTCTGGAGCCATAAATCCTGCGGCCTTCATCTCTTCTGCACTAAAGCCAGCTGCTTTTAAATCAGCAGCAGAATATCCTGCAAGCCTAAGCTCTTCAAGGGTGCAACCATAACACTTAAGTTCTGAAGCACTCACTCCGGCATTTCTAGCCTTAGATAAACTTTCATTTGAGCAACGATCAGCGTCTCTCTCAACTGTACGCTTTTCAGTATACTGCTCGGAAAACCCTTCTGTGTTCAAAGAGTACTGGGGTTTGACAATTGTGGGTAGCGCACTACCTCCCTCTTCCTCAGCTTTCTCAACCAATGCTTTATTTTGCTCAGCAATAAGTCTTGTATACTCCACTGATGGATCACCGACCCCTGGTAAAGACTGGATATTGGGTCGACCACCGACATAAGCAGAAGAAGCATCACCTGCAAACAGACCCAAGGCACTCAGTAGGTAAGATAAAAGGATGGCCACCACAACACCGCCAACGACTCCCCCAAGAATAAGCATGGGACGACGCTGCGCATTGTTAACGAATCCCTCAAGTTTTTTACGTTTATCATTCATCGCTAAAACCCTTCCACAGTTAGTTTACGTAAACGTCCATTATCCATAACAAGGATAACTGGAGACTTAGGCAGTTCATATGCCGATATTGTTCCTGACGCGCCCTTCATCGTTGAGACCCATGCAGGTGAAACAACAGGCAAGCTCGTTCTTACATACATCATATCACCAAACAACCAAGCTTTTGCTTGCCCACCAGAAACCTTAAGCAGCTTACTATTCGGGGGTGAAATATTGTTAATAACTGTGTTTAAAACAGGGTTGGTTGCTTTTGCATACATAGATGCTTCGGGTTTCGCAAAAGGCCCATAACCTGGGACCTGAACATCAACGCGATAATCAACCTCTTGCTGACCAGGAATAAGTGATAGAACAACAGGCGTATTCAGCCCCTGCAACATCACTACCAGGTTGCCATCTTTATACAATGACATGGCCTGAATCAATAGCGTATTTGATAAAGAGCTCTCGTCAGCATCTGTGTTATTCCAGATAATATTAAATGCTGAAGGGTCTCCCACATCATAAGCCCTAATAGGCCATGGGGCTCCCGTAGAATCAACAAACACAAGTGAGGACACATAACCCGGTGCAAGACGCACTGCTGATGGGATGCCACCAGGTTGCAGGTCAACAACCAAAGAAGAAAAGGTAGGTGTTGGAGCCACGTCCTCTCTTAGAACTGACTGCCGATTAACCTTTCTGTATAACTCTTTGATGGACTGCATTTGCCCATCAGAAAGTGGCGCTAGAGCGGTTTCTACATCTTTAAATGCCTCTTCCTGCTCTGATGACGCAGCACCAATCCATACAGCTGATAATAGCGTAAGACACACACATCCAAACTTATTAAATTTATTTGACCGAAACATACCGCTTCCCCCTAAGTACTGCCTTCATTTGTAACAAAGCTATCAATAGCTATTCCTGCCTGTCCACGCCCATAATCAGCATCAATCCTTCGCACTGTTAACGTGACAACTCGTGTTTCCACTCTTGACTCACTTGAACTTTCATATGAAACCAATAGTGGAAAATTTATAACCCATGAGTACGCTCCGTTGAGCACACCATGTTTTAATACAATTGCTGAATCTTTCAAGACTGATGTGACGGATAACTTTTTCTGTATCACTGATGTCAACCATCCTGACCCTTTAAGTGCGCTACTCAGCGCAGTCCATCCATCTTCAGTAAAATAAGGTTTTGAAGCTTCAATCTGTCTGTCTGCTTTATAGAAGTCTAATGTAAACAACTGAACCGCCACCATTGTTGACCAATCCAGAATGTCATCAACTGACTTAGCAGGTAGTGACATAGCGGCTGTTGGCACAGGTTGCTGAGACACGTCTACAGAAACAGGACCATCTACATCATTGATATAATAGTTATCAGCAATTGTTGCCAGACTAGTATGTTCCGCTATATTTGATTGCTGTTCAGACACTCCGCCTGACAAGTAGAACACTGCAAACGAAACCACCAACAAAACAAAAGAAGCGTAGAGAGACACTTCCCAGACTTGGGGTAATGGTAGCTTCATTCCATTCATGCTTCTGACACCACATAGTTCACAATTGCAATCCCGTCAGGGTTATTAACCAAACTAACTCTCTGTAATAACATACTCACCCTTACAGGCACTGTCATAGACTTAGGACCTTGGAGTTTGAGCAACATAGGAATTTCAATCTTCCATGTATAACGACCTGTCCTGCTAACTCCCTTATCGGTAATGATCGCAGCCATCGTAGGCTGTGCAGTCATCACTAGCTTTTGTGCAATGACTGTTTTTAACATACCAGAATCTTGCATTGCTCTCTGAAAGTTCGTCCACCCTGACCCTGTGAAGCTTTGTGAAACCTGCTGTAGTGCATCTCGGTAATTCACAAAGTCATAGGTATATGTTTTGATTGCTGCTTTCGTTGCCCAGTCGACTATCTCTGCCTCTTTTTTACCCGGGAGGTCTAATGGTAAAATTGGTATAATGCGACCATCCGATGTTGTTGCGAAAAAGGCAACAGGATCTGGCCTATTGTACAGTCGCACCACTGAGAACAGTGCTAGCACGTTAGCAATAAGAAGGACAAGGATGATCACTAAAGACTTCCGATATCCATCACGGTAAAACTCGTTCCTTAAAACAACGGTTTCTAGCGCGTCATCCGACATGACTTAAACCTCTGCATTTCTACAATTTCAGTATCTCACGGACCATCCACCAAAATCAAACATTATAGTGAATGGATTTAAATATCATTGATTAATCAATGACCAATCCTAAGTTAACAAAGGTATCATCCTCGGGGAAAATCTCCCATACCCCGTAGTTGTCATTGCGCTGGTAATGCTCAACAGTAACTGGAGCATAACTAATGCCCGTCAAGCTTCCCAATAAGTACTCTGACAGATGAGAAACCTGTGCATAAAGCGCACTAGTTGCAAAAACCAAGCCTGTTTGATCCTCACTAAGAATTCCCTCTAAGTAGACTTTGCCACTAGACTGGCTAATTAACTCCTCCAGTACTGCTGTTAGCACACCTGAGTCACTTGCCATATAAGTAGTTTGCTGCTGATATAACCGATTAACCGGAATCATCACATTCACATTATTACCCTTTTGAGTGATATAAACATCACCCCTTGGTAAAACCCCTTGATAATATGATAGCTGCTGAGGGGTTAACCCCGCACCTGATAACACAGCTGAACATAAAGCCGCATAACACATCAACTTATTCATCACTACCCTCCTGGTTAACTGATTGATTGCTGATGAATGAGTCAACAGCTTCTTGAACTACGCTCTTATCGGGAAAATCGTATGTCGTGTGAAGCATCGTTAGACCCTCTAACCGATCAATCACTTTTTCTGAACATTCTTTGGATGCGTCTTGGTCAGCGCCACTAAAGCGCATCATCATAACTAAGGCTGTCTCGATTTGCTTTCTTGCGCATATCGCCGGCAGCACCCTGCCTGACAAATCAGAATAGTAACGACTAAAGACATTTATATCTCCCCCAGGCTCACTAACCGCGACAACTTCTTCAGTAGGCGATTGGTTCTCAACTAAGAGTGCTAATGCCTTATCAATTAAACTGCCTTCAGCAGCAGCCACACAATCAACCATCTGCGTTAATATGGTGTCTGGCTCAACCTCAATACTTGTTGATTTATTAAGTGTGCCAAAATCTTCTATGCCTTTAACCAAGTCATAAAGACCTTGATCATTCATCATATCAACTTTGATCATCTGATTTAGCTGCATACGCTGACAAGGTGGTGGATTAGCATAAAATGTTTTCGCGCGAACAATATCAGACTTAAAGAATATATGTGCTTCTCCAAGCCCCTGGTCTTTTAAATCCAATAGATCAATTCTTGAACGCTTATCTGTTTTAGCGCTTCGGGTATCAAGGTAACTATTTGTTAAGCTACTCTGGTTTGCGTTGAAGCTATCGACAGTCGTCACATATGCCTCACCTGCACCCTTCATGAAAAACTCCCAGGTATCTGTAGGATCCTCTAGTTTCATACAAATCTTAATATTGGTATTTGCACCAATAGATGCGGCCTCCTCTTTCGAAGCCTTTTGGAAGGCCGGTAAATCCTGACCAGCAAATACAACGGAGAAACCGAGAGAACGAGCCTGAGCAGGAACAACCGCAAACCCTTTTACTGCATAATAACCATACTCATCTAAGATACATAAAAATGGTGTTTCTGCGTTTGTAGGCTTTCTCAAAATCAAGTCACGATAATCACCTTCTACTGCATCGCCTAAACCTGACGCCATCATAGATCGCATAGATGCAATGACAACTTTACCCAAGTTTGAAAGCTCATCAGGTGACTTCTCTAGTGCCGGCAGTAACACAACCAAAATTCTACGATTCAGAACAACATCTTTTAAATCAACTTCCGCCAAATCGGTTCTTAGGATATGGCCGTATGTATCTGCTAATGACGTAAATACACGGGTCAGCTGCATTGTGATATAGCCATGCTGCTCAAATACTTGAGATACTTGCTGCCCTTTACGCTCTTTGTTATAACCCGGCAAAGTTGACAAATAGTTATTGATCGGCTCCTTAACAACACTGGGGATATTCTTCATGTCAATAGAGTACAGACCATTATCCCTAGGAAAAACATCATCAGACATTGACTCTAGCCGCTCAAGAGAGAAATAGTTACGAATGGTATTTGCATCCAAGAGTATATGGCCAGCATCTCTCATAGCAACCAGGATCTTTAGTAATGCTTCAACGAATGCAATAGCACGCCCTTTCCACATATCTCCATCACCACTACCTGAACCAGAATCCATCATTCCTGTGACTAAGTTCGCCAGCATACTAGATGATCCTGTGGCAAATGGATTCAATGTGTTTGATAACCGCTTCTCCTGAGGCCCGATAATATCTTTTGCACCAGTCATAAAATTAATGAGCAGCAGATCATCCTCTCGACCTAAAAACCTAACAACTGAGAAGATGCTGGCATATAAACTATTATCACCTTTACCATCAACATAGATAAAACCACTCGCCTGCACTAAAGCATTAAATGCCAACGATACCAAAAACACTGTTTTACCAGAACCTGTAGATCCGAAAATCAGAACATGCGTTCTCATGTCTGAGTCCGCAAACCATAGCTCTTTTTGTGATTCCTTATCATTACCGAAATAGTAGATCCCATCAGCCTTCATTGGCTTGCCAGTTCCGGGGTGTAAATTCCCAAAATCCGTCATTCCAGAGCACTGTGGCAACCTAAACGGGAGTTTGGCTTTTCGGGTTGCTGCATAAGTAATAAAGCCAATATTCGCAATAATTAAGATATCGGCAATAGCGGGAATGATAATTGCTCCAGCAGCAGTTATTGAGACCACAACTGCAACCACAGTAGGCTTATTAAAACCAGCTGCAATCTTCTGACCCAGTGAGCGGGTATCACGGGTCAATGCACTGGTTTTTAATTCCTGTTCAGAACGAATACCTCTCATGCCAGATGGAGCCATTTATGCCTCCTCATCTAAGTTAATTAGAATACCTGATAGCGCCTCATCCAATGCTTCAATAGCCTCCTCGACCAATGGCACTTTAAGAGGTCTTCTCAATCGACATTCTGTCATCCAGTGTGCAATTGGTGCCGATACTTCAACAAATGCTGTTTGGCGCCCAACGTTAGATAACACATACCACAGCTGACGATCGAGTGGCTTTAACCACAAAATTTCAGACGTAGCCATCACACCATCTCGACGAGCCAATGTGATCATTGAAGCCATCACAGTATATAAATATGCATGAGGCGATACCGCCCTGCCAACTCTTTTCGAACGAACATGCTTAAACAGCAATAGTCGTGTTCCTCCAAAGTCCAGGCTACCACTGCCTGCAGACGCCGCAATTTGTCGAATTAACCCTCTTGCACCCTCTGTGTCGTTTTCCGCTTTTGCGCAGAATATCGCAAAGAGCGCTAAAACATACGGGGGAAGGTTCTCTAAACCGGTCCATAGCGGGCCCATTTGTGCACAGAAGACACCCTTAGCTTTATCTTTATCTAGCCGAGCTATTGTTTGACCGTTTATAACCTCAGTCCGCAACAGGCCATGCTTTTTAGCAAACCCTAGTGGCTGCTCGCTCATGCGCCATGTCCCTTCAAGCACGCTAGTTTCAATTAAGTTCTTTCCTAACACACAGCTAATCTGCGGCCAGTTTTTAACCTCTTGACGACTTAGCGTTGTCATGTCATAGACTTGCTTGAAACGCGCAAATCTATGGAAGAACATCGCATAAACCACACCCACGACACCTACAACCAAAGCAGGCAATGATAAAGCCTGGCCATAGCGATGAGATACTGCAAATAAGTCTTGATAAGTCACAGTGCCTGGCGGCGTGTTTTCCATATATACGATGGAAGACTTAAGATAGACAATCGCCATAACATCAGAATCAATCAATGCAGACACCTCACCCAACAACTCTAAAAAAGCTAACAGTCCATAAGAAATAAGGAGCCTAGTTGAGAAAATTAAACCAACAATTTGAGCTGAATAGTAATACCACAAGAGCAACACAACGACAATAATAAACCCTATGATTAGATAGAGGTCTAATGCCTGGTCAGGGGGGTTCTGTTGTTGGCCTCCGCCCTTCAAGTCACACTCCTAGTTAAAACAACTATAACTAGTATATATCGAACACAAGCAGAATTCAATCACATTCAGCGACTAATCATCCTGAATCAATCAAGGCTAAAGAAAAGACTTATTTCACCCTATGCCCACAAGCTGCAAAACATCTTCTTCTATAGAAGAAGCGCGTAAATCATTACCATCAAATAGATACAACTGACCTCGCCAATGGAACGATCTGATGTTATTAACCGTCACCACTGCGCTAATCCGAAACTCACCCTCGCATTGAGTAATAGACGCTTTGGGCACCACTAATCGCACGTAGCTTTCGTTAACATTATTCGCTGTACCACGCCGAGCCTCACCCTCACTTAAATAAATTGGACGGGAAGCTACTGAGAATTGAATACGACGCAACATACCCACCCATATCGACAGGCACTTACTGCGCATAGCGTCCGAGTGATATAACGCTACGAAGACCTCTACAGCGCCGCTACCGACCCCCTCTTGTAGGACACGCTCAGCTTGAAGCGTTTTCAGCATATCAGACATTATCTGTCTATATGCCCGCAACACTTCGCGCTCCTGCCAAATAGGGCTTGATAAAATCTGATGATATCGTGCCTCCATCCGTTCAGCCTGTAGCAAGCCATCAGCAGCATGAATTCGACTGCCCGTCAACTTCTCTTCTGAGATCTCTTGGCATAAAACTGATGAGCTCGGAGCACTATTGCTACTTACGATATCACAAGCCTGTTGAAATATGGCATCACCAGATCTCACCCAAACAAGATTGCAGCCCTTAAGCACATTGCGCAACAGCTTAACAGCCTCAGAAATAATTGTTATTTTGCTCATTTAATTATATTTCACTCGTAACTAAATTCATCAAGAACCACCTTGGCACCTGAGCCCGCTTCTCCTATCACTGCTTCTAAAACATCCACTATAAACAGCATGACGACAGGAATAGGGAATGACAGCTCAGGAATATTAACCTTATAGCCCAGATAGCTTCTTTCCTCTTTTGGGAAAACACCTCCAAGCGTTGAACCCAAACAAATTGAACTGATTTTATTAGCGCGTTTCAAGATGCCAGGCAGCACCCCAAAATCTGCAAACACCTCTTCATACGATAGAGGCTTTTGCTTGTACAAAAAAGACACGCCCTTAGCGTTTGCATACTTAATACATGCTTGCGACAATGCTTTAAATAGTTCAGTATCAGACATCACATATACCACGGTCTTGCACTCTTCAGGCCACCCGCTAATGCAGATCGGGCATACCTTAAAAACACTTTAGGCTTAAATCCATAGTAGTCCAAAATAAAGAATACGACCATCGTTGAGATCACGATAAAAAAAGTTGTCCATGAAATATTTACCAGGAACAACAGTACAGGGAAGCTGGTTGTGGAATTCATCATCCACAACTTGGTCTCCCTACCTGTGTCTTGCCAGTTACCCAACGGTTGACCTGTTTGCATCACTAACACTACCAATAAAATCAACTTCAGTATATCATGGCACTACTACCTCTGCAAGAAGATACAGGAATCAGAACCATGTTTGGCCATCTACTTAAGTCATTTACCCCCGTCACATGCTTTTCATCATCAGCCTTGTGGGAGATCATAACCCAAAACTACCAAGAAAGCGGAGAGGGGGCCTGGGACCGAAACATTCCGTACGCTGTCACTAACTCAACATTAACCGCAAAATACCACGCTCAGCTTATTTTTCAACACGCTCAGTCCACCCGCTATCAACAGCACCAGTATGGCGTTATTGACTATGGTGCGGGCGTTGGACAGCATGCATATTACCTCGCCAAGTCATTACAAGACATTTGCACTGCCCACAACCACCCTATTGACCACTTTGTTATCTACCTTGCCGACATCAGCGACAAATGCTTGGCTCACTGGCTTCAGCACCCTGAACTTGCGCCACTCATTGAGCAAGGGGTGTTAAGACCTCTCCCACTCAGTGGCGATTGGTTACAAGATGCTGCGATGATCTCTAGCCTCCCCCACCGCCAGCATTGCGTTATTGCAAACTACTTGCTAGACTCTATGCCTTTCCATGCATACGAATACGGTCTAAAGCAAGGGGTATCCTTAAGCGCACCTAGAAAGCATCTTTCTCCCTGCTTTTCAGGACCACTCTCCTCACTCACATTAAAAACAACCATACTTAACCCTCAACCACAGACAGATAAAATTGAAAAATCGCTGCAACAGCGCTATCACAACATCTCTCGCTTTACTATCCCAAAAACCGCCATTGAGTGCATAAATCACTTACTCACTCACTGCCCAGACCTCTTAACTATTATCAACGACAAGGGCTACATAACTCCTGAGGAAATAGACTATGATGATGTGTTTAATCTAACCTTTGAGGGCAGCTTCTCTACCAGTGTTAACTTTGATGCCATCAAACACTGCCTACCGCCCAAAGTTCATTTCGCCGTCCATGGTGACAGCCCTCGTCTTAAGACAATTGTCATCAGCCACAACCCCCTAGCTCCACCAAACAGCCTTACCTGCGCTGACACCACGAGCCTATACCACTTAATGAAAGGACAATCCAATCTCAACTTATCGATGTGTGATAGCATTTGCAAGATTCTCAATTATGACCCATATAGCCTAGAACTTATCAGTCAAGCACTAGCTGAGTCACCGACCCCTATATCGGAGTCCTTCAAGAAGGCACTCATGAAAATACATAACAACCATTTTAGCAAAAGACATGACTATCACCTACTACACCTAGCAAAAATAATGCGCAAAACCCGCCATTATGACAACTGCTTAACGTATCTTGAATCTTATGCTCGAAAAAAACGCCCTGAATCAGAGAATGGTGCCTACCACCTAGAGCATGGCATCTTTCTATTAATGACAAACCAATCTGAACAAGCGCAGCAATCATTAACACTGGCAAAATCTGACACCCTCACCAAAAAAACTGCAGAGGATCTACTCCAAAAATTACAAAGAGCGGACACAGGCAATGAATATTAAATTAAAATTAAAAAAAAGATTAATTTAGCATTTAGTTTCTTGACATTTGTATACGAAAGAGATTCAATAGAGATATAATCTAGACATGGATATCGTTATGAAAAAGCCGATGATCTGCTTGGGACTTGTCTCAGTGCTTTTTGGATGTGGTGGCGCAGCCCCCGATGAATTTGCTTTAGACAGCGATGGTCCAAGAATAAGCATTACCCCTAACATTGAAAAGGGGAGTGGCGATACAGAAATTGCCATTGCTGAAGCTGCTCGTGCTGCAACAACCTCTCTTCAACGTCTAGCACAGCTACAATACGCTTCTCAACCCAAGATTGATGATAGTTTCAGACAAGAGTTTTCAGTTGAGCTATCTGGTCTTGCATCAATAGAGTATACGGGGCCGAGTGAAGCATTGATTGAACAAATTGCTAAAACTGCTGGAGTAAAGGTTTCTAAGATTGGAAGCCCGACTGCAACGCCAGTGATTGTGTCTATTAGTGCAAAATCATCACCCTTGTCTGAAATAGTTCAGAATATCGCTTACCAGATACAAGGACATGCTAGAATTTCATTCAACGCTGAACGTAAAGTCATTGAAATCATTTACCTCAATACCTAAGAGGACAAAATATGTTGGGAAAGCTCAAATATATCTCAGGCGCAGTAGCCGCGCTCGCTTTACTCACTGGATGTGATCCTACACCAGATGATGGCGACTCAGGTCACCAAAAAGCTATGAAAGAAATTGCTCTTTCCTACGGTGCACAAGCTGGACTAAACTGGAAATCAAATGAGATTGTTAAGTATCTAGAAAAGCATTCTGAGCAACTGGATCAAGTATTTAACTTCAACGCCCTGTTGATGCGTCATAATATTCTGCCCCCTGTTGTTGCAAGATATGGTAAAACTTACTCAATAGAGAATAACGACACCGTTCGTATCTCGGATCAAGAACTAAAGATGCTGAAGGCAGCTCGATTTGTTTCAGTTGCACCCAACTGGCGTGACTATATCTATATTGTTTACTCTGAGCCAGAATCTCCACCTGAAACGTTGCTACCAAGCAATGAGCTTGAACAACAAATTTGGAAAGAAGCCTTGCACACTGGTTGGCAGTCAGGCGTCGATCAAGCTTCTTCAATCTTCCAAGATGCATTATCCCGATTAAGCCAAGAGTTTGAAGGAATGGTTTTATACCACACGCTTCATATCCAGAACATGATCTCCGCCCCTTATGCTGAGACCACCAATCTGGGGATTACTGGTAACAACCAAGGGCTTCGTCTGAATGACAAAGTCATCAAGATTGTGAACCCTTCCGTGCTAAACGCACAAACCAATCAGTGGAATCCAATTCTTTATGATGAGAATAGTTAAGTAACCTTACTCATCACAAAATTTATTCTGTCAAACATTGATCTCTAACTATAACTCAATAATACGTTAACAACTGAGGTTACAATGGCACAAGAAAATTTAGAAAAATACTTTATGGAAGCAGAGCCTGGCCGCTTTACCGAAAATGATTTAAATGTAATTTTAGCGCACTGCGCACAATTTGATATATCCGATATTACAATGCAAACAGGTGAGCCTATTATTATGGAAGAATATGGTAAACTCCGTAAAATCACCCGAAAGATATTAACGAATGCTGAGACTGGCGACCTACTCAACAGCATTTATGGTGCAAATGGTACTGCCCGCCTACTAAGTGGGGAAGATATTGATACTAACTACGAGTTTAAGCCGAATAGAACGGAGCGATTGCGTTTCCGTGTAAATGCCACTGCGTGTTTAGTTGAAGGCCATGAAGGCATACAGGTAACCCTCAGAAGCATTCCTACAGACCCTCCACTACTTAGTGACCTTGATGTTGAAAAAGGGCTAGAGGCTGGATTAAAACCCGCAGATGGCTGTGTTTACGTGACAGGTGTCACAGGGTCTGGTAAAACAACCTTACTTGCCTCTATTATTCGAAATATTGCTGAGGATCCTGAAGAACATCGTAAAATTCTAACCTATGAATCCCCGATTGAGTTTGTATATGACAGCATTAACAACCCAAGCTCGGTTATCAGTCAAACAGAAATACCCAAGCACCTCCCCTCTTTTGAGAAAGGAGTAAGAAATGCCCTACGCCGTAAACCACGGCTTATTTTAGTTGGTGAGTCTCGTGATTATGAGACCATTAATGCTGTACTTGATGCTGCTTTGACTGGTCACCCAGTCTATACCACAGTGCATAGTAACGGGGTCGCTGAAACAGTACGCCGCCTGGTTGGTAGTTTCCCGAAGAGTGAGCGTGCTGGTAAAACTATTGATATTATTGAGACTCTCAGGCTAATTGTATGGCAAAAACTTGTTCCATCCACTGATGGTAAGCAAACCGCCTTAAGAGAGTATTTGGTTTTCACTGACAAAATACGTGATGAGCTTTTATCTGGTGATATGGAAAATGTTACTGCTAATATACGGAAAATATTAAAAGTCAATAAGCTCACAATGCTTGACTCTGCCAAAGCTAAACATAAACAAGGTATTATCTCTGCAGAGGTTTTTAAGAAAATTCAGCAGCAAGATAAATCAGTGGACCAAGATATCTCTAGTTAGGTGGATTTCTTGGATCATTATTGTTACCTCTAGAGCCAAACAGCTTGTGCCCCAACCAGAATATGGCACCTGCACCGATTTTGGCTGGGTTTAGAGTGGTTAGGCCCGATATCAGTGCTTCCCCCCCACGCTCAGTTCCTGATTTATTGCCTGCAGCCTGGCGATCTTCAGCACTTACCTGCGTCGACACACCTGTTTGGCCTGAGGCTAGAGTTTGATTGTAATTTCTGATCTTGTCATCTAAAGATTGACCCGTTAGCGACCTTTTTTTATTAATTGAGTTGATAGCACTACTCTTTTGGGCCTCTGTCCAGTCTGAATTGCAAATATCTTCTGCCTTGGAAAGAAGGGACCCCGAGAGTCCTAGTTTTTCAAGTTGTCTGCGGGTGTCTTGTGAGTTTGTAGATTTAACAGCTTTACTCACTGTTTTACTGATACCAAATAACCTACCACGCCCCACTTGCTTTAGCCCAGCCTCCATTTTTGCCTTAGATACGTTCCTTGCCATTTGTTTCGCCTTCGAGCCCATTCCAGAAGCCCCTTGTGCAGCCTGTTGCATACCTCCTTCAAACTGTGAACGCATGGACAAAAGCTGCTGAATAGGTGATGTGCCACCTAATGGCCCCATCCCAATCCATGAGGAAACTTTATCTGGCAAAGAACCGATTATGGAATATGACTGAATCACCGCCATGAATGCGACATAAGAGTAAACGAGCATTGAGGCAATAAATACCGCAATATTAGTTCCATTACTCGGATTAGACAAATTTAGGGCATGTAATAAGTGTATCATGCCTTCATTTAGAAAAAATAACGCTGTGTAAGATATAACTCCTGCAAAAAATATGGCAACCACAATCATAATTGGACGTAACGACACTAATAACAGCATCATCAGAACTTGGTCAGCCGCCCCTAAAAACTGCTGACTATTCGGGTGTGCTAAGCCTAGTGCAACTAATGGCGAGGCTAGCATTACCTCAACTAACAGCAACACCCACCCGACAAAAGAGAAGAAAACCACCATAAAGGGTACCAGTGGAAGGAATATCCCTAAAAATGAGCCCCAGATCATAAAAAGCGCAGAGAGAGATGACCCTAATGACTCAAACTTATATAGCTTGTATATTTCTTTTTCTACCTGCATTTCAAAAGCAGATATTGATAACGCAGCCGCTCCTTCAGAAGCAGCTACTCCTCCTCTTCCCCATGGTGTCATAGGACCCGCTGACTGAATTCCAGTACTGACTGCCCTGGTGGGGATTAAAACACCTACTGTTCCACCATATAACCGCTTCGCAATCTCATCATCAACAGAAACAACACCACCATTACCTCTAACTGCATCATTATTGTACGCTAAACCTGCAGTATAGAAACTAGCTCCCATCCTCTTTAAGAAGTCAATTGGATTTAAAACGACACCTGCGCGGTTATATGTAAAAATACCACTTCCGGAACACTCTGCGCTCGTACAGCCGGAAATAGCTTCTAGTATAGAGGCAAGCATTTTATTAGTTTCTCTTGGAATAACGTTTAAACGGTCTTTGCTACCAATCCACACAGAGCTTTCCTGTTCTAAACTCCGACCACTCGTATGAGACTGCAGACCACCAATCATCGTTTTTACATCTCCCGAGGTCCTGTCCATGCTTCTTGTTGGATCTCCTAATGCTAGTAATGTACTATCTGGCAGACGACCGGTAACTGACTCAGATAAATAGCTCTGCTGAATCTTATGGATCACGTTATACTTTAAATACTGCTGGAACTTTAGCTGACACAGCTCGGTTCCTAAGTCAGTACAATTAAGACTCTTTGCTGTTTTATGGGTAGGCACTTTTTTACTATCCCCGTCGAGTCTAGTAAAGTAAAAAGGCTTACTTTGAATATGCGTGTTAATCATATCTGGAACGGCATCATCAGGCTTTGATCTCATATTAAGTACAGCATTTATTACCTTAGGCAAATAAGTTACCATCGTTTGAAATGACATATTATATGGAAACTCATCCTT
This sequence comes from Gammaproteobacteria bacterium, assembly GCA_040264995.1. Taxonomy (GTDB): domain Bacteria; phylum Pseudomonadota; class Gammaproteobacteria; order Comchoanobacterales; family Comchoanobacteraceae; genus Synchoanobacter. Next base: position 3,997 of record JBDQHG010000005.1, on the reverse strand, counting down.
ACTAATCCCCCCTGCCTCTGTTATATCACAGCCACTCCCTATACATGCATCTAGATATGTAAGATTCTGTTGCTCGAAAATATTCTGAAAATAGTTTCTGTATTCCCCCCCCAAACTCTTGTTATTAAAACATACCACACTGGACTTTCCACAGTCCTTGTTTTCTACATATCCAAGACCTTTTTTAATTTGTTGATACTCTAGATCATCAGTAGCGGACCTAGCTCCCTTATCTTTACCTAATATGGCATTAATCTGGCCAGGTTCTAGTGTGGAGAGTTCACTTATGGACCTGATATTATTGTGCAGAATGTCCTCATCTACTCTTTCGAAATCACTCTCAGTTTTTCTTAAGACTGCTTTCATAAGCTCTGCAATCTTAGTTGCTCTCTGAACGTTTTTTCCATTGAGCAAGGGGTTAGCTACTTTGTTCTCAACAATAAAACCGCCTAAGATGGAATCGCTTATTCCTACACCATTTTTATGTAACTGATAAGTTATCCGAATGTAGGTTCGTGGTGGTTGCATGAACGATACCGGTGGTTGAGATGGGTCTTGGTAGTTAAGTTCAGTGGATACTCTAATCTCAACATTGTTAATATTCTCTACGAGACTGCCTTCTTGAAGAGGGTTAAGAATGTATTCTAGCCTGGCTCTTTGTGCAGCCAGTGCAAGATCCACAATATCATCAAAACTGCGTATAACTTTTTCATTCTTTTTGACAACATCATAATGTTTGGTTAACTCTATTTTGTTCATTGATGATAATAAGTCATCAGCCATAACATCACCGACACTTCCCAGTAAAGAGTTAACTGCAATCACACCGTATGACGCAACAGCCATCACTAATTTCTGAATCAATGCATAATTATTGGGTCCTGTTGGCACCAGTAATACAGCCCCCCCCATGGTTCGTATAAGTACCCAGCTATTAATCTTCCGTGAAAAACCGCTACCATCTGCAGCTGCTACTGCTCCTCCAAATACAATCGTAAACATTGCAACAGCCGATAGGGCTGCGAGAATACCGTAGTTGTACACCTTAAATAGCAGCGGTATTAGTACACCAAACTGTAAGAAAACATAATCAGCAAGTGACATATCACCCAGGTTCCCCACGCTGGGTTCAGCATAAGACGAAAAAACCACTAACGGTAAAAGACAATAGATTGAGATCCTTTTATATTTAATCATTACCCATTTTCCCTGCCGTCGAAAACCCGCCTACCGCTTGGCTAGACATCTGCCCACTCTTCGCAGACATTCCTGCTGTTTGTATTGCTCTTAAAGGCCCTTGTACTTGGCCTGTTACCACACTGATAATCTGCTGAACCGCAGCCGCCTCAACACCTTCCGTACGCTGACCACCAATCCATGATAGTATAATGTTTGGTAATTTGTAGGTAATTGACAACGCTTGACTCATCACATTTATTGTTAAATAGAGCACAACAATCATAAAGGCATACACCATAAGTCCATCTCCTAAGCTACCAGCATCGACTGGAAATGCACTTAGTATGAGTGGAACTAACGCATATGACAACATCATCATAGAAATCGCAACTAGTAGTGTCCCAACGAAAAATCCAACCACAATTAACGGTGCCCGAACAAATACCCCTAACAGTAAGATTAGCGCTTGCTGTGATGCGCCCAGGAAGTCATGTCCTTGTGGAAATGTCATACCCACCAAAATAAGCGGAGAGGCAATCATTGCTTCTAACACTGCGAAACACCAACCAACAATCGCAATGAAAAAAACCAGCGCTGGTAGCATTGGGATCCAAATTGATAATAAATTAGAGACAATCATCACAGGTGTTGCTGCTGCAACAATATAACCGTAGTAAGCATACTCAAATTGGCTTTTTAGCATGTAATGATAGGTGTACGCACTTGCAACTGCCTCGTCGGCTAGTGAAACAGCTGTGTGAGCGATAGTAACAGGTATGACCATACCCATTGCTACTCCAAAATGTGCCATCCATAAAGGGTTAGGGACAGGGAATGGGACTAACGTTACAAACAAAGGTGGGCAAATAGGCACCCTTGGGCTTAACCCAGGTCCCAAAACAACATTAAGCATATCACAGTCTAACTGATCATGAAGCTGTTCTTGCTTCATTGCAAGTAATGACTTCGTGACCATAAACCCCATCCTAATACTAAAAAACTCCCAAAATGCTCTAGCAGCATTGAGGATTTGTTCAGCCAAAACATTACGCATCAAAAGCAACATAAATAATGTACTTTTGTTCGCTAGTTCAGCTGACATTTCTGTAAGTGCTGAAATTGGAGATTTCTGAATTCTTGCATCAGCACCTAAAAATGTCTCCATCCACTTATTGCCTGTTTCAGAAATGAACGCCGCTACAGGATCTTTCATTGCAACTCGCTCTGCGTGAATTGCACCATCAGTGGCACTGTAGCTATGAAGGCTTAAACTGTTCCATTGATCTACCAGTGATCTACTGTGATTATTTAGTCTAGTTTTTGTGTGATTGTAAGCACCACCACCAGAATTGAGTTTCTCTTGCGCACTGCCTAATATATTGCCCAATGCCTGATTAATTCGATTATTGGCATCGATATCATTGGTACTACTTGAAACCACCACATTAGAAAATGGATTAGGGAACAGTGACTCAAAACCATCACCACCTGATAACCCCGACTCCGGATCACTTTCAGAAATGAACTTAATGATAGGGTTGTCCTCTGTTTTTCCCCCTAAAGACGTGTAATTTGGGGTATATAGATCAGCCCTAGGTGCAAAAGTGTCACCATTCCAGCGCAAAGACTTTTCAACTAACTCATCTAAATTACCAGCCGCCAGGCCTTCCCCTTGAGCATCCATCGCCATTTGAAGTAAGAATGGAAAGTAAGTCCAGTTATTCCGATACCCCGTCACTGCTATTGGTGGAGGCTCTTTGTCTTCTACAAGTTTCATTACAAACATAGGAGCAAAACCATCATGCGTGTTCTGAATATTTAATTTGAGTGAGTGCTTTATATCTTCTTCTGTTTGTCCGCCGCAAGGCCCCTCTGCCGAATCCATTACACTACAACTACGTGCCTTGCTATCCTCTGGATCAACTGCTGGCAAACAGCTGTATAGCTTTTTAACCACAGGATTAATAAGCTGGCCTAGAATACTCTGGAAATATATATCATAGTCTTGATAACTATTAAGCTCTATTTTTTTACTCGAGCCTTTAAACTTTAATTCAAATGTAGTTGCTGATGAGCTGCTATTAGGCACCGACTTAATTTTATACAAGTCAGTTGCCTTACTTACTCTCTGTCCTGCTGGGGCCTGGCGATCATAGATAACACTGTCCTTCGCCATTGAATATACCGTATTATAAAATTTTGATACATTATCATTACTCAGAAAGCTCGCTGTTTTAGCTTCTGCCTCCTTACCCTGCCCCCTTGTGGTTTCAATAATCTGAGTAAAGGGGTTTTTCATATACTCTTCAAGAATCGTATCTGATACATTACCCGCAAGCACAATACTCTTTAAAACCACGGTCATTACTAAAGTCTGAATCAGAGAGTACCCATTATATTGAGGAAAGATAGCCAGCATACCTGACATTGAACGAAACATGGTAAAGTATGCAGATTGGCTCTGCTTCTTGCCCATGAAAACACCCTGTGACGCAGATGACACCACGTTTTGGGTGATTGTTGTTCCAAAAAATACTGAAGCAAAAACCAACGCACTGATATTGAATATCTTAAACATCAGTGCCGTTAAGCCATCAACACCACCCGTCAACCCATTAACAGAACCATACATCGTTCTCAATATTAATAGCGACTCATCAGAACTACTTACCTGTTGAAGTATGCTTTCTGCATTGATGATTGCTACTGTAGAAATGAAGGCAATTTTAAATAAATACCCTCTAGTGTTTTTCATAACCTAATTCACCCAGGTTTCCATACAGACTCTACCCCTAGTTGGCATTAAGCGCTAGCTACG
>JBDQHG010000004.1:0-37907 GCA_040264995.1 Gammaproteobacteria bacterium | reverse complement strand
GTCCTATATTGGATGGATCTAACAATGCCGGCCCGCCCCAGCCAATATCTGGTAGTGCGAGAGCCAATCTTGGTATGCTTGCCCCGGGAGCACTGCGAAAGAGTTCTAGTGCTCTACCCCCGCCCCCCGTTCCACCTAGATCATGGGGGGGGATCTAGCCCTTATTGACAATAGGCCCGCCGGTCTGCGGACAGAATCCAAGTCCGAGTATGGCACCTACGTTGGCTTCTTCTTTAGAAATATAACCCTTTTCCTGGATGGTTTTAGCGGTATTAACTTGGGCATCAAACAGCCTTTTTTTAACGGATTCGAAATCATGTTCAATGTGTGGGTACATCGTCATGAGTTCAGGCCATAGCTGTTTTTTGGGCTCATAGAGATAAAAGCCTTTTTGGGTCTTACGACCGAGGCGTTTTTGCTGATACATTTGATCGACTAAGTCTAGTACAGCTTGGCTTGGTTGACTGGCTTCGGGGTCTTTTTTGGCTTCTTGGAGGATATGCCATGCAACATCAATCCCTATTTCATCAACCAATGCTAGGGGGGGAGCAGGCATCCCAATTTGTTTAGCAGCGTTTTCGATTACAGTGGGACTAACACCTTCTGTTAAGAGGGTGATGGCTTCGTAGATATAGCCCATGCAGACATTAGAGGTGTAAAAGCCTCGTATATCCTTTACGATAATCGGGGTTTTGTTTAACACAGCTGATAAGGCTTTCCCAAAATCAAGCGCACGTTTGTTGGTGAGTTTACCAGCAATCACTTCAATCAATGCCATTTTAGCAACGGGTGAGAAAAAGTGGATCCCTACAAATCGCTTTGGAGATACCAATTCCTCTGCAAGTAGAGTAATGGGGATAGTAGAGGTATTGGATGCCAGGACGGCTTGATCATCCATATACTGCTCTGCTTGCCGAAGCACTTGTCTTTTTAATGCTAAGTCCTCGAACACCGCTTCTATGACTAACTCACAGCCTTTGAGCTTCTGGTACTCTTTGGTAATTGTTACTTTGGGTAACGGTTTTGTACGGTTGGTTTGTGAGTATTTACTCACCAAGCTATCAATATACTCTTTAGCTTTGAGCATACGTTCTTGATCGGTTTCAATCACCACTACCTTTAGCCCTTGTACTTGGGCATGTGCTGCAATCGCACCTCCCATGAACCCACCACCTATAATGCCTATTTGGGTGATCGGGTGATTTTCTAATGCATCTTTGGCTTTTTTACGTAGGGCTTGCCGGTCAATGTAGAGTGTTTTTAACATGGCTTGGGTAGAAGGGTGGAGCAGGGTCTTCACAAAGTATTCTGTTTCTGTTTTTAACCCTGATTCTAAAGACACTAAATGGCCTTCATACACTGCTTGCAGTAGGTTTTCTACATTGACATAACAACCTTGTGTTTGTTTTTTAGCCAAGGCACTAGCTGCTGACATCGTCATGAGATGGTCAGGCTGATACATATTGAGCATCTTGTCTTTGTGGTCACGTGGGTTATGACTGTGGATGTAGTCTATTGCTTGTTTGAGTGCGGACTTCTCAGTTGTGATACTATTGAGCAGCCCTTGAGATAAGGCTTTGTCTTCTGACACAGGCGCACCCTTTAGGAGCATCTGTAATGCATTCTCTAGCCCAATGAGTCGGGGAAGGCGTTGTGTTCCCCCAAGGCCTGGGATAATCCCCAGTCTGACTTCGGGTAGCGCTAGTTGAAGCTTGGTTCTTTCAATACCAACCCGGTAGTGACAGGCTAAGGCTAACTCTAGTCCACCGCCTAAACACCGGCCGTTGATGATCGCAACGGTTGGTTTTTCAAAAGAGAGGAGGAATGATTGCATCTCCCAAATCTTTTGGTAGAGCGTCTCACTGTTTGGGTGTGTTGCCACGAGCTTCTGGATGAAGTTAACATCAGCCCCCATACAAAAGCTGTCTTTAGCACTCTGAATCACGATCCCTTGAATCTTGTCGTCTGTATAGGCAGATGTCATCAGGCTTTTAAGAGACGTTAAGCTTTGTTGGTTGAGTAGGTTGACCGTTTTGTCCTCCATATCAAATTGGATCACTAAAACCTGGTCTTTGACAAATGTAGTGAAGTGTTTCATGTTCATTGTGTGACTCGTTCGATAATCGTGCAGCTAGCCATTCCTGCTGCAGTACATAATGCAACAGCCCCAAATTGTTTTTGGCTGCGGATCAGTTCATCAACTAGGGTGCCTACTAGCATAGCGCCAGTAGCCCCTAGTGGGTGCCCATAAGCAATTGCACCACCATTAACATTAACTCTGTCCATGGGGATAGACAACTTGTCGGTAATATGGAGAACCACTGCGGCAAACGCTTCGTTGATTTCCCAAAGGTCGATCTGGTTTTTGGAAAGCTGAGCCCGTTTGAGCGCAAGCTTGATGGCTTCTTCTGGACCTGTGAGCATCACCGTTGGATCAATCCCGATCTGTGCGGTTGCCACAATACGGGCCTTGGGGGTCAGGTTATGTTGTTTGATGGCCCGCTGGCTTGCTAACAAGATAGCAGCTGCACCATCTACAATACCTGAAGAGCTACCCGCATGGTGGAGATGCTGTATCTGTGCTAACTGAGGGTAGCGGAATATGGCTAGATCATCGTAGCCTGCAAGTGCGCCCATCATCTCGAAACTAGGTTTTAGAGCACCTAATGCTTTTAAGGTGGTTTCAGGGCGAGGGTGCTCATCTACTGCTAATGCAACAGAACCACTGGCTGAGTAAATGGGGACTATTGATTTTAGATAGCCCTTGCTCATCGCAACCATAGCACGCTTTTGGCTTAAAACAGCAAACTCATCAAGGGTTTTTCGGTCATAGCCATTCAGCGTGGCTATTAAATCAGCACTGATCCCTTGTGGGACAATATTATGCCCATAGGCGATATTGGGGTCGATTACCAATGCCCCACCATCTGCGAGTATCGGAACCCGTGACATGCATTCCACGCCTGAAGCAATACCTAAATCGGCTTGTCCCGCCATGATTTTATAGCTCATTAAGTTCATGGCATCTAAACCAGAAGAACAAAACCGGTTGATCTGCATGCCAGGTACATGAATCGGGAGACTGGCGGTTAAAATAGCAGACCGGGCAATATTAGCCCCTTGTTCGCCAACAGGCATCACGCAGCCTGTAATCACTTCTTCAATAGCACTAGGTATCGTCTCTTGGATCTTAACCACTGAGTTAAGCATTTGTGCTAATAAATTCACTGAGGTGATGCGGTGTAATGAGCCAGTAGGTTTGCCGATGCCTCTAGGGCTTCGATGAGCTGCAATAATATAACAAGCGTCCATGGTCGTTATGCATCCGTTTTACACTATGATGATAGGGTAGCACAAGCCTGCTGATTATTCACCTTTCAAAAGATAGGCAACCGGTATTCTTTTAACCAGATGGCTAGGGTACTGACTTGCTGCGACACCCACAAAGGTACAGAATACTAGACTTTTTATTAGGGTTGCCCATTGAATGACTAAGGTCAAGCCAGCCATAGAGGCGATTATCATGGTAATACCTAATCCCACAGCTACGCCAACGAGTCCAGCGCTTAAGCACAAGATACAGGTTTCAGTCACCAGCATATTACGGATTTCATTCATCGATGCACCAAATGCGACTCTGAGTGCTAACTCACTTTTACGCTCGTTGATATTCGCAATGATCATATTCATAATCCCAATGCCCCCTAAAACAGCGCATACTGCCATGAGAATGATACTGACTAGGTGAGAGGTGTCGGTAATCGAAGTGGTAATATCAATAAACAACTTTGGGCTCATCGTATGAATAGGCACCTGTGGGTATAGCTGCTGAAACTTTCCTTGAATGTTCAATACAACCTCATCAGAGAACTCGATATCATCAATAGTCACTATGACCTTGCTGGGAGAACGTTTGAATAAGGTGGAGAAGGTATGGTGTGATAACAGTGCTACTTGATCAGACCCATTTCCAACACCTTGAGGGAGCTTTATATCCTCAATAACACCTATGGCTGATAAAACCCCATCATTGGTGAATATAGGGGTGTTTAAGGTGGTGTCATATCCTTTGTCTTTTAGACACTTTTCAAGGCTCTTAGTCAATATAACATGAGGGTAGATGTCTTGTTCTGAGAAGGTTTGTCCTGATATCAACTCAATATCAAAGAGCTTGTCATAGTCACTAATAGCAAGGACTGAGATGTTATCTTTTCCAATGCTCGTGTTGCCGTCGGACAGAGGGTTGTAGGAGGTTACATGGGGGATATCAGCAAAGACTAAGTCTAGCTCATCGGGGTTAAGTGGGTAGTCAGGGTTTTGGAGATGCACCACAAAGCTTAGTCCACCGTTGATCATGATGGTATCAATGACGTTTTGTATATACATACTGGATACATGGCTGACTACAACCATTGAAATGGATGCTACCATAATGCCAAGCGCTGAAAATAGGGCACTTACCCACCTTGAGCGAAATTGTTTGCAGGCTTCATAAACCATTAACTTCATAGAACCCGCTCCACTCGTTTGTCTTCAATATGATAGTGGATGTCACCGGGCTGGATTAATGATTGGTCATGGGTAATCATGATAATCGTTTGGCCACCCCCATGTAATGAGCGTAGCTTTTCTAATACAATCGTTGAGTTACTGTCATCTAATGCACCAGTGGGCTCATCAGCTAAAATAATCTTAGGTTGTGAGATGAACGCACGTGCGATAGATACGCGTTGTTGCTGGCCGTAGGATAGTTGATTGGGTTGTTTGTGCAAGTGTTCTAACATACCCAGTTGATCTAAGAGTTTCGTCGCACGTTGGTTGCCATTGATGTGATCACCGTACTGTAGGGGTAGTAGCACATTGTCTAAAATCGATAAATGCTTCACTAAGTGGTAACGTTGGAAAATAAATCCAATAAAGTTATGGCGTATTTTACAGAGTTGTTTAGGTGCTAATTCTTCAACTGATCGTCCACCTAGCCAGTACTGACCACTAGACGAGGGCTCAATTAACCCCAAAATTTGCAGAAGGGTGCTTTTGCCTGATCCAGAGGATCCGGTAATCACAACAAACTCACCCTCATTAATCACTAAGTTGATATTTTCCAGGATGGGTTTGTCATGAGATTTGCTGATATTTTGTAATTTAATGATGCTCAATGATTTCCTCTCCTTTTTCTAAGCCAGAGAGGACTTCAATTTCATTATCATGCGTTTGGCCTAAAGTGACTTCTCTTAGGGTTGTGATATTGTTTTTGCCCTTTACCATCACTTGATGTGCTCGCCCAAAACTTTGTTTAACGTAACTTAAGGGGATCATCAATGCTTCTTTTTCAGATAACGTGAGGTTGACTGCAGCTGCCATACCAATACGCAGTGAGTCAGATAACTGTGTATCTTGAGCAGTCAGTGCAATGGTAACAGCGTATTCTCTGCGACCTTGTGTAGAAGAGGGATAAGCACCAATAGCAGTAACGGTTCCTTCAAGCTCGGCTTTAGTATCCTGGATTTTAACGGTGACTTGTTGGTCTTTGTGGATTTGGTTTGCTTGCGTGGCTGTTACCATTAGTGAGAGTTCGTATTTATTACGGTTTAATACTGAGGCAACGGTTTTATTTTTTGGGTAGGTCATTGGGTTTTTACCTGCGGGCTTATCAACCCCAGAAACAAAAACACCTGAGGCAGGCGCAATGATATAATCAGGAATCTCTTGTTCAATATAGTGTTGAATGGATAAAATATCATGAGCAGGAAGATTCTCAATGTCTTCTATGGTTTTTTGGTAGTAGCTAAGTATTTGAGACAGCTCTCCTCGTTTTTCTAATAACTCTGACTGTTTTGACTCAAACTCAATCATGCTTTCATGTGCTTCTTTTTGCGAGACTACTTCTAGCTCAAGTAAAGCACTTTGTAGGGCTGTATGCCGTTGTTGGATATTAAGCTTCTCGGTTGCTTGTAAATAGCCATGAATGGTTTTAAGGAGCATAGGACGAGCCGTTTGCGCATCAATTTGAAATAAGGGCTCACCTGCGGTTACCTCAGCATTGAAGGGTACTAGAGGCGTCAACGTTACATCAAATGGAAGCTGAATGCCTGTTGAGCTAGCTGCTTCAAGATGTCCTTTGAGCATTGCTTTTTGTGGCACAGGTTTTAAATCTAGTACTAGTGCATTGGAGATAATACAGAGTGAAGAAATGAGTATTTTGCAAAGCTTATTCATCAGAGGGTACTCTTATTGTTAAGGTGTGGAATTGACCAGTGGACTGCATAAATGCTTCATGGTCATTAGCATACTGAGTCTGGGCAGAGAGAGACTCTAGGTAGGCAGATTCAAGCTGATCAGATGCTTCCTCAAAGGCCTCAGTAGAAATTTCCTGGTGCTGGAGTTTTAGGGTCTCAGCTTGGTAAATAACCTGCTGTTGCTTTAAACGTTTAGCAGCGAGCGTGATAAGAGACTTTTGGTGAGTTAAGTTGATTAAGTCACTATGGATTTTAGTTTTTAGGTCCATTTCAGCGTTAGTAGCTGTTTGCTGTGACTGCAAATAATCTAAGGTGTTTTTGGCATGCGTATATTGGGTTTCTTCACTAGGGGGCGTTAGGGAGAGGCTGATGCCTAGTTTGGTTTCGCTGTCTTGGTCTACTGAGCCAAATACTTTGATTTTAGGGTGTTGTTCAACTTTTGCTGCATGGTATTGAAGCTTTCCTAGCTGTTTGTTCAAAAGGCTTATTTGATAGGGCCTGTTGTGTTGTAAGGCTGCTGTGATGGCATGGCTTGGGATGAGCGGTGTTTCTTGGAAGGCAATGGTCTCGTCAAGGATAATCTGCTGTTGCATGTCCAAACCAAGTTGTTGTTTAAGCTTGATCATATTTAATTCATGTTGGCGCTCTAGCTTAAGAATGTCGATACCTTTTCGTTCTAGTGCTGCAATTGCTTTTTCAAGTGCTAGTTTTGAAATTTCACCATAGTCATACAAAAGCTTTTGTTTTTTAGTGTTGATGTGTAACACACTTAGTGACCGCTCCTGTTGTTTAAGTTGGAGGTGTTCTTGTACACATTGACGGTAGTATTGTCGAAAGGCTAGGAACTTTCCTTCCAGTTGATCATATTTCTGAAGTGTCTCAATTTCAATGCTTATAGTCTTTTGTGCATCTTGCGTAGGCTTGCCCTGTGAGATAGGTTGATCAAATCGTAAGGTATACTTAGGGTCGTCTCGATCTTTTTTTGAAATATCTAGGTGGATGTTCCCGCCGGTAGGTAGATTCCAGTTTACACCTGATTGGACTTTTCCCACATTTGCTAGTGGATCGTAACTGGCGTTGATAGTAGATAACCCAGGACGATACTGGTGGCTATGGAGTGTAGACTTTTTCTCGATGAGGAGTATTTGTTCTTCTAGCTGTTTCACTTCAGTATTGTGACATTTATATTGCTCTAACGCATCATTAAGGGAGAGAACCATTGATTCTGCCGATACTATGCTAGTAGCAAATATAAATAGATATTTCAAATTTATTTTAATGTTTTCCATACCATCGTAATTATAAAACACGCCCCTAGCATATAAATAATGTTGGGATCTGTCAAGGCAACGGGGTTTGCAAGTAGTATCCCCATCAATGCCCCCATAGCTAATGGGGTCGCTTTTGCTAACTTTTCTGTAGAGGTCGTAGTATTTGTGGGTCGAGAAGGGTGTGTTAATGAACGAGGGCTTTTAAGGCTTTGAGCAAGCAAGTAGGGGAGTTCGGGGCTATGTGTTAATATTCTCGGTAGCTCCTTTTTAAGCTGTGACCATCCGGTTTTTAAGCTAGAGCGTTGCTGCATATACTCTTTCATGAAGGGAGAAACTGCATCCCAAAGGTTGAGCTGTGGGTATAATGATCGTCCTAGGGCCTCAACATGGAATAGAGTTTTTTGGAGCATGAGGAGCTGAGGTTGAATGTTAAGATTGAATGGTTTACTGACTTCAACGACCCGTTGCATGAGTTCAGCAATAGAAATTTCTTCAATGGTTTTAGAGAAGATAGGTTCGCATACGTGCCGGATTGCGGTTTCAAATTTAACCAAGTTGGTTTCTCGACAAACCCATCCTGCTTCAATATGCAGCTGTGCAATACGCGTGTAATCCCTATGGTAAAAGGCAAGAAAGCTCTCTGCAAGATAGTATTGGTCAGTGGGAGAAAGAACCCCCACAATGCCAAAATCAACAGCCATGTATTTGGGCTGGCTTGGGTTGCTAATATCAACAAATACATTTCCAGGGTGCATATCTGCATGGAAAAATCGGTGCTTGAATACTTGAGTGAAGAAGATGCTGACTCCGTTATAAGCAAGCTGCTTTTTATCTATGGCTAGATTGCTAGGGAGGTCATCGATAGCAACACCATGGATCCGTTCAACGGTCATGATGTTTTGAGTGGTGTGAGACCAGTAAATCGTAGGGACATATAACCTGGGGTCTTGGTCAAAGTAGTGGCGCATTTGACTATAATGGCACGCCTCATGCTTGAGGTTGATTTCCTGTAATAATGTATACTCATATTCTTTGATGAGTGCTAGGAATGTTCGCGGGGATCTTAACCGAAGTCGGCAAAAGAGTTTGGTGATATATTTTAATAGTCGAATATCTACCTTGAGCGTTTCACGGATGTTGGGCCGTAGAACCTTGACGACGACTTCTTCACCGGTATGAAGTTGTGCTGAATACACTTGAGCAATGGAGGCACTGGCTAATGGTGTAGTCTCAATAGATTTGAAGAGTTTAGAAAGTGGGTTTTTTAGAGACTGTGTAATGGCATCGAATGCTAGTTGATTATCAAATGGGGGTACTTGATCTTGTAATCTAGATAGAGGCTCAATGGTTTCATAATCAAATAAATCATGTCGGATAGACACAAGTTGTCCCATTTTGACAAACAAGGGACCTAGTTCACAACAGGCATGAAAGAGCTTTTCACCTAAACTTTGCTGATGGCGTTTTCGGATGGAAGGAATCCAAAAGATGAGTATCGATGGTGCTAAAAACGTAGGTAGTAGATGTTGATCAATCCCGTGCTTAAGGGTAACCCAAGTGATTTTCAATAATCTTTTTAATGTGTAAAGCATACTGTGTTCTTATGACATCCAATTCTGCTACAACTTTACCTGTATGTTAGGAAGAGTGCAAACCTTGTTCGGTTATTCTTACTGAGTGAGTTGATCAAGCTGCCACTTTAACTTGAGGGTCTCTTGGTACTGTTGGTCACACTCTGCTTTGCTGGCACACAAGCCAGCTTCATAGACTAGGTAGTGGTGCAGCTGTTGTTTAAATGTGCTGCATATCCGTTGGCTCAGGAGAGAGGCGCCACTGAGCATTTCAATTCCTAACGTAGCTAGGTTAGGGGGTAGCCACTGATATAGCCATGCCTCAGAGTCGAATTGTTGTAGTGACAGTAGCCCAATAAACCCTTGCCCTAAAACACGATCACCTTCGATAGTGACTTTAGCGGTTGGGGCTTTAAGCCCGATGAACTTTAGTATGGCCTCAAAGTTAAAGGTTATACTGCAGTCTTCTTTGAGAGAAGGCGAGAGATCATCTGATGTTAAAACAATGAGCCCAGATTGGTGAATACGGAAAGACAGATTAAATGAAGTATAGTTTAATGAGACTATCTTGTTGCTATGTTGCTTGGCAAAACGAACATAGCCCATGTGTTGTGGTGTAAAGATACTTGCCACTTGTCCCAGTAGTGACTTTATTGGCATCTGTAGCATTCGAATAGTCCAACAACGCCCATAGTGAGGGGGGTGTATTTAATAAAGTCAAAACCATGTGACTTAAGTTGTTCAATGCGTTCTTTTGGGCAAGGTTGCTGCTGAATGGAGTCTGCAAGGTATTGGTAGCTACTCTCATCCTGGCCAAGTAGTTGCCCCAGGCAGGGTATTATATACTTAAGGTACATTTCATACTGCTTATCAAAGCTGCTGGATTTAGGTGGGTTGAACTCCATAATCACAAATTTACCACCAACTTTTAAAGAATTAAAAATATTATTTAAAGAGGTGTCCTCATCTGAGAAGTTTCTGAGACCGAAGCTTAACATGAGTTTGTCAAATTGTTGGTTGAAGTCAAGTTTCTCAGCATAGTTAGTATGGAAGTGAGTATTATTGTGCTCCCCTAAGCGTTGATGGCAGATATCTAGCATTGATTGGTTTGGGTCAATACAGTGTAGCTGTCCATAGGGAATACGATCAATGATTAAGCGACTTAGGTCACCAGTCCCACAGGATAAGTCAGCAACAATATCATTTTGGTAGCAGTCTAGAGACGCCACTGCTTGGTCTTTCCATAAACGATGAATGCCCAAAGACATAGCATCATTCATTGGGTCATAGACATTGGAGACTGAGTGGAATACCTGATCTACACGTTGGGCTTTTTCTGTGGCGGTGACCCGCTCATAACCAAAAGATACATCAGGCATTATCTGACTCCTTATGCTGTCTTAATTTTTGCACTACTGGCATCAGTACGACTGAATGCTTGATCCAGGGTGGATCGGCTACAGTTAAATAATGAGAAGCTTAATTCAGCATTACCAATAGCGGTTGCGAACGCAGAAGCCTTAGCAGCTAGAGGCGGCATTATTTTGTAGAAGGTAGACCCAGGTAGTGCATTTAAGTAATAAGAAATAAAGGTGCTGGATATCATCGTTGCTGTAATGCAGAGGTTTGTTAGCCAATGGCTAGTACTGTCTCTACACTGCTCATAAGTTTGGTAGCAGGACGCAAATGCAAATGCGGTTAGTATGATTGGAGAGAGAGATGAAAGCAGGTATTTACCAATTTGGCGTTTTTGGCTCCATCCAGTTGCTACTGCAGCAGTGAGTAATGCAAAGGTGCTCATAATCGTATTCTTGGTAAATAGTCCAAGTTTTGAAGGCTCCTTAGATCCGTCTTTGGTAGCAGAAGGTGCAATAGCTAAGGTTCCATTAACCAAAAGAATGGCTACAACGATCCAGGTTCCAATACCACCTAGTATACCAAAAGCTATGCTATAGGGATGAGCTGATAGAGGATTAGACATCAGGTTGAGTAATACCGAGCCATCAAAAATGTTTTTCCCGGCGAAAAATACTTCACCAAATGCGACATTAGCGGTGTAGTTAGCTACTGCAGCACCCATCGCTAAAAACATAGCTAGTAATTGCTGAAATGTGCTAGATAGGGGGAAAAAACCAGAGACTTTGGCTTTTTTCCGTGTAGCGGCTAGGTATTCCCTTTCTTCTTTGTTATAGCCAAATAAAGAGTTTACACCGTTAAGAACATTAGGTGTTGAGAAGCTCAGTGAACTGAGTGTTCCCACTAAACCAAATAATGCTACAATGCCCATTTTAAGTGGGTATGCCGTGATGTTGAACATACTCAAAAATGACATCGCACCAAACATGATGGCGCCAATATTATTGATCATAAATGAGTTAATAACGGTTACACCATAAATGCCACCCATAAATAGTCGATACAATGCTTCCTTTGCGTTATTCGCAGGTAGTTGAGGGATATCAAACTCTACGCTGGTCTTCAAAACTGAAAATTCAACACTGTTTCTGATGTTAATTATCTTATTGCTGGTGGCTAAATCAGAGGAATGTGCTAGTGCTGTTAGGTATTCAATTCTAGCCTGAATCTGTGGTTTGCCAGATAAGTAGTCATTGATCCTTACCATGCCTGGAATTTTACGCATCAGTCGATTGAATCTGGATGCAATGCTAGGGCTGCTCCCCCTAATTTTTTGGTAATTATTTGCAGATTCCATCCTATGTGTAGCAATAGCAAGTTCTTCAGTTAGGTACTGGTTCCTGGCGTTATCGAGTTCATTCCCCATAGCTTTTCTGCCATTTACCGCTAATATTGTTTTTAGATTGGCTGATCTAGCATTTAGTCGATCAAGTGGGCTTGGTTTTTTATTAAACAGATTTACCATTTCTGAGTAGTTGATACCTGCCCAGGTTAAGATACTCGTGCCAAAGAATAGGTAACCAAATCCTTTGTAAAGTTGTTGGGGGAAGTAGGCTGAAGTACCCATGAGCATACTAGTGACTAACATGATGCTACCCGACATGCTAAATCCTGATATTAAGGCTAATGTAGCTGCACCTGCTGCCTTAAGGTCAATGCTGATTCTGCTCTTACTCACTTCAACTCCATTGCTCATATTTCCTTCCCAGTATTAATCTGTTCCTCATTTTACTCGGAGCCTAGAGTGATTGCAATAACGTTATTGAGCGATTTATCAGTAGATGTTTACAGTAAGAGTTGTTTTAATGTGGGTTACTTATGTTAGGAGTCAGGTATGCCACATCAATACCATCCACGTTGCTATGGGATTGTTCCGCATTCTTTGTCATTTGCAGAGTGCAGGCAGTATCCTGCTGTGGTTGTCACTAGCTTTGCTAACCCGAGTTTCTATGGTAGGCGTTTAAGAGCGATGTTGGGCTTTGCGAAAAACTACTTTCCATCTGTTTTAGTGGTCACCCCAGGGCATTTGTATCGGCATGCATATAATTTATTACACCCAGAGGCAAGTATTTCGCCTTTATTGATGTCTCTTCGCTACGAGCGACACTATATTGAGGAGATGCTGAGTCAGCAGTCTGATATTTTGTCTGAGCCACACATTATCCAAAAACGTTGGTGTGATTTTGTGGATAAAGCAGGGCACCAAGACTTTTTGTGTGCTATGGAGAATTTATACAACACGTGTTCAACATTCCAGCAAGCAATTGATGCGACCACTAAACAGCATCTGAAAAATAATGTATTAGTCAAGCATGATTTAATTACGACCCGAGAGGTTGACAGGTTTTTAACCCAGCATTTTGAAGAGGGTGTTACTTTTTTGTTAGAAGAACTTGCAATGTCACTACTATTTGTTCAAGAAGGCTATCGTTGTATTTTGTACCCAGGTAAACTATTTCCTGCGTTAGAGCAGTTGATTTTAGGGCAGTACCCAGACGAGCCGGAGTATTTTACCCAGATGATTCAGGTTCATGTTGCTCTCCGCGGTGCTAAGCGGTCGATAATGGCTTAGTATTCAGATGATAATAATGGATGAGTAATTGACAGTAAATATTTGATTCGCTACCATCGAACAGAGATGAAAGGAAGGTAATATGGCTAATCATAATGATCGCGCGCAGCAAATCCAGTGGCAGGAAAATATTCAGGTTCCTGATTTCCCCGTAATACCCTACATTGAAGGTGATGGCATTGGTTCAGATATTACCCCAGCGATGATGCAAGTAGTGAACCATGCAGTTAAGAAAGCTTATGGTGATAAGAGAGCGATAGAGTGGCAAGAGATCTTTGCAGGACAAAAAGCATTTGATTTGTATGGAGAGTGGCTGCCGCAGGCAACCATTGATGCTATTGAGAAATACCATGTAGCCATTAAGGGTCCACTGGCTACACCTATAGGAGGGGGGATTCGTTCACTTAATGTGGCGCTTCGGCAGAAGTTAGGGTTGTATATTTGTCAGCGTCCAGTTCAGTACTTTGAGGGAGTTCCTTCGCCGATGAGGCAACCGGAGCTAGTCGATATTACCGTATTTAGGGAAAACTCAGAAGATATTTATATTGGTATTGAGTTCAAGGCGGGAGATACCCAAACGCAACACTTGCTAGAGACATTAAAAACCAGTTACGGCGTAGATAATATAGCAAGACCTGAGTCAACGGGCGTGGGCATTAAGCTGATCTCTGAGCATGCCAGTAAGCGACTGGTTCGACAAGCTATCCAGTATGCGATTAAGCATAAACGCAAATATATTGCCTTAGTTCATAAAGGGAATATTATGAAGTACACAGAAGGCGCATTTTACCACTGGGGTTATGATGTGGTTATGGATGAGTTTAGTGGTAAAAAAGCAGAGTATGGTTATGAAATCACCAACCCAGAAGATGGCAGTCAAATTCTCGTGACGGATATCATTGCAGATGCCTGTTTCCAGCATGTGTTGCTGAAACCTGAGACATTCGATGTCATTGCAACCATGAATTTAAACGGTGATTATTTATCAGACGCCTTAGCGGCACAAATAGGGGGTATAGGGATTGCACCTGGAGCGAATATGAATGAGCGTGATGCACTATTTGAAGCAACCCATGGGACAGCCCCAGTGTATGCCGGCAAGAATTTAGCCAATCCTTCGTCATTGATTTTGTCAGCTGAAATGATGTTACGGCACATTGGTTGGACCCAAGCAGCCGATAAATTATTGAATGGCATGAGGCTTGCGATCAAGAATGCGGAAGTCACCCAAGATTTTGCACGGCATATGGATAATATTGAGGGTCTCTCAACATCAGCATTTGCGGATGCTATCTGTAAGCATATGCGGTAGACCCCTATATATCAGTAGCTAAAGTGCTTATAACCAGGGTTTCTTGACGTGAGACATAGCCTATAATCAAAAGGATTTCAAGATGAGTCAGCAGTTACGCCAGGCCTTAGCAGATGCATACCAAATAATTGCAGCATGGGGGATGGATGATTCAACATATGCCCATATTTCCGCCCGAGTTGATGCAGATCACTTTTTGATTATGCCATTTGGTTTACTATTTGAGGAAGTAGACCCTGATTGTTTATTATTAGTGAATAGGGATGGCAGGGTTATTGAGGGGAAGGAGCAGTATTATAACCCAACAGGTTATACAATCCATGGATCCATATACCAAGCTAGGACAGATATAAAGGCCATTTACCACCTGCATACACCTGCAAGTATAGCGGTGGCATCATCTCCTAAAGGGCTACAGCCATTAAGCCAATGGGCTCTGCATTTTTATGAAAAGGTGGCTTATGGTGAGTATGATTCATTGGTGTTAGATGGACAGTCACAGGGGAGTACATTGGCTTGCGAGCTTGGTGATAAAAAAGTGATACTGCTCAAGAACCATGGTTTTATCACATGTGGCAAAACACTTCATGAGGGCTTGTTTTATGTCCATCATTTAGAGCTGGCTTGTCAGACACAAGCATTTTCTCAAGAGCCTAAAGGAGGGTGGGACTTACCAAGTCATGAGGTATGTGTTCGTACCTGTAATGACTTACTCAACTTTGAAAAAGATTTAGGCAGGCGCGACTGGGATGCTTACGTACGTAAATTGCGCAAACAGAGTCCTGGTGCTAGTCAACCCTATTGAAAAGGTATGGAGGAATTAGTAGCTTTAGATTGCATATGTATAATAAAAAGCCCTACCTTAACGTTTCTTGCATGACTGTCTGGAGCCGCAGACAATGCAGGGCTTTGTATTTTACTACTTTGCACATAGACAGTTCTTAAATGACCTAATACTAAGCCCCACACCTCGTTTGGAAGAAAAGGAAGCTCCTCTTGCTCAGTAAGACATAAAGAATTAATAACATAGGACTTAAAAGATCTTATCAAAAACCAATCAACTAAATTAAAACTTTGATTCATGTATGTCAATAAGTGCCCCTTAAAGACAGGAAGAATAGCAAGCTCTCTTCTTTTTATCATACATTCAAGTGGCAACTTTAAATCTAATACTTGTTGATCTGAGAAATGCCCTGGGACAGAAATGCGAGCAAGGCTTGTACAATCTTCAAATGCAAAGTTACCAATACTCGTCACACTGTCTGGGATAGTAACTTCAGCAAGGCTTGTACAGTTATTAAATGCATGGTTACCAATACTCATCACACTACCTGGGATAGTAACTTCAGCAAGGTTTGTACAGTTCTTAAATGCAAAGTGACCAACACTCGTCACACTATCTAGTGTACTTAGCCAGTATCCAGCACTAAAAATAGCGGTGAATCAAGAGAGGTTTTCTAGTCCTGTCCTGCTTATAATAGAGTAAAATTATACTCAATAACAACAAGTTGGCCTACTTTTTATTTTATGTTATAATACTCTAAATAGAAAAATAATGGGGAAAAGCAGATGGAAAAGCAGATGGAAAAGCAGATGGAAAAGCAGATGGAAAAGCAGATGGAAAACATATTATTCATAGGTACAGGCTTATCAGGTTTAACAACTTTTTTAGAAGCACTCGATAAAGCAATAATAGCAAAGCGCGCTGAAACTCAAGGCATGCATCAAGTATTGCCTATCTTGACGCTTGTGTCAGACCGTGAAATTGGTGATTCTGCATTTACCCGCACTCAAATGTTTAGAGTTCCTGAAGCTGTTATGCAGGTGGTAAGAAATCATATAGGTGATGTTCGTTATCAGTCTGCATTGACTCAACACCACATTATAAAAAATACTTTTACGGAAGTAGGCACCCATGAAAGAGTGAGTGAGGTAGAACGCACGATTGTCCCTTCGGTAAATCTTTACCTTAAACGTGAGAGAGGTTATACTAGTGTTAGAATTAATGAGCTAGAAAAATTATATTGGGATGCTATTCAAGAAAAGATCCAAGCTTATAAAGAACTTGGAGGAACTGTTGAGATTAAGGCACAACACACAGTGAGTATTGTAGGTAAAACTCCTGAAGGGCTAATTAAGGTTATGTTTTCTCAGGGTGGTATCATGTCGGAAAACAAATACCATGTTGTAGTTAATGGAAGTGGTGGTCGAATTCCTACTGTTGAAGCTTTTGGTGGTAGAGAGCGTGACCCAATTAGGATTGATCCTATTGGTAATTTCCACGCTACCGTAAGTTTTGATCTTTCTAGCTGCGGCAATACCCAAGCCAGTGAAGAGTTAATTCAAACACCATCTGGTTATGTAGAAAATAGCCCAGGTATTCGGCCTTGGGCAGGCTCTGACAGAGACTGGGATAATGTGCGAGGGCCAGAATCTAGAGTCATAACAGCAAGTAACGATGTTTATGTTGGTGTTGAAATCCCTAAATTATGGCATGAGCAGCACAGCCGCCTGATTAACGCTAAGAAAAACAGCAATATGACATCGAGTGTTGCTCAGGTAGACGAAGATCTTAGCAATCTCAATAACACAATTGCAAATTATGCACTTAGATTTGTCTTAAGAGATAAGGGTAACCGTTGGGGCTCTGTTATTACGAAGGAACATACTAGGATTGCAAATGGTAGTCTCTCCTTCGATCCTAATAAAGTAAAAATATCAACATTTCCAGTGGTGCTAAAGCACGAAGAAAACTCATTACATATCATTGACGGTGGAACAGGCAGGAATGTTGGTGTCTTCATTAATATAGGCGACTCTCAATTAGACCCTCATTATCAAACAGGATCTGGTGCAGTACGAATTATTGAAGCCAGCCAAAAGTTTGGGGAAATGTTTGAGAGTCGAATCAGCGCATTACAATATCAAGGGATAGCAGGTTTACAAGATCCGAATGCAGGTGGATATATTGAAGCGTTAAAAAGTTTTCATCAATTTCTAAGTAATCAGCACGTTCACTACCTTGAGCAGTATACATTCTTCCGCTCTTCTAGAGATATTAATAATTTGAGGTGGGTTTGGCGTTTATTACAAGGGATAATTAGCGTACCCGGTGATACATATAGTTCTATTAAACCAAAATTTAATCATGCATTAGAGAAAGCTAAAAATCTCCGTGTATATAGCGAACTTGCAAAGAAAATTGTTAAGGATAAGCCCTTCCAAAACAACCACAGAGAAGAGGTTTTAGGTTTAAATGGCTGGAAAATTTTTGTGGTAGTTCTCCTTTCAATACTAACATTAGGCATCTATCCATTAGTTGCGTATATCATGCATAAGTCTAAAGAGCCAGTTGGAGGATTACTTGTTAAAGATAACAATCATGTAAAATGGCCGGGCATATCAAGTGTGTCAACAGAAGGGGGAAGACAAGATGCAATACAACAATATCAGCGTTCTCTAGAGGAGAGGCTATGTGATGATTTATCTCCTATCTATGCAAGCAAAATCTTTGCAAATAGTTTAGATTTGAACAGTACTGAAGAAGCTACAGCGGCATCTATTTTGCTTAAAATGACAAAAACATTTGCGAGAACTTCAGAAGATGAGCGCCCTAAAAATCATGTAGGTCACTTTGTGAGCTATGCTAATATTGTTGAGCAGTTATTATCTGAACAGATACATAAAGAGCAGCTTAGCTTAGTTATCTTTCCACAGGCTAACTTAACAAGACAACTCTAGCATGCCATCAAAGCAATCTAGCATAGTGCTTGAATCACTCCATATAACCCATGATAGACAACAGTTTAGTTATTAGCTAAAATAATTACATACAACCTATAGAGGGTATATATGCTGTTCATAGGTTTAGTGATGCTAAGTTACTGTTGTTTATTGGCACATCTTCAATAAAACGAGAACCGGTTGCTGTGGGATGGAGATAATGAAAATTTCTTAGCACCCGTTTTTTGTAATGATGAGCCATAACTCGTATTAATAGATATTATGAATAATGAACTTCGCCAGTACTCGCCACACTGTCTGGGATAGTAACTTTTGTTTCACCATCAGCTAAAATGCATTTTACTAGCACACTATTTTCTATTGTTAATATAGCCATTGATTTTCTTGATAATTATTTATGATATGCAGTTACAAACAATCACTTAATTCAATATCCTTTTCCTTGCCGCTATACTGATTAATACACTATTCTTAATGTCGAAATAAAGAGGTCGCTACTGGCATATACTATTTTTAATAAGAAAAACGGCAGTTTTATGCTAATTGTTTCTGTCAGTTGTGATTATTTCTCTATTAACTAAACCATTATAAATAAGAGAAATAATATGCCTGTTGAAGAACAAAATAACAATCGAGGAGTAGAACCTGGTTTTTTTAGCGGCTCATTGGAATTTTTTGAAAATGCTTATGGGTTTATTGCTGGCCCAGTAAAAAGCGCTGCCACTGCCGCTAGTGAGGTTGCGGGAAGTGTCGCTGATGCGGCAGCCGGTTATGGTCAAAGTGCACTTAACACCCTTGGGGGTGCTGCTTCTTATGTACAGAATAGTGTAGCTACAACCTTGGGAGGTGTAGCTTCTTCTGCACGGGAAATCGCAATAGGTGCGGCTACTTCTGGAATAATGTATGCACCTAATGCTAGTGCATCTATGTTTAGTCTGTTTCCAGGTGGCGAAAGCTCTGCGAGTCTTTCAGAGACAGACCTCTACAGTTTTGTCAGCAAGTTGATGCCCTCGGACGTCCCTGGAAAGAATAAAGAAGAAGCAATGATGATTTGTGGAAAAATAGCAAAGGGATATGAGAAGTCAAATGGTAGTATGAATGCCAAGCTCCTTGCGAATGTTACTAACCTCATTCGAGTGTCTAAGATTAAATCAGACACAATCAGTCCCTTGTTACAATTTCTAAAAGGCCTTGGGGGGTTGCCTAAAGATAATGTTGATGTTAATGAGCTCGCAGAAGTTATCCATCGCGCTGCGCAACTGAGTGATGATCCTGAGCAATCTCAAAGCAAGTCAGATGTCATTGGGCATATGGCAAAGAACATAGATCAGATTGTAGCTGGGAATTTACCTGTTACTGCTCTAAAGACAGTGGCCCTAGAGCTTATGGGGCAGCTTAAGAGTCTTCACGTTTCCGAAATTGTAGGACATGTTGTGAAGAGCGAGGATGATTTTAACCAACTCGCTGCTGCAGCAAACCTATCAGAAGAAGGAATACCAGGTAAGAATGAAGCAAAGAGCTTATATGAATTAGTTGTAGCCATCCCAGACCTGGATGAATTTATTGCTCAGGTTGAGCTAGTTCTTACTGCCTCTCAAAACCAAGACGGCTTGGCAAGCGGATCATTTAAAGAAGAAGTTAAGCCAAAGGTGCTGGTAGCAGGATTTAAAGTGATTGTTGAGCATTCAGAAGGGCTGTATTTCCTAGATGACGATACAAAAGATATGCTCAAAACGTTTGATCATGGAAATCTTGGGAAATTGGCTGATATTGGTACGTTCTCTGATAGCACAAAAGGCGCTTTGTTTGATCTAGCAGAGACATACCGGAACCAAATCAATGAAATATTTGAAGGTGCATTGGGTGCTGTAGCACCGTCTGATATTGTACCAGGTCAGGAAGCACAAGAGGCTGAAATTTTCACTCAAAAAGTATTTGGGGTTCTTAAAAGTGCTAAGGGTGATGATTGGGGCAGTTTGGGTAGTATATTAAAACAAGCGCCATATTCATTTAAAGATCAGCAAAGCAGAATAGCATTTTTTGCTGAGCCAGTGTCTCAAGGTGCTGAGCCAGTGTCTCAAGGTGGTGCGCCAGAGGCTCAAAGTATCATGGCA
The DNA here is from genome assembly GCA_040264995.1 of Gammaproteobacteria bacterium. Lineage (GTDB taxonomy): Bacteria > Pseudomonadota > Gammaproteobacteria > Comchoanobacterales > Comchoanobacteraceae > Synchoanobacter. The sequence continues at coordinate 17,668 of JBDQHG010000004.1, read as the reverse complement.
GAGCTTATGAATGTCATTGATTTCGATTCTCTGAAGGGTAGGAACTCCCAAGAGGGCGAATGGGATAAGGCTGTTGACAAGTCAATAGGCGTGCTTTCAGGGTTTTCTCCTGAGTTATGGAACGCAGTAGAGGATGTCGTAGTCAAGGGTGCTTCTCCAGGAAGTTTATATAAGTTAGCGTCAAATATTCCCAATTTGTTAAAATTGTCACAGTCAATCAACGGCATATTTCCCTCTCAGGCTAAAAAATCTGAAGTTTATAAAACCATGTTAGGAGATACAATGGGTGCCTTAGCTAGCTCAAACTTTAAAGTTGCAGCGTTGCTAACGGTGATTTCTCCTATATTACTGGCCGGTGTCTTGTTGCATTACACTCTCGTGAAGCCACTATCATCTAAGCGGAAGCCAAAGAACAGCCAGGCAGCTAGTAGCGGCTTAAGTGCTCCGGGCGTCAGTCCTGAGACTAGTGGTGCTATTATCCCTTCTGTTTCAATAACAGCATCTGATTCAGCAAAAGAGGGACTGGGTAAACCTAATGCAGAACCTGAAGGGCTTACACTAGGAGGTGATCGCAATACTAGTAGAGGGCCGGGCTTAGGAGGTACGAGCGATGCCTAATAATGCTTGAGTCATAAAAATAATGACACGGATTCAGTAGATTTAATAGAGCAGCTTTTGAGAGTAGCTGCGTACTAAGTTCTATAAGGTATTAGCCTCTCATCGTCTTGTCATAAAAGCTAGCAGAATGAGCGATGGGAGAGCGGCCCGATTCTAGTGATGAGTATGGGTGGCTGCGGCACTAGGATTAGCTTTAGCACCAGGAACAGGAGGGCCAGCAGTAGTAGGTCTAGCAGGAGGTACACTTGCTGGTTTGGGTGCTGGTCCAGCGCTAACAGGCGTGTTGCTTTGTTTAGATTCAGAAAATATGGAGAAAAGTAAGAATACGACCGATAGGGCGGCAAGGGTTATTTGTAATATCATATAAATATGCATTGCATTTCTCACATGAATTATTAATGCGTTCTACTTCATAATATGTTTAAAGTCAAGTAATTGGTGTGTAATGCTAAGTAGTTGGCTGGTCAATTGGAATAATTGAAAAAGAGCCATTAACATGCTCGAACGCATGGTTTTGCTTTGTTTCATAAACTTGCCAGTCAAGCGCTAAGACTTCTTTTAGGATGTAGTCCTGATGTTGTGTGAAGATCTCAGTTGTGACTATATCTGCGCATATGACAAGGCGGATACGCTGCTCTACCGCAAGGTCTAATGACTTCCTGGTTTGTTGAATCTGGGAAACCATTTCTCTTGCTAACCCTTCTTGGCGTAATTCATCAGTCAAGATCGTATCTAAGGAGATGGTGATATGGCGATTTGAAACGGCTTTAATACCAGGTTGGGTGTCTCTATAAATGAGCAGTTCTTCACCAGAGATCTTGATTCCTTCGAGTTCCAGTTCTTGTGCTTCCTCAAAGGCTCTTAGTTGAGCATCAGTGAGATTTCCGATTGCGTTCTTAATTTTGGGTAAGTCACGTCCTAGGCGTTTGCCTAAAAGCGGTAGGTTAGGTTTAGCAAATAGCACAACATATTTGGCTTCATCAGCAGAAAACTCGATGTTTTTCACATTAAGCTCAATGGCAAGCCTATCACTTAAATCTTGAAGTGCTGATAGTACTTGAGGGTCTTTATGGATAATCGTGATGCTTGCTAATGGTGTCTTGGTTTTGATCCCAGCTTTTACCCTTTGTGCTCGTGCCATATTAATGACCTCTTGTAGCATGGCAACGCCAGTTTCTAGTTGCAGGTTTTGTTTCTTCTTATCGGTGTGGGGGTAAGTGCATAGATGCACAGACTCAGGTGCTTCTATTGAAGAAAAAGGCTTCAGTGATTGAAAAGTAGATTCAGCCAAATAGGGGCTAAAAGGTGCCATGAGCTTAGATAGCGTTGTCAGTACATCATATAGCGTTTGGTAAGCAGCATGTTTATCACTGCTTTGCTCAGACCCCCAGAAGCGGTTACGGTTCATACGGATATAGGTGTTGGTGAGTTCATCAATGAATGACAGCAGTGGTGGAACAACTCGGTATAGCTTATACGCTTGCATATTCTGGTTAACACCTTCAATAAGTGTTTGCAATCTAGATAGGATCCATCGATCAAGGTCGGTGTGCTCAGCTAGTGAGGGGGCGCTTTGCCATTGATCAATACTTGCATATGTTTGGAAGAACTTAAAGGCATTGTACCAAGGTAGGAGTGTCGTTCGAACGATGTCTTTTACCCCATCGTCATTAAATCTTTGCTCTTCACCTTTTACGAGGTTTGAGGATATTAAGTATAATCGGAGGGCATCTGCACCATAATTAGCGATGAGTTCATCAGGTGGTGTGTAGTTTCTAAGACGTTTTGACATCTTTTTACCATCTTGAGCGGCTACAATCCCATTGACAATGACGTTCTTGAATGCAGGCTTATCAAATAATATGGTAGAGAGAACATTTAAGGTATAGAACCAACCCCGTGTTTGGTCTAGGCCTTCTGCAATGAATTGTGCAGGGAAGTTAGCATCAAAGGTTTCTTTGTTTTCGAAGGGGTAGTGTTTTTGAGCATATGGCATAGATCCAGATTCAAACCAGCAGTCTAAAACTTCACTGATACGTCGGTAAGTTCCTACTTCTCCTTCAATTGTGAAGGTCAGCTCATCGACATGTTCTCGGTGTAAGTCCTCAACCCAAACACCTGTGTAGGATTTTAAAGATTCACGAGAGTTAATGCAGATAATGGCACCTGTCTCATCATTCCGCCATAGTGGGATTGGGGTTCCCCAAACTAGGTGCCTAGAAATGGCCCAGTCACGGGCGTTTTCAAGCCATTTTCCAAACCTGCCATCTTTTAGGTGGCTGGGTACCCAGTTGATCTCTTGGTTGTTGGCGATCATTTTGTCTTTTATTTTCGTTACAGCAACAAACCAAGAAGGAATGGCTTTGTAGATAAGAGGAGTGTCAGACCTAGGGCAGAAGGGGTAGCTGTGCTCTATAACCGACTGGTCCAGGAGCACACCTTTAGATTTTAGGTGCTTCATAATGATTTTATCAGCATCCTTGATGTATAGCCCCTCAATATCTAGAGAGGTAACAGAACCATCAAAGCATCCTTGAGGTGTAATGGGGCAGTAGAGTGTTTCTATTTGGTTTTTCTGGCATAGTTGATGATCTTCTTCACCGAACGCGGGTGCCATATGTACAAGGCCAGTTCCTATATCAGTTTCAATAAAATCAGCAGCGAGTATTTGGTAGCAATTGGAGTCAACCGTATCAGTTAGGTGCTCGAATAGCGGTATGTAGCGTTGTCCTACGAGCTCTAGTCCTTTTGCTTGACGGATAATTTCAGGGGTTGGTTGTTTGGTTACCTGTGCTACTAAAGTTGAGCAGATCCATATAGGATATGCAAAACCATCAACAGTGACTAAGGCATATGCTAACTCAGGAGCGACTGCAACTGCTAGATTGGCAGGGAGTGTCCAGGGCGTTGTTGTCCAAATAGCGATGTACTCATCATGATCCGCTAGCTTTAGGAGAACGGTGATAGAAGGATCTTGTACAGATTGGTAGTTAGAGCCGGCTTCAAAGTTAGAAAGACCAGTGCCAAGGCTAGTAGAGAAGGGTACTACTTTGATCCCTTCGTAGACCATATCTTTTTTCCAGAGCTCACCAAACACCCACCATACTGATTCCATGAAATCTGGGTCCATCGTTTTATAGTCATTATCAAACTCTACCCAACGGCCAAGCCGTTCAATGGTTTCTTGCCATTGCTCGCGATAACGCATGACAATGTCTCGGCATGCTTGGTTATAACCAGCGACTCCTAGTTTAGCAACTGCTTCATGAGGCTGTAGTCCAAGTGATTTATTGATTTCGTGCTCAATAGGAATACCATGACAATCCCAACCAAATCTACGTTCCACATAGTACCCTTGTTGCGTGAAGTAGCGATGAACAACATCCTTAATGGTTGATGCAAGCAGGTGACCGTGGTGAGGTTTTCCCGTTGCAAATGGGGGGCCATCATAAGAGATATATGGTGGAGCGTCTTTTGTTTGCGCCAACGACTTTTGGAATATATCTTGCTTACGCCAAAACTGGCGTATTTGGTTTTCATTGTCTACAAAAGAAAAGCTCATCTTAATCATGGGTTAAACTTCATCAGATTGTAGCTTTCTTGTGGGAGAATTACCAGAAAAGTTTACGGAACCACGATTGCTTGTATAGATCCAGTATATAATACCTGATGTAATATATAAGTCGGCAAGATTGACAATGGCTGGCCAGGTAAACCCAAGTGCTTTAAAGCTTAGGTAGTCGATCACATAGCCATACGTAAGGCGGTCTAGGATGTTGCTTAATGCACCAGCTGATATCCATATCCAACTGTACTTGGGAGGCTTTAACTGGTACAGGTACAGGAGTATGCTTAATTGTAATATAGCGAGCAACCAGGGCGCAATCTGGCTTAACCAATTGAGTGTAATGCCGTAATTAGCTGCTGGGTACCAGCTAACAAGCCCCAAGACATAGTAATGAAAAGCAGGAATGTAGAGTTTGCTGGCAGGATAGGCACAGTATTTTACTAGCTGGTCAGCACAGAGTAATAATAGGATGTAGGCGCTTGAGCGATTCTTCATAGCATTTAGGATAGAGAGATGCTAGGGTCTTGTCAAATGTTGAGAATGAGAGATAATAAATCAAAGAGGAGGCAACATGGACCTATCATTTGTAACTAACGAGCTTGCGGCTGGTTACTTCGTACTGGGCTTAGTGATTTTATCATTAGGTGCTTATTGGTTTATCGAGGGAGCTATTTCACTTTCCGCCCGCTTGGGTATTCCTAAGCTGCTGATTGGCTCTGTAGTGATGAGTTTGGCAACAACCTCTCCTGAGGTGATGGTGTCAGTAATAGCAGTGACAGAGGGACATGAAATGATTGCTTTGGGTAATGTATTTGGTTCATTTGTTGCAAATATTGGATTGGTGCTGGGTGTTTCAGGGTTAATCCGTCCAATTCGTGTGTCGTACATTATTTTACACCGGCAAATTCCCTTCTGTATATTGGCACTGACACTACTGGTGTTGCTGTCATTAGGGGCCTACGTTGAGCTAATAGATACATTATTGTTGTTTGGCGTTTTATTGCTGTGGGTGGCATGGTTGATTCGGAATGTATCAGTTGATCAGATTGAACTTGAGTTGCCACAGCCCCGAGCTTTGTGGTTAACAGTGGTGTGGTTTTTAGCAGGTGTAACGTTAATGCAGGTAGGTTCCTATGTTTTGGTAGCCTCTGCTGAGGCTATTGCTATTAATATGGGGGTTAGTCCTTACGTAGTTGGGGTCTCTATTGTTGCAATTGGAACCAGCTTGCCTGAGTTAGCGAGTGGGATTTATGGTGCTTATAAAGGCGAGTATGAGTTGGTGCTTGGCAATATCTTAGGTGCTAACATCATATTGCTGTTGCTTGTGTTGCCACTAATATGTCTGTTCTCCCCCAACCCTATTGTTCTATCAGCTGCCTGGGGAGACTATTTATTTATGGGGGTTTCATCAGTTTTTCTTTGGCTATTTTCGGCCAGATTTGATCGAAGCTGGCAAATCAATCGACTGGAAGCAGGGCTTTTGTTGTTGATATTCTGCTTATATCAGCTCTTTGCGTATAGATAAACGCGGAAATAGTCAAATAGGCTTAATATCAGTAGTAGGGTGCTAATGCTTATTGAAACTTGGAACAATGTTTGATAGCTGGACTGAAATAGCGATAAAGTAATTGTCGTTGCGATAGCGCACATTGACCATTTTCCTGAAGGAATAGAACCAGGAATAGTTTTCGATTGGTATCGGTAGTAGGAAAGCATTGCAGTAATAATCCCATAACGGCAGATAATCAGCTGCATATACCAGCTAGGTATCATTTGTCGGATAGATAGTGCGACGAGTACTGCAAGAACTAAAATACTGTCTACGATAGGATCGATGACTTTTCCAGCATCACTTGCTTGATTCAGGGTTCGAGATAGATACCCGTCTAAGAAGTCAGTTGCAATCGCAACTAAGCCAAGGATTGCTGTGATCATGAGCCTATCATGAAATATGTAATAAGCGATTGGCCAAGCTAGAATAAGCCGAGATAGGCTTATGATATTAGGTAAAGTAAATATTTGGTTATTCATGAGTCCCTGCCTGAATGAGTAGTCCCCGCTTGAATGAGTTGAATCACCTCGTCTAGATCGTCTGTTAGATGCAGCTGGTCAAGGTCAGTTTGAGAAATGGTTCCATACTTAAGCTGGGTGTTGGTTAGGTAGTCAATTAAGCCCTGCCAGTAGTCCTTACCGATAAGAATGGTTGGGATTTTAGGAGAGCACTTAGTCCGAATCAGCGTTAGGCTCTCGAAGAGTTCATCCATTGTTCCAAAGCCACCGGGGAATGCAATGAGGGCACTAGAAGAGTGACGAAGTAAAAATTTACGTACAAAGAAAAACTGTGTTTGATAGGAGCAAGAGAGATAAGGATTTTGTTTTTGCTCAAATGGCAGGATGATGTTACATCCATTGGAGAAGTCTCCTTGAGAAAAAGCACCTTTATTAGCTGCTTCCATGATTCCTGGTCCACCACCGGTGATAATCGCAATGCCTTTCTCGGCTAGTAGTCTTCCGAGCTCTTCTGCCTTAGAGTAGAATGGGTCGTCTGGCTCGATACGAGCAGAGCCATAAATGGTGACAGTGGTTTTGGTGTTCCTGAAACGAAATAGCCCTCGAACCATTTCTACTACCATTTTTCTGATAAAGCGTATCATGGGCACAGGCCCCCTAATTCTTGTTAATGATTCATGTGTGCTCACACTAGGGTCTCTTTATACGAATGACTAATATTATCCTGTTTAACCCTAAATAATCAAGTCAGAGTTAAAATCTGTATTAATGTTACGCAGCAAGTATTAGAGGGTTTGGTCGTACAGTGCTGTTTATTATTGACTTTTTATCTGCGCGGGATATGGTTGACGGATGTGTTAACTAGAGATAATTATGCAAGAATTAAAAGATATAGTCCTTATTGGTTGTGATATTGATGGTGTTGTATACAACAAGATCGCTTATGCGAAATTCTGTAAGAGGTTAGAAGAATCATTTGTTGACCCTGAAACTAAACACTCAATCCTTAAAGACATGCCATATGGTGAGTTTGTAGCTATTTATCCAGTAGTTAGGAGTATGTGGATGAAGTCAGTTCAGGAGAACTTGCAGTTTGTCCAAAAGCAAGGGGACTCTCCAGAGGAGGCTGTTAGTGTGGCATACCATGTTCTAGACCCTGTGCTTGATATTATGGATGACAGGCTTGGTGATGAGGGGGTAGCGGCTTGTCAAGAAGTTGTGCTAATGAGTGCATCAGCAAGGCAATCAGTGGGCCTTGATAAGACGAATGCATTTACAAGGCTGCGTGAGTCCGGGGTATTTGGCTTGACGTGTACTTATTCGGACCCAGAGAAAGCAAACCTGCTGATGGAGTTGTTTGGAACACCACTTGCTATGGAAGTTGTTCACGGTGCTCTGACCACACGCCTACAGCAAGATCCTGATACGGCTCATATGAAAGTTATGCATAACCCAGCACTGCTTCCAGACATGGCTAAAGTCACTTTTGATGCCGAGGGTGTTAGTGGCCAGGATGTTACCAATGAAGTGGTACTGAGAAAGATGGGGGGGGGCAAGCTGGCTATTTTTGCGGGGCTACTTGCACAGGGTGCAAAATTAACCATATTTATTGACGATAGAGAAGATTTGTTTTCGGATTGGCATTCGATAGAAAAAATCGATAGCTTACCTGGTGCTGCTGGAATGCATTTGGCGGGTATTCATGTTCGAGAAGCAGAAGAGGCAGCATCCCAGGCCACAGCAGACCCCGAGGATTCTGATGGTGTTGAGGGTTTGGGATCTGATAAGAAAACAGTCATGTATGGGTATGACTATACAGACCACTGTCGGTTAGGTGAGCTACAGAAAACTCAGGCAGGAAAAGGTAGTTACGTTGAGTGGCTAACCGCACGGCTGAAAGCTTGTCAAAGTACAGCCCGATATACTGCTCATGCGCCTGTACAGGCTCTTGGAGCTGAATTTGAGAAAATGAGAGCTGCTTATAGACCTGCTCCTGTCGTTGCTGCAGCACCAGTTGCTACGGCTGTAGAGTCAGGAAAGGATGTGGGTAGCCCACAAGGCTCTGTGCACAAACCTGGATTATAGATGGCTTCTTGAAGGTTTGGTTTATTGCATTTAATAGGCCAATCCTTTATAGTTGAGAAGTACTTTATGGAACAATAATGAACACAAAGCTTGTTTGGTTACCTAACTTGTTTACCTCGCTTACATTAGTGAGTGGTTTCTACTCGATTACTTTAGCAATGGATGGGGCACTTGATGCAGCCGTTCATGCCATTATGGTTGCAATGGTTTTTGACTTTTTAGATGGTTGGGTAGCAAGACGCACAAACACGGTTACTGCCTTTGGGAAAGAGTATGATAGCTTGTGTGATATGGTGGCATTTGGCCTAGCACCTGCCTTAACCGTTTATCAGCTACTAACATGGGACTCATTACTCGTTTGGTTAATTCCAGCGATTTATAGTTGTGCAGTGGCCATGCGTTTAGCGCGGTTTAATACCAAGGAAGGTAGTAATGTAAGCTTTGAAGGGCTGCCTTGCACAGTGGGGGGGCCTTTTGTGGTGTTGACCTGCTATTTCATGGATACTTATTCTCCAGCATCAGGGGTACTTTTAGCAGTTGTGGCGATGACCATAGCAGTGCTCATGAACTCTAAAGTTCCTTACCGTTCACTCAAGCAGAACCATCGGTATTTCCGAGGTGTGATTAAGTTTGTGTTGCCTGCTGTTATGTCGATATCAATGTTAGCATCTCCGTTAAATACGTTAGCAGGGGTCTTAATGTTATATACAATTTCTCCAGTGTTAGGTATTCGCCGTTTGGTTCAACAGCGCCGCGCACTAGTGCAATCAAATTCAGGATGATGTCTATTCGTCGAACGATCATGGCTGTGGCTCTTTTAGGGTTTGGTTCAGGATTCTCGCTTTTATTTTCTTCACATATTTTGCTGACCTGGATGTTAGATTCTGGGATGGGTCTAGAGCATATAGGGTGGATTAGCTGTTTATCCTTGCCTTACCTCTCTAGTTATACTTGGATGCCTATACTAGACTATGTTGCGCATTGTGGGGGCATTCAACGGCGGGTGTTGATGACAGTCAATTTTCTGCTTGTCGCTTGCTTTATGTGGGCTTTGTCAAAAATGACCCCTGGATCACATTATGTGTGGATACTACTCATAGGTTTTTGTCTTGCATTAGTTTCAGCAACGCAGGACCATATTGTCGAGGCTTATCGGATCAATGTTTTACCAAAGGCTTATTATAAGTCTGCTGTTAATATCTCTATGGTAGTATTTAGGGTTGCATTAATTGTTGCCGGGGGAGCAGGTATTGTTTTTGCTAAATATTTCAGTTGGTCCCAAATGTTCCTAGTCGCTAGTATGATAATGGTAGGAGTTGCTGCACTCACTTATCATATGCCAAAAGAGGTGATGCAGGAATCAAAAGATGATATCCCTACGTATTATAAAAAAGCATGGGGGCTCATGAAGTCGCTTAAGAATAAAAAACAATTTTTGGGGGCGCTGGTAACCCATAGGCTAGGGATATTCTGGTTAGAGAGCATGCTACCGGTATTGATGGTAAAGCTTATTGGGTTGAGTATGATGGATGTGGGTAGGCTGTATCAATGGTATGGTATTCTTGGTTTGATTGTAGGTAGTGTGATTGTCAACTACCAAGTAGATACGAACCGATTACCCTTAATGATTTATCGATGTTTGCTCTTACAGTTAGGGCTTTATTTAGGGTTTTATATACTGACACTTAGCCCTCAAATGAGTGTGCTCGCTAAGTTCTTAGTGTTTTGCGAGTGTGCTTTGCAGGGAGTATTGGCCACAATCAGCTCATTGTGGTTAATTCAGAAGGTGAATCATAACTTACCAGCATTTAGTATTTCACTATGGTATGGGTTGGGTTGCATGGGAAGAGTTTGTGTAGGACCGACAGCAGCATGGGTGATTGCACACTTAGGCTGGGGGAACTATATGATGATTGGCATGTTGCTTTCGGGCATTCCCATACTGTTGATTCGTCCTAAGTGGTCGAGTGTAGCGGTATTGGCCTAAATCTTCCATGACTAGTCTTGATAGGTTAGGTATTAATTTCAGAGGGCATTTCATCCACAGAACCAAGCACCTCATGGTGAAGGTTTTCGGACATGCCATCAATATCCTGCCAGAATGACTCAAATTCAGCCATAATTCTTTTATGACGGTTATGTGCTTTCTTAACGTGTGCTACAATATCTTGTTTTGAAAACGGTTTGTAATGCATTGATTGATGTGCATTGCCATCTGAAGAAGAGCGCCATGCGTAAGACCACTGGCTATTTGCAGATAAAGAGCTTTTGAGCTCTGATAGTTTTGCCCATCCTTTTTGTTGGGTTGTTTCATCAGTTACCTCAACCCAGTCTTGTGTTTTGATATGGTACTCATGCGCAGGATCAATTTGGTTAATCACAGCAGCAGTTGGGGAGGGCTCTTGATAGATGTTAATGGCTAAAACAAGAGAAGTGATAAATGGGATTATAATCTTTTCTTTCATAACAAACTCCTTAAGCTTGAACTTCATTAGGATAAAAGATGTAGTGATGTAAGTCAATATGGTTGCACGTAGTGGGGTTATATTACCGAAGAATGGCTAGCATTCTGTACTATGATAGTTATTGTGCTAGCCAGGTTAAGTGCACAGTATCTTGAGTAGCTCTTGCGGACAAACAGATCGATCTAGCTGCTGTAAAGCAGAATGGGTTGGCGTTATGGTTTGCAAGCACAATGTTAAACGCCACATCAGATGTTGTTGGTGCAGCATATAATCAGGAACCTGGTGTAATAGTAAGTTCAGCGGTTGCTGTGTCTGGACGAGTAGCTCCATTGATAGGAGTTGGTTTATTCTCTTATTTCAGCCAATACGCCAATGAAGATCAAGCTCATACAGGTGGCTACAATATGAGTCATTTCGAGTTCTAAAAAGTCTTGATGTGTTCATGCTTGTAAGCAAAGTGCTGCGAGTAAGACCAGTATAGGAGTATGCGAAACGACTGGTTATAAAGTCAGTCGTTTTGCATATGCCGTAGAGAAGAGATAAAAAGATTACTCGTTGAGGAAGTTGGTGATCCAGCCAACTACATCGACTTCCAAAAGGATGTATCTAGTCTCGGGCCATAACGCATCATTTCTCTATTCCCGCAAGAACTATTGATTAACTAAAATTTGCTATTCTATTATATTTATTTAAAACAACTAATAATTAAAGTATTAAGTGAGGGTGCAATGTACAAACCAACAGCTAATGATACTGAGAGTCATCATTGGCGCTTTATAAGGTTTCTTGCGTAAACAGATGGACAAGAAATTAATTTAGAGGGGCTAGGTAATAGCGGTTATACCCTCAATAGTCATTCTGTTTGCCGCTGCGGGGAAGTATGTTATGATAGCCAAAAATGTGTTGGAGGCATCATGGAGACATCTGGGCAAGTCAGAAAAATGCAGGTTGAGCACGATCCTGCGACTCATCAAGTCAGCTATACTTGGGTAACGCATCACACCCAGATCGACTTGTCGTCCTATATCGGCCGGCATATAGAAATTCAGTGGCATGGTCAGATCTATTGTCAGGCATGTGGTAAGAATACTAGAACAAGCTTTAACCAAGGTTTTTGTTATCCATGCTTTACAAAGCTAGCTAGAAATGATCGTTGTGTGATGAGTCCTGAGCTATGTCATTTTGATAAAGGAACTTGTCGTGAGCCTGAGTGGGGGTTGGCACATTGTATGCAAAAGCACATAGTCTATTTGGCATGGTCCTCTAATCTCAAGGTGGGCTTAACGAAGCCTTCGCAAATTCCCATTAGGTGGATAGATCAAGGAGCATCTCATGCTATCGCTGTGTGCTCCGTGAAATCACGTTATCATGCAGGGCTTGTTGAGACATTTTTAAAGCAAGATTATGCAGACCGAACCAACTGGCGAAAGATGCTGACAGGGGAAGCAATCAATGTGGACTTATTAGAGGCATATAAAGATGTGGTCGCTAAAATTCAATCTAGTGATTTACCTAGTGAGGTCAAGGATGGAGTTGAGATTATCCCGCCTGAGGTTATGCAGTTTACATACCCACTACCATTCCAGGGCCCTATTAAGTCACTTGATTTAGCGAAAGAGCGAGAGGTTAAGGGCCATTTATTAGGCATAAAAGGGCAGTATCTATTGCTAGACTCTGGGGTGATTAATATCCGTAAATATACATCCTATGATATTTCACTTAGTGTCAGCGAAGACGCTTAGTATATCGTGACTAGGCCTATGGGCTATCCAAGCTTGCGGGTGTATCAGACCATTTTGGTGGGGTCAACATGCTCATCAAACTCTGTTTCCGAGACAAGGTCTAGCTTAGCGGCCGATTCTTTGAGGGTGAGGTTATGCTCGTGTGCATGTAATGCAATTTTAGTGCAGTTATCGTAGCCAATAATAGGCTTTAGGGCGGTAATCAGCATGAGCGAGCGTGATAGGTTTTCTGAAATTGTATCGGTGTTTGCAGTGAGTCCTTCAAGTAAATGGGTCTGAAAACTATGACAGCTATCGTTTAAGAGCTGACAGGATTGAAGCACATTGTGAATGATAACGGGCTTGTAAGTGTTGAGCTCTAGATGCCCTTGGCTGTTGGCCATGAGTGTCAGTTGGTGGTTTGCCATGACTTGTAGGCAAACCTGTGACAGTGCTTCACACTGGGTAGGGTTGACTTTTCCAGGCATAATAGAGGATCCTGGTTCGTTGCTGGGTAGTAGCAGTTCACCAATGCCACAGCGAGGACCTGAGCCTAGAAGACGGATGTCGTTGGCCATTTTGTTCAGGTTCGTAGCAAGGGTTGCTAGGTGGCTGCTGAGTTCGGTTATAGCAGTGTGACTGGACAAAATCGCATAGGGGTTGTCTGAAACCACAAATGGCATATTAAGCTGTTGTGCTAGGTGGTCGACGGCAAGTTGTGCAAATCCATCTTGTGTGTTGATCCCTGTACCGACTGCAGTACCCCCTAAAGGTAGTTGATATAGCGCATCTAGACTCTGATGGAGTGTGTCAATTGAGTCGGATATGAACTGGTGGTAAGCTGAAAAAGACTGGGGTAGTGAAATCGGCACAGCATCTTGTAAGTGTGTACGTCCAATTCGGATAATGCCTTCAAATGCGTTGATCTTCTCTTCAATAGCTGATTTGAAGTTTACTAGGGTGGGAAGGACATCTAAGATAAGCGCTTTGCATAACGCAATGTGCATCGCGGCTGGGAACGTATCATTTGAGGACTGCTGGGCATTAACATGGTCATTTGGGTGGAGAGTATCTTCTGTGTCACCTAAACTCTGATTCGCAAAATGACAGATCACTTCATTGACATTCATATTCGTTTGTGTGCCGCTTCCTGTTTGCCATACACTCAATGGGAACTGGTCATCTAGCTGGGCGTTAAATATGGCTTCACAAGCTTCATTGATAGCTGAAAACTGCTGCTCAGTCAGTACAGACTGTTGATGGTTTGCATGGGCGCATGCTTGTTTTAAGCTAGCATAGGCATGAATAACTTCAAGTGGCATGAGCTCATGACCAATAGCAAAGTTGTTGATAGCACGTTGTGTTTGGGGCCCCCAATATGCACCTTCTGGAATTTCTACACTACCAAAGCTGTCACTTTTGCGATTGTCTGTCATCATTACATCCTGTTTTTAATTAAATAAGCTGTTTAATGGTAATATTTTCGGTCAAATACTGCAAGCGTACTATAATGAATATGAGCATATGATGTGTGATAAGGAGAGAGAGGATGTATAAAGCACCCATTGATGAGTATGAAAAGGTGTTAAAACAGTTTGCAGCTGAGCATGAGGAGTATGATTTAGATACCATGATGCAAATTCTTAAAGCGGTTGCCAGTTTTTGTGAAGAGGCGTTGTGGCCAACAAACCAGATTGGAGATAAAGACGGGGTAGTCTATGATCCAGCAACAAAGTCTGTTAAGGTTTCAGATTCCTTCCAGTCAGTCTATAAAACATTGTGTGAGAACGGCTATGCTTCCTTGGCATTAGACCAGGAGTACGGTGGGGGTGGTGCCCCTTGGGTTCTACACCATATGGTTTCAGAGATGCTTGCATCTGGTAATTTATCGTTGAGTACCTGTCCGATGTTAACCAACGGTGCATTAGAGACATTGGTGGGAAACGCAGATGAGTCACTGAAGTCAAATTATGTGACCAAAATGTGCCAAGGAATTTATTCTGGTACGATGTGTTTAACCGAATCTCAATGCGGGACAGACTTAGGGTTAATTAAAACCATGGCAAAGCCTATAGATGATCATTATTTGCTGTCAGGTTCTAAGATGTGGATTACATTTGGGGAGCATGACTTAGCAGAAAACATTATTCATTTGGTGTTAGCTAAAACCCCCGAAGCACCTGAAGGAACAAAGGGAATTAGCTTGTTCTTAGTGCCTAAGGTATTGCCTGATGGTACACGAAATAAAGTGTTTTGTGGTGGACTGGAACATAAGATGGGACAAATGGGGTCTCCAACGGCAGTACTGAATTTTGAAGAAGCAAAAGGTTGGTTAGTGGGAGAGAAGCATGGTGGAATGCGTGCTATGTTCCAGATGATGAACCCTGCCAGAATTGGCGTTGGGGTTCAGGGACTTGGCGTTGCTGAAGTTGCCTATCAACAAGCATTAGCCTTTGCCTCTCAAAGAAGACAGTCTAGGTCCCTTGAGCCAAACATGGTGGACCATAATGCATCAGCTGATTTGATATTGGTGCATCCAGATGTAAGAAGAATGCTGATGATTATGGAGTCAACCAATATTGCAATGCGTCAGTTGATTGGACTTTGCAGTTATTACCTTGATCAGAAAAATGATGCCTTTGTCGGCCTATTAACGCCCGTTATTAAAAGCTATGTGACAGAAAGGAGTATGGATAATATCTCATTAGCGATGCAAACTATGGGAGGGATGGGTTATGTTGCTGATGGGTTATGTGAGCAGTATTACCGTGATGGTCGAGTGACCATGATCTATGAAGGAACGAATGGGGTTCAGGCACTAGATTTAATAGGGCGCAAAATCGCAAAGGATGGTGGAGCCGCATTAACAGCATTATTACAGAGCCTTCCGGTGTCTGATACTATGCAGGAATATATGGATCAAGCTAACCAGTATTTGTTATCACATGCACAAGACCCTCAGGCTGTTGCAGGTATTGCTGCAGACTACTTGAACTTGTTAGCACTGGTCATTCAGTCTGCCTTAATGACCAAGCATGCTGCAATGGATGCAGACTTGTTATCCTTTTATCAAAGCTATGCTTTATCAGATGCGCAAGCATATTTAGCGAAGGTTTTGTCAGGGACTGAGGCTTTGATGGGGTATGATAAGCTCAATAAGATCATCAAAGATAACCAGTAATTCATTTTGTGGCAAAAGGGCAGTAGACGGGCCTTGTCTAGTGAAGAGGGACTGGTATAATAAGAGGTATGTTAAGGAAGATATTAGTTATTTTTGTCAGCGCGTTCACGATGGCCTCAGAGCTTTCGTTGATTGCCATTACGCACCCATCGTGCCCGGTTTGTAAAGCATGGCACAATGAGGTGTCTCCTTACTACGAGTTAGAGGCTAATAAGAGTGCTTTACCCAAGCTTAAAGAATATGATATTTCTGACCAGAATACACGAGCATGGGTCCAGCGGAATATTAAAGGGGTTACAGGATTGCCAACATTTGTGATTATGTCAGATAATAAGGTTAAGCAGAAGTTTGACGGTTATCGAGATTATCAAGACTTCTTTATTAATTTACACAAGGCTGTTATAAGAGAGCTAAAGGAGCAACAGCTTGCAGAACTCCAGAAGCCTAAGCAGGAAATAAAAAGTTAGTTAAGGCTAGCGTAAATTCTATTTGCAGAAACATTAAGGCAGAAGCATGAAGACTTAATAAGATCTGAGCGCAAAGAACGTATCATTGATATTGTTGCAGCGGGTTGCTTACAGCGTTATCGTGATAGATTAGATATTCATGGTTTACTGGAGTGTTATCAAAATAAAGAGCTTTGGCAGATTAAGCGATATCATTTAAAAACATAGTTAAGAGTACTGCAAGATGATGAGGAAGTGCCAGTAGGTAATGTATTAGCTCAAGTGATTCATGCGGCACTTAATGCTGAAATAAGCACACCAACTAACCGCAAGGCATTAGTTAATAGGTTATTTGATGCAGCCCAAAATTTAGCAGCTGATGAGCTTCAAAGAGTCATTGAGGTTGATGAGCTAAATGGAGTACATCGAAAGCCCAACTACGTATTCCTGAGAGTATGAGAATGGTAAAACTTTTAGTGTATCGGAAAGTTTTCTCTGATGCTGCACGTGCACCATTAGCTACTCTGTGTAGAAATCTTGGCGGTGCTTGGATGTTTGGCAAGGCCCCAACAATCATCAACGACTAGAGAATAGTGATCCAGTAAAAGCAGAGATGCTAGAGCGATTAATTGAGCTGAAAGCTTCAACGACACAACCTAAGCCTAACAATTTTGAGCCAGTAGCTAAGAGACAACGTCTAGATTAAGAGTTTAAGCACTCAAGATTAGGTCAACCCGGTTAGTATAGATGGTATTCTATAGCTAGACAACCTAGTGTTTTTTATCAGAAGATGCTTAAGATATAAAGTGGCTCCTCGGGACGGACTCGAACCGCCGACCAAGTGATTAACAGTCACCTGCTCTACCAACTGAGCTACCGAGGATCGTTCGAAATAGTAGCGGTTTTAAAGTGATAAGTCAAGATCCTACTGTTCAGCTGATAATAAAAGCTTCTGGATACGCTCAATGGCTTGATAGAGTTTCTCTTCCGCAGCTACAAAGCTAATTCTGAGATATCCAGGCATCCCAAATACACTGCCTGGAATAACCGATACACGTCCTTTCTCTAGAATGTATTCTGCAAGTGCAATGTCATCTTTAAGGCCAAGCCTTGCAATAAGGCCAGTGACTTTCGGGAAGAGATAGTAAGTGCCATCTGCAGGATGGACTTCACAACCATCTAAGGTACTTAAGAACTCTAGTAGTATATTATGACGATTATGGAAGCTTTGAGTCATCTGCTCAACTGCCCTTTGGTGACCGTCTAGTGCTTCTAATGCTGCATATTGTGCAATACTACAAGGGCCAGAGGTTGCTTGTGACTGAACTTTCTTCATCTGTTGTATAATCTCAGCAGGGCCTGTGGCATAGCCAATTCGCCAGCCAGTCATTGCATAAGCTTTAGATACACCATTGATGATAATCGTTCGATCGTAGAGAGATGGGCACACATTGAGAAGATTCTGTCCTGGTGCTTCATGCCATAAGATATGTTCATAGATCTCATCTGAAATGAGAATGATTTGCGGGTGTTTTTTAAGAACGTTCGCAATTTTTCTTAATTCTTGGGGAGTG
>JBDQHG010000003.1:0-39420 GCA_040264995.1 Gammaproteobacteria bacterium | reverse complement strand
CTGCAGTAGGTTCGTCACAAGCAACTAGCCAACAAAAAGATATGGGTGCAGTTTTTGCTCAATTAAGCAGCAACCCTTTTGCAAGGTTAAAGACAACACCATTGAAAAGCCCAGATGCTAGGCAACAAAGCACTGCGGCAGATGACGCTGCCGGTGGTGGTGCTCAACAAAACTTTATAGGTGAGCTCAAACTAAGACTAAGCAACCCCAAGCCAGATAGTGAAGCTGTAGAACATCCTCCAGCTGATGGATCTGTGTGGCAGGTTATTCCACCTAAGCAGACAACAGGGTTGAAAGAAGTGACACCAAACTCTAATCCCAAGCCTCCAGTACCACAAAACCCTGCTGCAGCTGCACTAGCAGCATTTAGAGCTAAGGGTGCTAATAAAAAATAAGAGTCTAACTACTAACCCCAAAAACACCCTTCGGTATTCTCCTAAGGGTGTTTTTTTTTATTACTTTTCCCAACCAGGTCTAATAGCCTAACAACTTCGGCAAAATCTTGACAGTTTTACAGC
The DNA here is from genome assembly GCA_040264995.1 of Gammaproteobacteria bacterium. Taxonomy (GTDB): domain Bacteria; phylum Pseudomonadota; class Gammaproteobacteria; order Comchoanobacterales; family Comchoanobacteraceae; genus Synchoanobacter. Next base: position 38,902 of record JBDQHG010000003.1, on the reverse strand, counting down.
TTGTAGATATATTAACGAAGCATTAATAGTTAGGTTGAAACATGCTAAAGTCAATAAGTAGAGTGATCCGTAATATAGCCTTTCTGATATTTGCCCCCTTTCAACTTGCCTACCATATTACTGTAGGAACAACCAAGTTAATACTTAAGTGGATGCTAGAACTGCTCACCGCATTTGTATATCCTATTAGACACCTCAAAAGCTCATTTCAAGCGACCAAAACAAAACAGTCAACTGTTACACACCCTGCTAAGGGCGAACCAACTCCTATAGCGACTCAGACAGAACTTACAACAGCCTTATCATCCATTATTCAAGAAGCCTTACAACACCAGAGAATACAAATTGAAACCTTAATTGACAATAAGGTTGAATACTACCACCTGGAAACTAGACGTATCATTGAAGAACTCCTTCAGCAATCTGTCAATCAAGTTACCTCTCCACACCGCGTAGCTCCTCACAGTCAACCTTCTGCCTCCTTACTTTTACGTACGTCCGAAATTCCCCCGCCAGAAGCTCCAATTAGGCCCCAATTCCTAATTAATGCCGCTGCCCTTTATCCGGCAGCTGAAAGTCGACCCCTACTTATGTTTTCACAGCGTAATTTAGTCCTTCGAAATTTATCCAATAACCTGAATCCAGGCTCATTTTTGGGTGCTGCACTACACAATCAGTTTAAAAGCGTTAACGTAAGCGAGTCACCTTGATAAGCAATGTCTATTCATTATAAGCAGCCCTATCAACACCCCACCCCTTCTTCCTATAGGGCGCCTTCAACACCAATACAAACATTCCAGCAGTTAAAAAGTGGCAAGATGCCTATCCTCAAAACATTCCACCTACGAGGCATGACCCAAGAAGAAGCAATGACTGTGGCCACAACAGCACTTGCATCTACCCATAAACAAAGTCTATACCTGTTAATCCATGGCAAGGGGAAACAGTCTGACAATAACTACCCCGTTCTTAAATCAATGTTACTAGACTTTCTGTATAAACACCCTCAGGTGAATGCATACTGCCCGGCACTCCCCAAGGATGGCGGACAAGGGGCACTATATCTACTTGCTACCAGCCGTTAACGACCCCACACACCCAGAACCACAGCAGAAAATAACAGCAAGCCTCCACGAGTATTTAACAAAAAAGCTTGGAAGTAATGCTTTGATACCACCAGCTGGTATTGCAGATAATAGCAATAGACCACCCCAACCAAAGCAATATAGTACCCACCTCCCATCTGGTAAACATTTCCCCAAATAATCCATGATAACGACAAAATACCATACCCATAACCTACAAACCTGGAGATATCTCCTCGTAGCGCCACAGCCATTGTGTTCGCACCACAGACTAAATCGTCACGATAGTCGCACATCGCATAGATAGTGTCATAAACAACCACCCACGCTATCATATTGCCTAAAAACCCCCATCCTTGCAGGTCCATCATCATTCCTTGACTTAAATAAGCCATCGGAATGCCTAATGAAAACACTACACCCAAAAATAACTGTGGGGCTTTCAAAAATCGTTTAGTATACGGATATAGCACAATCATCCCCGCAGCCAACAACGCAAACACCCTTGCTGGTATTGGCAAAAACCATAACAGTGATAAACAGGCTAAACCTAGCACTACCAAAAACCATAGTGCTTGCTTTGGGGATATGGTTCCTGATACTAATGGCCGATGCTGAGTTCTTGCCACTTCACCATCTAACCACCTATCTGCATAATCGTTTATCACACACCCTGCAGATCGTGTAAACACAACCCCCAGCACAAACACCACACACAACGTTGCATCGAAATGAGTCATTGTCATTACCAAGGCCGAGAGTGTTGGAAAAGCAAGCAGAACCATTCCCCAGGGCTTATCCAAGCGGGCAAGCTGAAGATAAGGTTTAATCTTTTTAAAACAAAACTCCCAATACATATTGTTCTCCCTTAAGATTGTCAATGTAACAAGTTTTTACTTGCTTTCATAGGTGGTGAATAAGAAAATATAGAGATTATGAATACCCCCTTAATTGTAATAGTTTCAGGCCCATCAGCCAGCGGAAAAACCTTCTTAATTGAGTGGTTGTATCAACGTCACCCTGATTTACTCTCAGTGGTCTCTTCTGATAACTATTACTCAAAACAAGATCACATTCCACTACATGACCGACTTTCACAAAACTATGACCACCCCAATGCCATTGAGTGGTCGTTACTTGAGAAACACCTTATTCAACTTAAGAAACAGCAAACCATACAGTGCCCTAAGTACTGCTTCGTAAAGTGCAACCGCTTGGATACAACCATCACCATCAAACCTAGGCCGGTGATATTACTTGATGGACTCCTATGCCTTGCAATACCCAATATGCGTAAACTGGCTAACCTTTCGTTATACATAGACACCCCACTAGATATTTGCCTAACACGCCGTATTAAGCGGGATGTTGCTACTAGAGGCAGAACGACTGACCAAGTTATTGCACAGTACTTAACCAAAACGAAACCCATGTACCATGAGTTCATCCAACCATCAAGAAGCTTTGCTGACCTTATCATTCCATCCACGGAGCATATCGAGAAAGTCTGTGTACTTTTAGAGCAGCATTTAGTAGGATATATAAATCAGGATTAGATGGATGACATATGGGAAGTGTATTGATCTGTGGACCACAAACGGTCTCTATGGCTTTAACCAAGCAGTTTAAAGCAATTGGTATTCGAAGTTACACCGTTACTAACAACCGTTATTTAGACACAAATACAGTGACCATAAAAAAGGATCTATTTAACCTCTCCGCACATGATATACCTCCTGTCTCAGTTGCCTATTATTTCCCTGAAGTCTCTACTACTAGCAAGCAAACCCTTGCTCAGTATAGACGGGCATACTTACATGGACTAAACCACTTGCTATCAGTCCTACCTTCTAGCACAAAGATAATTTTAGGCTCATCAGAACATATTTATGGCAACCAATATGGTGCCACAGTCGATGAAAATAGCCCACTAGATACCTTATGCCCAATTGCTCGGGTACTGACTGAATCAGAGGCCATCCTGCAGTTAAAGCCCAACCCACACACTATATTACGTCTAGGAACCATATATACAGATAGCACCAACTTGATTGCTCGCATAAAGAAACAAAAAATAGGATATAGTCAGCGGCAGCATATTATGAATTTCATTCATATAAGCGACTTAGTATCGGCATGCATGAAGCTACTTAACTGTACTGGTACCTATATTGTCTCAGACTATCAACCAACTGCGCTAAATACTATCCTATCTCTGATTAGTAGTAAAACAGGGCTCATAGTTCCCCCCCCACGAAAACGCATCCAGTGCAGCCGAGGGGTAAAGCTATCACCAGCAAAGCTACTAAGCCTTGGGTTCGAGTTCAAACACGCTGGTTTTACATACAGCACTCAGCATACTAATAGCCGCAACCTGGCTTAATCATTCTATTCTGAATAAAATAGCAGCTGTGCCTCAGGCCCTCTTGCTTGTGTTCTAGGAAGGGTCATATAGCTACCATTTGCCCAACCTTCTAAAAGATCATCATAATGTTTTGAGAAAATATTGCCAGACTCACCCATTGGCATGCTAAACTCCCCTGTTATCACATCCATGTCAACAATCATTCTCAAACAGGCGCCCTGGGTTCCCATAAACCCTGCATTACCCGCGAACCATCGGCTCCGATTTAAGCTGTCTCTTGTCCCATCAACACTTATCTGCCGCTGAGTAAACTGCTTCAGCAAAGGAACATTCTTGAAGATACTATGCTTGAAAATCGCCTTATGCGACTCACGCCACTTCCACTGTGTGACATCTGACGTACCATAATGCTTCGCTAGCTTATTAACTGCAGACTCTAATGTCTGAGTCAAGAATGTTTCACAACCACCCTGATCAGTATGACATACACTACTATTAGACAGTAATGAGTTCCTCACAAAAAAGTCATCATGAACAGGCTTCGCCCACTTAGGCACCGTTTTGGCAATCGGTTGGTAAATCTTACTTAGCTCACGCTGCCATGCACTAATAATCGTTACCTGGTATGAGTCTCTATTAGCCTGTCCATCCCAAGCACCTAGCGCCTCTAATGCTGACTTAGCCAGATCACTGGAGGGCTGAGTAGTCATCAAGGCATCTTTCATAATAAACCATTGCTGGTCCTCATTATCCATCTGAATTTTTTTATGGTCAGCCACAGTAAAGATCTTGTCTTCATTAAGCATCTTCACCAATCGAATGGCTCTTAGATCATCAAACCCAAGTTTCGACAAGTTATGTCCATAATGAGCTGATACCACATGGCTATTAGCATTCATAACATAACCGCGCTTGGGATTTTCAGCATATGGCATTTCCCAATGTGGGATTGTTTTTTTCCACTGATAGTCGTGTGTTGCAGGAACAGCAATCCTACCCGAATGCTTACGATCCGGAATACTTCCTACCACGTACAAGCCATAGTTTCCCTGATCATCAACAACGACCAAATTTTGAGAAGGAGTATGAAAATTACGAGTGAAGCGTTTTAATTCTTGTAACGATCTTGCAGTGCAAAACTGTGCAATAGCTTCTAATGTTGGATCCTGTAATGCCATACCAGTCCAGCTAAATGCAATATCATATTCAGCACCGGGCTTAGAGACAATAGTGCCGTACTCCGAGTCATAGTACGTTAAGACCTTATCTTCTCCACCTTTTACTTTTATAACCTCTTCACGTGCAACCTTGCCTGGTATGTCTTTACCGTAAAAAACATCTGACTGATCCAAACGACTATTCGTAAACCCCCAACTTACTTTTTCATTACGTCCAATAATGATTCCAGGAGACCCTGGTATTGAAGCCCCCGTTAAACTCATTTGGTCTGACTTTAAATGAACCAGATAGAACGTGTTAGGAACGTTGTAACTCAAGTGTGGGTCAGAAGCCATAACCGCCTGACCTGACTCACTTCTTTCTGGTGCAACAGCCCAAATATTAGATCCAGGTGATAATGTCTCGTCATCTGCTGATATGCTACTAAGAATAGTATCATTTAATAGTGCAAAATCTTTAAATGAATCAACCACACCTGAAGGTATTTTAGGTCCATCTGGGTATACTTTAGGGTTTATATCATAAGGTAGACGACTCCTGATGAGATCCTCGTCAGTAACACTAGGTTCAACCACCTCATCAATAGGATAGTACTCATCTAAAATTTGTAACCCATGTTCGGCAACCAATGTTGAGTTTCTCATGATTCTGGGCCAATGGCGGCTCATATCAAAAGCGATAGCCTTTTGAATCACAATACTGTCTTGGGGTCTCCAGGGTGATACCTGATGACCCAATAATTTTGCCTCAATGGTTTTTCGGTTCTCTTGAATATAAGCATTTACACCTTCCGCATAAGATTCAAGATCTTTCTGGAAGCTCACACCAAAGTTAGAAAAACTTGCCTGAGCAGATGCCTCTATATTGAAATAACGCATATATTGGTCTAACTTGATTGTGCGCGCCCCCATAATTTCACTCATACGACCAAGAAACATGTGCTTCATCAATGTCATTTGAAATATTCTATCTTGTGCATGTACATACCCTTGTGCAAAATAAACATCCCTGGTCCTATGCCCAATAATTCTTGGAATCCCTTTTTGGTCTCTGGTTACTTCAACCTTATCCAAAATCCTAGGGTGCGTAATATTCCCTCGAACAATAGGCATAGAGGCCCATACCGTGTACATCAAAAATGATAACACCGTAAGGACAAGCAGTCCCATACCCCCCAAAAACTGATTTCTTTGCTTAGCGTTTTTAAACACAATATCTCACCTGTTATTTAGTCCTTGCCCTGAGCAGGATTCGAACCTGCGACCTTTCCCTTAGGAGGGGACTGCTCTATCCAGCTGAGCTACCAAGGCGTTAGGCGATTATTATGCCATGAAACCAACTTAACTGACTAGTCTCAATCGCATAGATTTGCTATTACCCATAAATTCTGTTTAGATATCATAACAAACTCGGAGCACAAAGGAACATGTTTATCCCTCCCGTATATATTGCATCAGCACTATCTGGACTTGCTGTACTTCTACTTGTTCTCAAAAGAGGAACTCAACATCCACAGGAAAATCAGTTTATTGATAGTCATGACTATAAGCAGCCTGTCAACATAGACAAGCTACCCGACATCATTACGCTGTACCTAATCCCTAAATCCCCAATTGCTGGTGGTGACCTACTTGAGTTTTTCTTAGCACACCATCTACGCTACAGCCCACAAAAAATATTCCACCTACCTGCCCATGATCGGGATCGATTCTTTGTAGCGACATTAAGCTCCCCTGGCACCTTTGATATTCGGACTATGGCACAAGATAGCTTTAATGGCCTTAGTTTCTTCATTCAGCCAAAAGAATCATTAACACCATTAGAGGACTTTGATGCCCTGTGCAACGTCATTTTTGAAGCAAAAGATCACTTCGATGCTGACCTCAGATCAGCAGAACAGCTACCCGTTACCTTAGATGAACTACGAGAACTTCGTGAAACAATTGCTGATTAAACTTCTACTACCCTTTGTCATATCGCAAGCTTGGGCAATAAACCCTATTGCTCAATGGCAAAAGCCCTTCCCCTCACACCAGCTTGTCACTCGTAACACACCTATCCAAGATACCAGCGCCCAAGCCCCCCCGGATCCGCTTGTGGCTCCCCAAGAGCCCAACTATGAGCACATTGTGTTATTCTCTCTACAAGCAACCATTGCAGCATTTCACTTCAACCCAGAGACTTTTTCTCAAGACCAGTCTCGCCTTAGTGAGTACTTTGATGATAACGCACTCAATCAAATCACTCAGTCTTTACTGCCTGGATCCGGCTATGGGCTGCTCGACCAGTGCTTTTTAACACAGACACCTTGTGACGCCATCACCTATCAACCTGTCAGCATAGAGAAACAGTCCCCTCACTTTTTGCAAGTGCGCCTCCCTATGGTGCTATCAACAGAGTACAAGGTTGATGTTGTTTTATCCATAGCGCACCCTGCGCAAAGTGGCTTTAGAGTGACTAACTTTATCATAGAAAAACCCGCACAAAATGCACCACACTAAGAGGCAATATTCGTTTGCACTACCCCCTTAGTACTACTTGCCCAGACCTGATATTAGCAATACGTTTTTCATAATAACAAATAACGGTATGTGCACAATCAACCCCTAACCGATCACCTGCTACATGGGCTAATATACGGGCCCTGGCTAATAAGGGTAACCCTGGTGTAGAAATTGACACACGATGTGCGTAGCTCCACATTATAGCCACCCTACCAAAAACTCTCTGAAAGCCTGAAATTGTAAGGTATTGAGCCTGTCTAATCTGGCATCTTAACTCCTGAATCACCATAGACAGCTCAAGCCTAACAGTTGCTATTTTAACAACATAACCTCTATACATATCTAATACTCGATTAAGGCGCTGTATCTGATAATTGAAGGCGTCAGCCTCCGCTTCAAGCATCCCTAATGCAGACGTTAGTTTGGAGATGATTTGCTCACGATTCCGAACAGGCTGTTTAGCCACTGCTTTGCACACTGCTACCGCTTGTTGTAAAACAGCAGCATCAATAATAGAGGATCGATATTCATACTGCCCAGCTTCAAAACTAAATAAGTCCCTAACATCAGCTAAGTCCCATGCTCTATAATCTTCAAAGAAGTCTTCAAAAGCTGTCTTTGAAAACCAGATTGGTCTTCGACCATACGTTATGTGAATGCACAATGACAAAGCTAACTTCCTCACATTTTTTAATGTATGGGGCAACCAATGGGGAATAAAAGGCTTATTATAACCTCCTATTAATTCACTGAGCGACTCTATTGAGTAGCCCTTTAAGGCCTCTTTTAATTCTGGGCCAGAAGCTATAGTTTCGCTATGTGTTGCGCAAAGGATTTTTGCTTCCAGCGTTTCTAGTTGTGAAAAAACCTCTGCCTCTAGCAGATGTCGTTGGGGCCGGAGCGTATCTAACAGACAAGACAATATGTCTTTCTCTGTTAGTTCAATAGTATGAACACCTGATAAACTAGCGACTGTATGATATTTTTTTTGTAAATCCCTAGCCGATACTGCACACCATACCACCTCTTCAGATAGATAGCTTTCCTTTGCCAGCTGATCAGGCCAGGATGTATCACTAGTTGTTAAGTAACGCAATAGTTTGCTGGCTTCTGGACATGAGGTTACATAAATTTCTAAGTACTCTATTGCACTATCTGTAGCTCGCATGCAATCTTCCATTGGGGAGAACGTAAACCAGCCCTCTTCACATACTTTTTGACTCTCTCTTGCCTCAACTGCACGTTCTATAACCGCTTCAGGCAACCCTCGATACCGCCAATCAGTCCTCCCGCTCTCTATACTCTCAAGTATTCGTAGTGCTTCACTACTTGGCTGTGGTAATTCTACTAACGGACGAAGCACCTCTAATGCACTCTCCGTTGCTTTCTTAGTATCCGCCTCTAAAATGCGGCAAGCCGAAGGCAACTTATCCTTCTCTTGATTAAGCAACCCCCACCAAGAAACAGTTTTTTTCAATAGCTTGTTAGCAACCGAGACTACAAAGTGTTCCGGATAACGAACATCACCAGCTGAAAACTCAACCTTCTGCATCCAGTATATGTTTCTCTGAAGCTCAGGGTGAAAAATTAACACTAACTTTTCAGGGTTTGTTAATAAATACTCATAAACAGCTAACAAGAAAAATCGGTAAGGGTGAAATGCAAATCGATAGAAAGTCTCCAACTTATTTTCCAGCAAAATAAAATCTATTAACTGGCCCCCCCTAGGATCAGCTTTAAATGTATCTGAAACCAAGGAAATTGCTTCATCCTGTGTTTTAACGCTCATAAGCTTATGGAAAAAAGTATCAAATACTTGAGAAAGCGCCTTAGTTGTTAGACTCATGTTTTATGCCTTGTTATTACAACCAAAAGTATGCCGCATAAGTAGTTAAAATTAAACAAGAAATCAGGATTATCGCTAGCAGTTCGTCTTTTTCAGTGATTGCAGCTTATTCTGCAAGTGGCTATAATCAATACTAAGAACCCTAATGGCTACACACTGAAATGACAAACATAAAACAGACTGAGTATCTATCACTCATTGAAGAGATTGAAACCCATAACATGCATTACTATGTTAACAATGAAGCTGTCATCAGTGATCATGAATTTGATCTTCTGATGAAAGCACTATCAGAAGTTGAAGCCAACCACCCTGAATGGATTCTCCCTCAGTCCCCCACCCAGCGTGTTGGCGGTAGCGCTTCAAATGCTTTCGAGCCTGTTGGTCATCAAACAGCTATGTTAAGCTTAGATAATAGCTTCAATACGGAAGACATCCAGCAATTTTGCCACCGTATATCCAGTGACCTACAGTTAACCTGTGAACCTAAACTGGATGGATTAGCCTTATGCTGCATTTACCGTTCTGGAAAACTTGTACAAGCACTGACACGTGGAGATGGACAGGTGGGTGAAGATGTAACCCATAATGTCCGAACCATCCAAAACATTCCTCAGCTATTAACCCAGGTTCCTGACTACTTTGAAGTGAGAGGAGAAGTTGTCATTAACAAAGATGACTTTGCAGCCATGAACGCATCTCTTGAGAAGCCATTTGCTAACCCCCGAAATGCTGCAGCAGGCAGCTTAAGACAGCTAGATGCAAAGATTGCTGCCAACAGGCCTCTGAGGTTCTATGCCTATACATTAATTAGTGACCACCCGAGCGCGCCAAGTTTACATCACCAGCGCATGACCTGGCTTAAAAACAACCGTTTTGCGATTCCGTCACCATTTGAGCTCTGCACGTCTTTAGAAGCAGTCACTCAATTCATTGACGCACTGCAAACAAACAGACATCAGCTACCCTATGAGATTGACGGCTGTGTTATCAAGGTTAATGATCTAGGCCTCCAACAAAAACTGGGTAACCGCTCAAAATCCCCCCGATGGGCAACCGCCTTCAAGTTTCCAGCTGAAACTGCTGAGTCACTGGTAGAAGAAATCAACTTCAGTGTTGGGAGAACAGGTGCTTTAACACCTGTTGCCACCCTACAGCCAACGACTGTATGCGGTGTTGTTGTAACGCATGCAACACTCCACAATATTCATGAGCTTCACCGTAAAGATATCCGAATTGGTGATACCGTACAAATCCGCAGAGCAGGTGATGTTATTCCAGAAATCATCGCGCCTGTTTTATCAAAACGGCCTAAGAGTATCCAGCCATTATCAGCACCAACACACTGTCCAAGTTGTGATACCAAAGTCACTGTTGAGGCTACCATTATCCGGTGCTCAAACCCACAGTGTCCTCAGCAAGTCGCTGCTGCAATCATTCACTTCGCTTCACGCGCTGCATTCAACATCCAAGGACTGGGTAAACAAATCATTCAAACAATGTGCCAACAAAAAATGATTCTAAGACCCCTCGGCCTATTTACACTACAGCATAGTGACATTTCAACCTTACCTAAAATGGGCCAAAAGTCAGCTGAGAATCTTATCAAGAGCATCAATCAAAGCAGATCTATCACACTAGACCGACTCATCTATGCACTGGGCATCAAAGATGTTGGTAAAGACACTGCAAAGCTACTGGCACAACACTTCCCAACAATCCTACAATTAAAGACAGCACATACTGATGACTTTATTGCCATACCCGGAATCGGTGAAAACACTGCCCATAGCCTTTTTAACTACCTACATGACACACATGAACTAACACATCTAGACCAGCTGTTGAGTTACCTTAAGATACAAACAAGCGCCACTGCAAATACCAGCAATCGTCTTGCAGGAAAAACCCTGGTGATTACAGGAACCTTTAACCAACCCCGCGATCAAATAAAAGCGCTGATTATAGCACATGGAGGCAAAGTCTCTAGTCAAATTAGCAGCAAAACATCCTATCTTGTCTGTGGTGAAAACCCGGGATCTAAACATAGAAAAGCACAGCAATTAAACACCCCCATCATCGACGATAAGGAGCTTAACAGCATTTTGCTAAACTAATCTCCCCTGACAATTAGAGAAGCTCAACTAACCTTCCAGCCTAGGGAATTCTTGTTCACAGCTAGGGTTGAAATGCGAGTTTTCCTCCCTTATCTTACGAAAGGCTCGGCTGTCATTATTCAGTTTAAATACAGGTAATTCCACACATGCTGCCTGAAAAGTCTTATGCCCTTCCCGCAAGTCACAACCTATATTCAAATATAAAAAACATATAGGGAGATGGAACATGAACAAAGACTGCTGGGCATTCAAGATATCGTATACGCTAATCAGTCCTGTAGCACATAATAAGAATATTGCGGGATAGTATCCATAGATAATTGCTGGAATAACCGCTACAAAAAAGAGGATTCTAGGATGAATAAATGGGTAGATATAGTCTTTCCAGATCATCCTCTTGCCCCGAATGGCAACAACATTAATGATTGCTAGCTGAAGTTGCGCCCAAGCCACCAAGGTTCGATAACTAATCATAAATGTTAAAATACTCATCTGCCCTATCGGCTGCAGTAATGCAGGAATTAATGTTTTAATACCATGTGGAAGTAAATGGCTTAAGTACATACCACACACCGCTAGTAGCACAATAGCCATTAGTAGGTTTGCGAGCTTCCAGTCAAAGAAGGTGGACTGCTCAACTTCTTGATGTGCTCTGTTTGCCCGACGTTGATTTGATGTAGTACTGCTATTTCTAAAAGCGAGGTCACGCTGTGTTAGGCGGTTTGTTTTTGTTGCTTTCTTATAACCAAAGACAGTCACTTCCCAGGTACTGTGAATCTCATAAGCATGGCGACTACATATCCTAAGTAAGTCAACATCCACACATTGCAAAACAAACCACTGGTGGGTTTTTTCAACTGACATTTCAAGGGTTACGCCATCTCCCTGCCGCTCAAAATCAGCTGCCCCCATAGGGTAATTATAGCTTAACTCAAAACCACTGACTTTAACCGAGAACTGCGGGTTCAGTCTTTTGAAGAAATTAATAATCATATTCTTCCACCACGGTCTTAGTGCCATAATAAAATCCATTTAAGACCTAATTATCTTAACGCTTCATCCTGTAAAATACAATCCTGTTTCCCAAAACGTAACTGTAAGTGGCTTAATAGTACAGCCCAAAACGCCTCTAAATAGTTTGCGCTCATCACAATAATGACATCTTGCGGCTGGATAATTGACTGTACACAATCAGCTAGCGCCTGCTCTGTATCACACCCCAACATTAGCGATTGCTCATATAGTGACCAATCCATTTGATGTTTTGGTGGTAAAAGGACTATTACCTGGTCTGCCATTGCTAATGCATCAACTACCTCTTGATCCATCTTACCCATTCTTTGGGTATAGGTGGCAGGGTGATATACTACCAGCAAGCGTTGACCATCTTTTATTCCTTCACACACTGCAGCAATCTCTTTAGGATGATGGGCAAAATCATCATATGCTCGAACTACTCCCTGATACATTAACGCTTGACGGCGAGCAGCGCCTGTAAAACGATTTAAATACTGAACGATTTCTAGCGGCTTTAGCCCTATCTGCTGACAAACTAGGAATGCAGCTACTGCATTTTGACGGTTGAACTCACCTGGAACACTCAGGGACAAACCTGAAAGCTCCGTTGGTGAATGAGGGGCTCTCTCTCCATACAACTGATAAGACAATCCAAATGCCTCTAACTGATCAGTAATCGCACTAGGAACACCTGTTGCAACCACCTGGCCTGTTTTAGGTAGAAGCCTCAACAAGTATTTATACTGCTGCACAATCTCTTGTAAGGATTGATAAATATCTGCATGGTCAAAATCTATATGAGAAATCACTAGAACCGTTGGCCAGTAGTGTAGAAACTTGGGTCGCTTATCAAAAAAAGCGGTATCGTATTCATCCGCCTCTATCACAAAGTACTGACCAGAGCCTAACTTAGCAGTAGTACCAAGCTGTGGAGATACCCCTCCAATCAAATAGCCAGGGTCATACCCTGCTTGACTCAAAGCCCACGCAATCATTGAAGTAATTGTCGTTTTTCCATGAGACCCTGATACTGCGATCACTTGACGATCTCTCAATACAAAGTTCATCAACCATTCAGGTGCTGAATACAGTCGCACGCGTTTAGCAACCAAGTCCTGAATAAGCGCCATAGAGCGAGCCAGTTGGTTTCCAACAATGACCATATCACTCGGCTGTAAAATAATGTGTTCAGGGTAGCCTTTAATTAACTCAATATTGGGATGAGTCAGCATCTCTGACATAGGAGGAGCAAAACACTTATCAATCCCTACAATATGATAGCCCTTCTCCACAGCGAGGTTTGCAACCCCTGCCATCAGCTTACCACATACTCCTAAGATAATAACTCGAACCACTCAACAGCACTCTGTATAAAAAACTAAATTAAATAGCGCACACTTCAGCTTTACTTTCTTCTTGATGCTCTGAAGATGTTGCATTTAACAGCTTACTCATCGCATATACAGCACCAACCTGTAACAGCCCCGAACAAACTGCGTCGATGTTACCCAATGTTTCAGACGTATTAGTAAACACCTGATTAGGCCTTATTGCACCAGTACCAACCTCACTATCATAGCGTGATAAGAAAATCTTAAAATTATGTGCAAAATGCATCCCCCAGGCTAACTCAATCCCTCCAGTCAAAACTTGACCTGCAATAAACCCTATGCCAACATTAAAAAAGTAACTAATGAATTTTTCTAATCCTGATAACCACTGCCTGCCAGTCTCCACAGGATTGCCCATATGGGCCATCGCAAAACTTGTACCCATTAGCAACATGGTACCAAACTGCTTCCATATAGACTTACCTTGTTTAGCATCATCAGGGTCTTTATCTTCTGACAGTCCTGCTGATTTTAACGCATTATAGAGCAATGCCCGAAAGGTCAGCTCCTCAAAAAGCGTTTGCATCAAACAAATGACCATCCGAATCCCTTGTCTGAATAAGTATTGAGATGAGTACTGTACGTAAAGATTCACAGAATATATAAATGTTGTAGGAGCGGGAATAAACATGGCCGAAAAACCCGACAAGGGTAAAATAATAATCATCATACCTGCAAAAAAGTACCTGACACTTTGCCCAAAAGATCGGTTTTCTTGATTAAACAATCGCTTGATCCCCCACCCACTGACTATTGCTAACGCAAAAACAGGGAATAGTAGCAATACATAAGTCATAAAATTAGTGGCTAAATAATCTAGTGGTGTTGCTACTGCCAGCGATATAATAAAGATTCGTAAAAAATCTCTAGTGCTTAAATATATTACTAGCCCCGCGGAAATCAGCAAGGCATTAGCAAGGAATGGATCATGCTTTTCAGCCTTAGCAGTAGCATTCTTTTGTGGAATAATACTCTTACCAGACAATAAAGCAATCAAAGCCACTTGATATAACCACTGAGAACTCACTCCTAGCACAATGTGCGGGAACATACATAATGCAACAATACAAGCAGACCGGATTAACTGCATATATCCTTTTCTAGTCTCATCTGACTCAATATACATGAACTTATAGAACAATACGGATGCTCCAACCCATGTGAAAAATGGTAGAGCGCCTGCCATTAAAATGCTCAGCATAGCCGTCAAAAATAAGTTTACTGTCACAAACCATCTTAGACTAGGGCTTATCCAATCAAAGATCTTAGAAATATTTGGAGATTTTTCATCACCTCGGAACGGCACCATCAGATCATTGGCACAGTTTGAAATATAGCTGAAAAAATCAGGTAGAATCCTTCTTAAAGTTACCATGTACATCCTTATTATAACTGTAGCCCAATACTATCAGCTAGAAATATGGGTGTCAACAGAGCTAAATTGACGGTTTAGTGCTTTTGTGGTATAATATATTAAGTTATTTTTAATGAACTATGTCCTCACCATCTCCTTATATTTTATCGCTTTTAAGGGTTGCTTTACCGCTTATCCTTGCGGGGCTATCTGCTAACCTGTCTATTTTTGTCGATAGAAGTATTTTAGCACATTACTCTTCGGACATGATGAGTCATGTCACTGCAGTCATGAACTACTGCTGGACATTTTTGTTTGCAACCACTGGCATTACCTGGATTTCAAAAGTATTTGTTGGGCAGTTTAACGGTGCACAAGAATACAAAAAAGCTTCTGAAATTACCTGGCAGATGGTATTTTTCTCACTAGGTTGTAGTTCTGTATTTTTCTTAGCCTACCTTGCCTCCCACATAATTGTTCCCACATTTGCGGTAGACCATGGCCTTATTTACTTTCAGGTTATTATGCTAGGCGGCATCCTCTGGCCGTTATCTAGCGCACTGTCTAGTTTTTTCATAGGCACGTATCAAATGAAAACCCTTTTTTCTGGGCTAGTACTCGCAAACATCATCAATGTTGGGCTTGATTTACTCTGGATTCCTTCTATGGGCACCTATGGTGCTGCCATAGCAACCATTACTTCCATGGTGTTCCAGTGCGTTTATTTGTTTGCTTTTTTCTTTAGCTCTCAAAACCGCTCTCGTTATAAAACACATCAAGTAACCTTTAACCCATCCCTACTTAAACGTGCAATCCAACTGGGTTATCCCGAGTCTATTTCTCATGCTTGTGAAATGTTTGCTTGGGCAACGGTTTTGAATATTATTTCCACCAAGGGAAAAGATTACATGCTCGTTAGCACACTTGCACAAAACTTATTCATCCTATTTATGTTTGTATACAGTGAACTTGGTAATGCTGTGAAAGCCATGGCCTCAAATTATATAGGACAACACCAACGCTCACATATCCCTCGTTTGATTCAGTCTGCACTAACAATCCATACCACATTCATGACTATGATCGCAGCATCCCTTTATTTCCAGCCTAGTTGGTTTATTGCATTATTTGCACTTAATGGTGAAACTGCAGCCCTACAGCAAACTGTAATGATCAGTCTACAGGGTGTCATGCTATTTATGTTTTTAGATGGTGTTGCCTACCTAATGGCCAGTTTATTAGCTGCATACGGAGATACTTTTGCCAGCATGATTATTACTGCAAGTAATATGTGGTTATTTCTTGTGTTACCCACCTATATCCTTATTCACTATTATCCAACCACAGCTGCTACACATTCACTAGTAATACTACCGTTCTACGGAATTATAACAGCTGGTTGTTACCTGTGGCGTCAACGTATTGCACGTGAACAGGAACTGTCTATTATGCCAGCCTAACTATACGGCACAAACAGTAGAAGCAGCCTTACAAATCCGTAATCGTTCCTAATGCTTGTTCACAGGCTAATGATGCAGACTCAACTAAAGTTGGATGCGGCATCACAGTTAACGCAAGATCAGTCAAGGTAGCACCCATTTCAATGGCTAAACAAAACACACCAATAATCTCACCTGCCTGGCGTCCAACCACAGCAGCACCTATAATACGCTCAGTTTCAGGATCTGCATATACAACGGTTTCCCCAATGCCTTGACCGGTTGCAAGCGATCGGCCACTTGCCATCCATGGGAACTTTCCTACTTTACAGCCTTGTTCCTTGGCTTCTTTTGGACCTACGCCAACCCACGCAGCCTCAGGGTCTGTATAGGCCACCGATGGAATCGCTCGGACATCATAGCGAATATTATGACCTGCAATAATTTCTGCTGCAAGATGACCATGGGCCGAGGAACGATGTGCTAACATTTGGTTATCAAACTGAGTTTTGGCAACATCCCCTACTGCATAAATATGCTCTTGATTGGTGCGCATATACTCATCAACAGGAATAAACCCTGTTTCGTCAACCGTAACACCAGCATTCTCTGCAACTAGCATGGCACCGTTTGGCTTCCTACCTACAGAATACAGAATTTGATCACACGTAATCTTCTCTCCTTGAAGCTCAACAACCAAGCTATCACTCTGATTGCTCACAAGGTCAATATTCACACCCAATCGGAACTCTACCCCTAACTTTTCCATTTGTGTCTGACAAATTTTAGCATGATTTGGATCAGCCCCCATCATGATATTCGGTAGTACCTCAAGCACCGTCACCTGAGCCCCAAATAACTGATAGATTGTTGCCATCTCACACCCGATGATACCGCCACCAATCACAACCATATGACCCGTGATGTCCTTTAGCTCTAATGCACCGGTAGAATCAAAAATCCTTTCATCCTCTGGTAAAAATGGCAATCGATTTGGTTCGGACCCTGTCGCGATAATTGCATGTTTAAACTTAATAGTCTGTTCACCACTATCTGTCCTAACACTGAGTGTATGACTATCTACAAAGACAGCTTCGCCTGTTACCGTCTGTACACGACGTTTCTTAGCCAACATCTCAAGCCCACCTGACAGCTTGCTAACTATATTATTCTTCATATTGTGCAGATCTTCAGAACTCATATGCGAAACATCGATATCTGCCCCATATGCACCCAGTGATTTTGCATCATGAATTTTCTCAGCCACACTCAGATAGGCTTTAGAAGGGATGCAACCCACATTTAAGCATACTCCGCCTAACTGTGCGTGCTTTTCAATCAGCACCGTCTGAACCCCTAAATCCTGCGCCCTAAATGCTGCAGCATAACCCGCAGGCCCACTACCAATGACGACTAAATTGGTTTCAATCACATCCATTGAACTCTCCTAACCTTTATATTCCAAAATAGTTTCCTGATCATACTCAGCAAACTGCCTCAATAGCTCAGCTAATCCTACTACAAATCTAGCACCATCAGCACCATCAATCAATCGATGATCGTAGCTGAGTGATATTGGCATGATATACCGCTTCTGAATCTCGTCTCCCTCAAACACCGGTTCAAACCGAGCTCGAGACACGCCTAATATCAGTGCGTCTGGTCCATTCACAATCGGCGTAAAGTGACCACCACCAATACCCCCTAAACTAGAAATAGTTGCAACACTGCCCGATAGGTCCTTCCGGTCTAAACGACCATCCCTCGCCTTCTGACTTAATGTCTGAATCTCAATCGCTAAGGCCGCTATACCCTTATCCATTACATCCTTAACAACAGGAACGACCAGACCCTCTGGCGTCTCACAGGCAAAACCAATATGGTAGTAATCTCTAATACAATAATCATCATTATCCTGCCAAGCACGGCGGTAGACATCATTTTTCTGCATCATAAGTGCCATAGCCTTCATCACAAAAGTAACCATTGTAACTTTGGGATCAACTAATTTCTTACGTAAGATTTCTAACTGAGTAATATCTACCTGGTGGTGCTGAGAGACCTGTGGAACCGACTGCCAGACATTTAACAAGTGTTGAGCAGATAAACGCTCAATCCTCGTCATTGGCTGTTTTGTTACCGCTCCCCACTGTGCATAATCGACCGGTGTAGTGCCAACCTTAGTGTCTATGCTTAGATGCCTCTTCATATCCTCAATGGTTACACGACCACCCGACCCAGTTGCTTTGACGGTACTAAGGTCAATGCCTAACTCAAAAGCCATTCTTCTCACAAATGGCCCTGCATAGACAAATTCTTTCGTTGGTACTGCTACCTCTATCACTGTTTTCTCAAGGTCATCAGCTACCTGGGGCAATGACTCAACTTCTGTAGGTTCTATATTTGGTGATGCAAGCTGGCTAACAGACACTGTCAAAATAACATCACCTTCTTTAATCACATCCCCTTCCTTTAACGACAGGGATTCAACCTGCCCTGCATAAGGTGAAGGAATCTCCATTGACGCTTTATCCGATTCTAAGGTAATCAAAGATGTATCTTCTTTAATCTGATCGCCTGGCGCGACTAATACTTCAATGACACGACTGGAGTCGACCCCTCCCAAATTTGGAATAACAATCTCTTTAATACTCATGCCTGCCCCCCGTCATGATGCTGTTCTCCTGATTGACGTATACTTTGACACAAACGCTCAGCATCCAAGCGATCAAGCAATGAAACATCAACCATCGCCCAGAGTACGGATACTTTTATCGCATCTTGTGAAACACCGTAGTAGTCTCTCAGCGCTTGACGTGTATCACTCATCCCGAACCCATCTGTACCCAGTGTCACAAATGGCCTAGATATAGACTCAGAGACTAATCCAGGAAGTGCTCGAACATAGTCACTAGCTGCCACAACTAACTGCGCATCATGGTTCATTACCTGGTCTAAATATGATACTTGATTATGTAAAGAGGCCTCTGTTGCTTCTCTTGCAAGTTCACTCCAACTGGTAACAGACCATACGTTGATTTTCACATTAGTATACTCCCTTAACCAAACAGCTGCTGCTTGCATTTCTCGTAAAATAGTCCCTGATGCCATCAATTCAACCACAGCATGTTCCTCTGAGTCAATGCAGTACATCCCTTTTCTAATACCCTCTTCTGCCCCTTGAGGCATAACCGGATGGTGGTAGTTCTCATTCATCATTGTGATATAGTAAAAAACATCTACTTCATCCTGAAACATCTCTACCATACCATGCTGCATAATCACCGCTAGCTCATAAGCATAACAAGGGTCATAACTTTTACAGTTAGGAATGGTGGCTGCTGTTAATAAACTGGTACCATCATTATGCTGCAAACCTTCACCGCCTAAAGTAGTTCTCCCAGCAGTAGCACCCATCAAAAAGCCTCTAGCACGACTATCTGCTGCTGCCCAAATAAGATCCCCTACTCGCTGAAAACCAAACATCGAGTAATATGCGTATATCGGAATCAATGGTAACTGGTGCACAGAATAAGACGTAGCTGCTGCCAACCACATAGATAATGCACCCGCCTCATTGATACCTTCCTGAATTAACTGCCCATTACTCGCTTCTTTATAATAACTGACTTCTTGTCTATCGTACGGAACATACTGCTGACCTTGTGCAGCATAAATACCAATCTGACGAAACAACCCCTCCATTCCTAAGGTTCTGCCTTCATCCGCTAATATAGGGACTATTTTTTCTTTTATAGGATCATGACGTAGCATCAAGTTCAGCATTCTAACAAACGCCATAGTCGTCGAAAACTCCCGATCCGTGCTAGGCTTCAATAACGGGTCAAAATGTGCTAAAGGCGGTATCTCAAGGCTTCCACCTGATTCGTGTCTAAAGGGTAATTGCCCACCTAGTACAGCACGTTGCTTCTGCATAAAGGCTAACGTTTCATCTTCTTTTCCAGGATGGTGGAAATCTAGAGGTGCTTGAGGATCCCTATCAACCTTCAAAAACTGAGCATAAGACTTAATTTGTTCCTCTGATAAGTTCTTTTGGTTATGTGACGTATTTTTTCCAGCCACATTGGGGACACCATACCCTTTTTCAGTTAGCACTAATACCACGCATGGTCGCTTAGCCTGAGTTGCCTGACAGAAGGCGTTTGCAACCATCTGAATATCATGCCCTCCTGGCACCAACTCTTGGAACTTTTCTTTTTCCCAATTCATTACTATTTGAGCGATAGCCTCATCTTCACGCAACCAGGCTATTAAACTATCTAGCGAAACAAATAACGACTGTAACTGCCCATCATTTAAGCGCATTAATCGCTCTTTCAGACGACCAGTGCTGTCCTTAGCAACTAAGTCTAGCCATGGTTGCGACCAAACGACCTTAATCACTTCCCAACCAAAACCATGGAAGTATCCTGATAGCTCTTGCATAATCTGACCATTACCACGACAAGGACCATCTAGCCTAACCAGGTTACAGTTAACAACAAAAATGAGGTTATCCAACAGCTCTCTGCTTGCAACACCTAAGGCCCCTATCGATTCAACTTCATCCATTTCTCCATCACCACAAAACACCCAAACATTTCGGTTATGCTTTTGCAATAGTGATCTGCTTTCCAGGTACTTAATGAGCTTTGCAGAATAAATCCCCTGTAGAGGCCCAAGCCCCATAGATACAGTCGGAAACTGCCAATAGTTTGGCATTAGCCATGGGTGTGGGTATGAGGGAATCCCATTCCCCTTAGCCTCACGACGAAAATGTCTGAGCTGGGACTCCGATAGCTGATCAAGCAGAAAAGAACGAGCATACATTCCTGGTGAGCTATGTCCTTGAAAGAGGACTAAATCTCCAACAGAATTTTCACTACTCTTAAAAAAGCAATTAAACCCAACTTCATACATAATGGAGCTTGAGGCATACGAAGAAATATGACCGCCTAGCTCTGAGCCATGTTCTGCAGCAAGAACCACCATAGCCATTGCATTCCAACGCACGATCTCACTGCTTTTTTGGACCATTTTGACATCAATATCATAACTTATCTGAAAATGGCTATTCCAATAATCCGACGAACACGTACTACCCTCTTCAGATACCCTAGCTGAGACCTGCGATAAGAGTGCGTGAGCATATGTACTTCCTTTTTCCTCCAGAAGAACATCTATGGCTGCCAGCCACTCTTTCAATTCAGATGGCTCTAGTTTTTCCTTCATAAGCTAATCCTTTAACTTGGTTCAGTTTCCCCAACATTTGAAATAGGTGTTGGGTAAGTCCGTACAACCCAAAAAGATGAAATAATAAAGGAGAGAACCGTAAAGCCCTGGATCACAGACGCGGCAGACAGAGACAATACTCCTGCTGCTAATGATACCTTCACTAATAGA
Organism: Gammaproteobacteria bacterium; assembly: GCA_040264995.1. Taxonomy (GTDB): domain Bacteria; phylum Pseudomonadota; class Gammaproteobacteria; order Comchoanobacterales; family Comchoanobacteraceae; genus Synchoanobacter. The sequence goes on along the minus strand of JBDQHG010000003.1, from coordinate 17,202 downwards.
AGTGAAAACTCACTTCCCTGCCCCAAACGAGCACCCAGCTCCCAGCCTTGTGCTACAGGCTCACCGACCTGTACCAAGAAAACACGTAATGCATAAGGTTTGAAAACCAGCATCACTGGAACAAGGACTATGAGTACCGTTGCTATTTCTGGAACCAAACTAAAGTCGTACATTGCGCCTACTGAAAAGAAGAACATCACCAAGAAGAAATCTCTAAGCGGCTCTAATGATTTTGCTAAATACAAAGAAACACGACTATCTGATGCCACAGCAACCCCTGCAACAAAAGCACCAATTTCATGTGAAAGCCCTAATACTTCACTGAATTGAGCCATTCCCAAGCACCAGGCAATTGCTAACAGAAATAGGTACTCTCTATTACGCTCAAACTGTTCAAACAATGGTGCAAGAATGAGATACTCAATTGCAAACCCCGTTATAATCAATAATGGCAACCCTAAAACTGCATACATAAGTGCACCACCACCACCTGAGCCATCGAGTGCTGGAATCCACAATAGTGCCAACATCGCAATTAAATCCTGGATTAGTAAAATACTAATCATAAATTCTCCCACCTGGGTGTTATGCACTAACCCACTTGGAAGTAGCTTAAGAGAGATAATCGTTGAAGAAAACATCATTGAAAGCCCAATAACTAGACTATCCATCGTTGAGAAACCAACGGCCTCTCCCAGCCCATAGCCAAAAAGTAAGAACATGAGCGCAGAAGCGCAAGTCACCCAAGAGGTCTTTTTAAGTGAGTGCAACATATTCAAGGGATCTAGATGCAAGCCCAACAAAAACAGTAGGAAGATAACCCCTGTTGTCCCAATTTCTTCAACAAGCGATGCATCAGGGATAATGTTCAGTCCCCAGGGGCCTAGCAGAACGCCTAGCACGATATAAGCAATCATCAGAGACTGTCGAGAAAATAAAGCAAAGGTAGAGAGTACGGCTGCGCCGAAGAAAATAGCAAACATAATAAACAAAAATGTACTATCTAACATTTCACCCTCGTTAAAACATGGGGTGGTCAATCTATAAGCCGGGTTCTGTCAAGTGTAGTCATCTATCTAGGCTACTTGTCACCAAGCAGCTCAAGCAATCTACCCAGGTTAAGTGCTAGCAACACTACCTTACTTGATCTTGCTCCGAGTGGGGTTTACCCTGCCATACTAGTTACCCAATATGCGGTGCGCTCTTACCACACCATTTCACCCTTACCAAAACTGGCGGTATAATTTCTGTGGCACTTTCCATCAGCTTACGCTGCCCAGGCATTACCTGGCACTCTGCTATGCGGAGCCCGGACTTTCCTCTGATCACTCAGCGACTACCCAATTAACCACTCCCAATATCAGGGTACACTATGTTTCACGAAATTAACAGTGCATATCTGTGATTTTCACTCAAAAAATAACCAAAATCTCACTTTTGTATTCAACGCAATATTTCACTAAGGGGTACCGTATATTTTCATAGCAATATTGCAGCCTGTCTGCACACTTCTTATGTTTACAAATATAAGCATTCTAGTATTGCCAAACTGCTCAGCACGTCTACCCACCTTAGTCTAGTAAGTAGTTATACACACTCGATTTAGAGACATTGTGTATTTTAGCACAAGCGTTTGATGCATCAAGAACAGACAAATATGACCGAAGAATATCGGCATCTTTCTGCCAAGACGGCAGAACCTCTGCTCTACTTATTACTACGCAGAACTCCCCTTTGACCACTGATGACTTCAAGTCCTGCACAACTTGCACAGCAGGGCCTTGGTAATAAGTCTCAAACTTCTTACTTAGCTCACGCATAACACAAATCAACTGAGAATCCCCATACACCGAACAAATGTCTGAGCATAAACGCTCAATACGGTGAGGAGACTCATATAACACACCGGCCATACCACTATCTTTTAGCACAGCTAATTTAGATTGACATGCTTTAGACTTTGACGGCAAAAACCCTAAAAACTGGAAGCTCTCAGCCGCTATGCCACTTAAAGCAACTGCTACAACCAACGCAGAAGGCCCCGGAACCACACTTACCAACCAGCTCCTCTCGTGCCATGCAGACACTAGTAAGTACCCTGGATCAGAAATGCACGGCATCCCTGCATCAGTGACTAAACCAAACTGACTCTCAGATAACTGAGGCAAACTATCAATAACGTATTGTTCTGTTTTTTGCCAATAACGCACTAACCTGGGCAAAGGGATACCCAATAACTGATAAAGTTTTTTCGTATGAGAAATGCTCTCACAGAATAACACTTCTACTTGACCCAAGACCTGTCGCATATGATCAGAGACATCTTGCATATTGCCGATAGGGGTTGGTATAACAAATAAGGTTTTCATTAATTTCTCCCGACTGTCCGAACCACCTTAACAAGCTTATCCTTAAAATAGAAGCAAAAAAAAGAGGGGCAAAGCCCCCCTCTTTTAAATCAATGACTATTGAATTAAACTTCAATAGCAACTGTCTTCTGAATACCAAAAGAAGCAGTGGTCATTGAAGATTCAATCTCACCCTTCCTAGATACTGGAATCGTATGCATAACTTTCGTTGTTAAAGCGTAATCATCATTAATTGCCCACTTAGCACCTGAAAAGATAGCTGGAGCAACAATAATAGAAGATTCAGCAGCAGCAGGTGAAATCACCTCAAGACCCAGACCAATCTGAGCAGAAGCAGGAGAACCCTGTTGAGAGAATGTACCACCAACTACAAAGTTAGCATTCTTAGGTCCACCAGCTTGGAAAGACAAAGGTGATACAAAGATATTTGCAGAAGCAAAAGCAGCAGACTGTTCGCTTAAAGCAGTTTCATACTCTGCAGTTGCAGTCACACCGACCATTTCTTTTTCGTTAGCGCTAGTTGAAGCGTTAACACTCATTGCTGCACCAAAACCAACGTCAGCTGCAACAGCCTGGGAAGCAATACCTGCTAAAAGTAAAGTGAAATATTTGTTCATTATATTCTCCTGATAAATTTATATTTAAGATAATAAGTTAGGATCAACGTCAGCGTAAACAGACATTGAAAGTTGTGACATACTAGATGTCAGTTGCCCTATCGCTTGGTCAAAGCTTTGCTCAGACCAATCGTTGATAGATTTATTCAAAACATGCTGTACGTTTACACGAAGACCAAACATGTCTGTAACCTGATGTGAAACACTTGCTGCTAAGCCAAAACCGTCCAGTGTCTTAGACTCTGAAGAACTTTCACCTTCGAAACTTATGCCCGTATACTGCAAAGCAGGACCTGCATAGAAAACAGATAAACCACTTTGGTATGACAACCCAGCTGACGCAGAAACGACATACTTCTGTGAAGCACTTATATCTGCAGCAGTAACCTGTGACATTGAGCCTAGAGCACCGCTAACCTGCAAACCACAACCTAGTGATCCAGAAATTGGTGCTGACAAACCAATAGCTACACTAGGTGCAGCATCAAGATGACCCACTGGCAATACCTGACCACTGTTTTTAGTACCATGGGCAGCGCTAGCAGCGAAACCAAGAGATACATCAGCAGTGACAGGATGCGCATTAGCTAATGCTGTTAAACACCCCAATAGTAGAAGAGACTTCTTCCTCATTATTTACTCCCATAATAGTTATAAAAACCTTCTTATTCCAACCCGTTCGCTGGTTATCACAACCTAACAATCTAGGACAAAGACGTCAACTTTCTAATAGCCGTATATTTGTTATATCGTATTTTTCATCACCTTAAACAAACAAGCTACACTGGCTCTCGATGATAAACCATACCAAATTTTCCGGAAACGGCATATTCTGCTGGTAAATACTTCTTCCCCCCCAATAACTCAGCCTTTTCAACGTTTCGCATACGGTAGTCCACACCCATTTCAACCCCCCAGGTTGTTAATACCCCCAGTGTCATCGAAACACCTGCATCAACATAGTAATAACGCTTATCTGTACGTAGCCCGACCTCTTTGTAATCTTCTTGCGCAAGCCCCAGCCCAACATTGGCTGCCAGCATAGTAGAAGGGTTAAATAAGAAACCAACCCGATAGCCTACACCAGCGTCGATTGGGTGCTTAACCTCAATCTTATTTGCAGCATTATTCTCAAATATCTGCTCTTCAAAAGGGCTGATTGCAATATGGCCTAGGAAACCACTCACCCAAAGATCTTTTTCGCTTTGATATGCTACTTCTATCAATCCACTAAATATAGTTGGTGACGCATACTTATATACATCATACTCTGCCAGCCCTACTGAAGAGTCAGATACAACACCAAAAAATACATTAACCCCCTCAAACTGTGATGGAATATCGTCAAATACATCATCAACTGCCTGCGTCATGCAGGAAAAAAGCCCCAATAATACAACCAAATACCTCATGCTAAACACCATCCATCGTGTGTTATAAAGTCTAGCCTCAATATAACAAACTCACCCACCTTTTTCCACCAAACTGCTCAGTATTTGCACAAACAAAATTTTATGTTAAGATTTGATTATCGCTAAATATGACCAAGGACGATTATTACTGTGCACTTCCCGTTAGGATATATAATCCGAATTATTTTTCTTCCGCTTAGGATCTTCTGGTCACCCTTTATTTATCCACTACAACTTGTATTTCAGAAGCCTAAAGTCAACCCCCAAACAAAATCCATTATTGCTGAAAGTAACTATCCAAACCAGCTTTTCCTCTTCATTCCTGGTCGTGATGAGATCAACTTGAATGAACCCCCTTTTACTCGACCCGAGACCAACATTGAGATCATCCCACCACCAAGTTACTCAAGCCTTGCTCCTTTTTCGCTTTCTGGCTGGGCTGATACGATCAATCTACGCATCACAGAACATAAAAAAAATTATCCTCGTGCAAAGGTTTATGTCTTTGGTGTATCCATCGGAGGGGCTGCCACCGGGATCGCATGTGCTCGCAGCAAACTCGACAATGTTAAGTATACTGTCATTAACAGTTTTTCAAGCCTTCCTCAACTCTTATGGAATGCTCCTGCAATTGAAATCACTATTTTTCTTGTACACACAGCCGTAGTCGCTATTACGTTAATCGCCTTTAACAGTCACACCCTTAATGGCCTCATGCTCACAGGAATCATTCTAGGAGGCTGCAGTGCGCTAGGCATCATTTTTAGTCAAGTCTACATTAGACTAGCACAGTCCGGCGCTTGGTATAACTGGCACCAGTTCTACAGGTGCTTGCCAAACACAAACAACTTACCATCTGTCCTAGCTCATGAAATCAAAAGACCTATTAAACCGTTTAATAATAACGTTAGCAATATGCTGGTAATGATTCCTGTTGCATTATACAAAATAACAATGCTTGCCACCCTAACACTGATAACCCTTATCTACTGCGGCTCATACATCCCCTGTAACACCACTCATATTTTATCACACTGCTTTGTATACGGCTTGTTATGGCTAATGGATACGCACCACCACGTTGGCAACCTGCTTGCTCCACTTAATCAGTCCTTACTCCCTTCCTGCAAGGTGTTTCAAACACCTGGCGACTCGGTCATACCACCCTCTTCACGCTTAAGCAAATACTGTCAACATATCGAGTTATACCATGGTGCGCATAATCGAATTGACTATGAGTTCATCATGGATAGTGTTTGCCCAAATGAGACCAGGGCGTAATTATTACAGAGTTGATTGAGCCAGATTTGCCGCTGGAGGGATTTGAACCCCCAACCTATCGATTACAAATCGATTGCACTACCATTGTGCTACAGCGGCAATTTGGGTATATTTTGCAACGAGATCCGAATAGAGTCAAGCATTATATCCATCTACCACGACAAACCCTCCATCAAACCTTGCACTAAATTTCATAGAATAAGATTGAAAGTTTATTATAAGCATTCTAAACTTAACCTTGAGTGAGAAAGGTATCAACATATGTTACAAACGTACCCTTGGATTTTTGAGTTATCCATCTGGCTAATTCCCACGCTGACTGCCGTTAGCTGGCGTGAAGCAATCAAAGTCAGACTGTGCAAGCTACGAGGAGATTCCACTGCTCACATGGTTGGACTAGGTTCCTTCTCTATTTCTAAAAACCTTGATCCGATTGGCTCAGCACTTGCACCAATCATCATGATCCTTAGACATAAAGACTTCATCTACGCTTGGGCTAGAGCCTCCTCAGTCCGTATAGGCTACTTAAAGCGCGGCAAAGCCGATGTAATTCTCATTGTCCTACTTACAATTGCCTCAAACTTTGTGATGGCACTAGGCTGGGTTGGTGTCGGGTATTTAGGGAAATTAATTGGCAACACTGAAACTTCTTCTTTCTTGCTATCGATCGCTGATGCAGGTATTAAAATCAACCTAATGCTGACTGTTGTTCACCTAATCCCCTTACCTCCTATGGATATCAGTATTGTTGTTCGTGAGTTTTTACCCAGGTATATAAAATCATTTTACAAGCTCTTTGACCCAATAGGCCACTATATTATTTATGCAGCCATCCTCTTTCAAACACAGTTCATCACTATGTTTTTAACACCACTGCTAAACACTATAGAAGGAAACTTACTTGCTTGGGTGGGTATTGTACTAACGTAGGTTCAACTAGTACGCCTTTCCTAGTAGGCCCTTGCAATCACTGCAACTTGATACGCTTCTTTGCCCGTGAAAACACAGGTTGCTTTTTCTGCTGGCAACAAGCAACGAATAGAAATCTTGTGTTGAGTAAGTGTTGCCTCCTCTTCAGCTCCTCCTGCATAGGGAACCTTCACAAAGCCTGAGTTGCCTGCATCAAAATGCGCTAGCATCTCATCGAGCGAGCCCATCTCTATCGTATTTTCCTGTAAGTGCTGCTTGGCACGCGTATACATCCCTTGATGCATCTCCTCAAGCATATCTACCAGTGACGCTATATCAGACATAGGAATAAACTGCTTTTCACCATATGGCTTATCACGCCTTGATACACAAAATTGTTGTTTCTCGATATCTTTAGGTCCAAGCTCAACTCTCAGAGGAATGCCTTTTTTCACCCAGTCCCAGGCCTTTGCACCACCACGCAACGCACGACGGTCTACTTTGACACTAACTGGCTTATGATGATAAGTAAGGGCAGATAGCTCTTGCTCTAGTGCTGTTACGGCAGCTTCTACAGCATCATCATTTTTAGGGTTGATAGGTAAAATAACAACCTGAATAGGTGCCACTCGTGGCGGTAAACATAAGCCGTCATCATCCCCATGAACCATCACCATTGCGCCAATCATACGGGTAGTGACGCCCCAAGAAGTACCATGCGCATGTGAAACACCACCTTCTTCATTGGCATAGCTAATATCATATGCTTTAGAAAAGTTTTGGCCTAAGTCATGACTAGTGCCACCCTGAAGGGCTTTTCCATCCTGCATCATTAACTCTAATGTATAGGTATGGTTAGCACCTGAGAATCGTTCTAGCTCAGACTTTTCACCCGCAATGACCGGCAAGGCCAATTGCTCTTTGAAGAACTGTTGATAACAATCCAACATTTCAAGTGCAAACTGATTGGCTTCTACCTCAGTCGCATGGAATGTATGCCCCTCTTGCCACAAAAATTCTGTAGAACGTAAAAACAACCGCGTACGCATTTCCCAACGCACAATATTCGCCCATTGATTAAGCTTGAGTGGTAGATCACGATAAGATGCAACCCAGTCTTTTACGATAGGACCAATAATAGCTTCGGAGGTAGGCCGAATAATCACAGGCTCTGCAAGCTCACCATCTAACGCTAGTTTACCATCTACTACCTTAAGACGAGAGTGAGTCACAACCGCACACTCCTTCGCAAACCCCTCGATGTGATTCACTTCTGCCTGAATGGCATCCATCCCTACAAATAAAGGTGCATAAAAATTCTCTACACCTTTTTGCTGGATACGTTGGTTCAACCCTTGTTGTAAATTCTCCCAAATACCATAGCCCAGAGGTTTAATCACCTGTGTTCCTCTAACCGCACCATTCTGTGCCAAAGGCCCAACGACCTGCTGGTACCATAATGGAAAATCTTCTTGTCGTGTCGGGGAAATTGCGCTCATAATCAAATAAACCTATAAATTTAAGGATATTTGTCCACAATATCCAGCATTAGTCAAGCGTAGATATCCTAAATCACTTTCTACGGGATAAGTCAGGAATATTGGTTGACATTAGATGAATAATTTTTGATACTAGATACTAAGGATACATGCTAATGGAGCTAGCATCATGAATAAATCATACCATGCCTTAATGACCTTGTGCTGCTTGGTATCGTTTCATGCAAACGCCAAGTTTAGTAACGGAAATCAAAGCAAGTTGAGTATCAAACCCTCAATTAGCCTAGGAATTAACAAGCGCACAATGACAGGTTCCATTAGTCATTCAACGTATACTGGAGATATCGATACTGCTATCACTAAATCAGGTAACACAAACGCAGGTGTCACTGACATTATAGATACTGTTGACTCAAATGAAATAGTACAAAACTATAATCTACAGACCCTCACCAAAAACTTCATCAAAAACCCTTTTGCTAGTCCTGACACAGCTAATACCTTTACACCTAGTAGCACAACCACTGGCGATACAATCGCTGGACATGCATACAAAGGACCTGGACGTGTCTATATAGAGACCAATACGTCCACAAACAACACTAGCTGGACATTAAAGAAGGCTGGGACCAATGACAATGCATCCACTACCGATGCAACACCCGGAAGCAACCTACTCTTTTTATCTAATACAACAACAGGAAGTTACTACCTACCTGTTGCCAATCTAGGACAACCAGATGACGGTGCAACTAAGTTTGATATATACAAGATTCCTCAGGATGGTCTGACATCGACCTTTGACTCAGATGATCAATATACCTCAGTGCGGGCAGATGACGCTCTAAGTACCATAGCGAGTATTGTGGACTTCGAAAAGAATACAAGTGACATTTACACACTCAAAATAAACTTTCAACCTAATGCCCTTGATCCAAAAAAATATGCATCGCCTGGCAACGTTGTTGCCGGTGGAGACAGTGACAGCTATTATATAATACTCGCTGGACATAATAGTACCGCCGGCGATAAATTACCTGCGAACTCTACTAGCCTTGGTAGCCTTGCTGACAACAACTATTACCAGTTACTCTCGGGTAGCAATGGAGCAATTACCGACGGTACCAACGTAGCAGGGAGTCTAGCATATACGCAAGATGAGATTGAGCAGATTAACTACCTTGGGATGAACCTGGGAGTCAATGCAAGCTACAATATGACTGACTTTTTTCACGTTACGGTAGCATTAGGCGCATCATCACCTGTTGAAAAAATTGAGCACACGGGACGTCATTTACACATTAACCCTGAAATAACCCTTAGTGGCAAAGCAGGCCTGCTAATAGGAAACCAAAATGGATCTATAGGGATGCTATTTGGGATCCATCATGACCGATATACGAGTGTCGTGAAAAAGTTTACGCAATCAGGTACTACTGTAGCCGACATAACCCACAACCTGACTAATCACCGGTACACACTGAAAGAAAACTATGCTGTTAGCAGCATTGTTGCAAATATTCGACTTACCGAACAAGTTGATGCCTTTTTCTCTACCACTATTTCTGAAAAAGACTTGACCACCACTGATATTAAAGTACTAACAAACCCTAAACCTACCAATGTTTCATATGACTTTGGCTTAAACCTAAATCTTGATGAAGCGTAGTATGGAGATCAAAATGAGACGTTTACCCGTATGCTTGAGTTTACTAAGTGTCAGTTGTGCTTACGCTCAACTATCCTTCAACTTGAATGTCGGCCTTAGCGATATAAGCTTTGAAACCGAGGCAGCTATTGTTGTTGATTATAATGAAGTGGATACAGCTGAGGCTATTGATAGCTACAAAAGCTCTCACCCTTATGAAAAGAGTGTTATCTCTGCACTAAATACTGGCGACACAAATGGCAACATTTTGCTATCCCACATATTCACAAAAGGAAGTAATGCGGGTACAGACTGGGCTGATAGCACAGATAATGTTCATCTACTGAAATATACCAAAGCGGATGGAAGTTTCAGTGCTATCGATGGCGTCCAAGCTGCATCAACCCACACCGTACTGACATTCACAGACATTGTGCTAACAAGTACAGCCACACCTGTAACTCCAGTGCCTGCTGATGCTTCCAGTATAACTGCAGATTGGGATGCCAAGGCTAGTGACTTAGATCCGCAAGCAGGCGTCATCCTCAAACTTAGGGCCTTAGGAGGTATGGTTTTTGAATATAAAAGACCTAGTGTTAACGACGCTGATACCACAACAGAAGATCAAGAGCCTATTTATACCACTGCTAGCATATCTACAACAGACCAGCCTGCAGACAGCACCACGGCGTGGAATGACCTCTCTGATAACGCATTTAAAGCTCGTATCAGTTACGCAGTCATCATGTCAACCAGTGAATATGAGGCAATGGAAAACCTAAAAGACATGCTAGAAAAAGGAAAGAACACTGTTGGAACATCCGCAATCTACGGTGAGGAGCACTTTGATTATCTAGATATTGGTATGGATGCTGTCTATGACTATGGTGATGTCGATATATTTCTATCAGCCAATGCACACTACCCTCTCCCTCTTTCATCTCGTTCAACAACAGAGCTCATTAAATTCAACCCAGGAGCATCTGTAGATGCATCTTTTGGTGCAATGATCTCCTACGGACAGGGTAAGTTTGGTTTATCTGCTGGTGTGGCACAAATGCGTGGAGATTATATCTTATCCCCCCTCGAAAAGACTTATACCGAGTTTCCTAAGACGACCGGTACTAATGGAGAAACAAATGGGACTACCACATCCTTTACCTTACCAGCTGAATACATAAACCACACTCAAAGTTATACTTCTGGTACAGAAGGGATCACGATTAAGGATATTAATGAGCCACTCTATTTTGCTGAAATTAAAGCAGAGGGTGCGCCCTTATACGATGGTGGTTTATCCGTCTATGGTAAGTTTAGAATTGCATTGTCTGAAGATAATAGTGATGCACTCAAGCGATTAAGGATCACTCAAGACACTGTATCCGTTGGTGCACGCTTCAATGCATTTTACATGTAAACTGGGTTCGAGTGCTGTTTATATAGTAATATCGTAGTTTTTTCGATATATACTTGAATATCTCCTCACATCCCATTAGAATTCCTATTAGTAATTATCATATATGAAGGAGTCAGTATGCCATCAACAAAAAACTTAATGGTTGCATCTATTATTTTTATCCACTCTATCACCCACGCGATTACGATATCTGCAAATGTAGACGCTAGTCGACAAAGCATTACTACGAATGCAACTAACATATTCACTCCAGAGTACAGTACGGATAAGGATAAGCTAGTAGAGTTTGCTGTTCTTGCATGGCGTACAAACCCTGTACTGTCAGCTGAGAGTTTTTCTGCTAGTGTACAAGCCTCTTATGCACATACCGATAAATATGGCTTTTTCGGAGCGCTAGGGGTGTCTTCCTTTTTGGAGAGTGACTACCTGTATGCTCAAGGGTCATTGCTGCTATCTCCTTCTGCGAGTCCCTTTGTTTCTGCTGGTGGCTATTACTTCTCCCAAAACGGTGCTAAATTAGAGGCAGGCGCTACCTACACTCGGTTTACCACAGATATTGCTAATCAAACCACAGGTGCGCTGTTCAAGGGATTTCCTGAAACCAAATTGAGTGACGTTGGCACAAATGTCATTGACTTTGGGATTAATATTAGCGTGCCAATAGTCAGTAAGTTCTACCTATATGCAGGTATGCACTTTGGTTTGGATATGTTTAAATCCGAGATTCCAGCTATTGCAGGAATTGGGACTGAATACCGCTCGATTTTAACGACTTATAACGCAGAAGGAACCACTGGTATTGAACATGGGAATCTTTATGGCAGAAATCTTAGCTTTGCTATCAACCGATTCACAGTTGGAACCCGCTTTGACATTACAGACGTTTATGAATAAAGGAGAATATTTATTATGATGAAGCAAACGTACCAAACACTGACCTTTATTCTAGCATGCTCAATTACCACGCATGCAGGTTTTCAAATGAAGCCTCGTATTGGTTATGACTTAAATACTATTGCCATTACACAAGATAATGAGCAAAACATCCCTCAACTGCCTCTTACTAACGCACAGTTTAACGCAACAAGTGCTATTAATACGGATACCCCAGGGAGTAATGCTAGGCGCTATATTGCTGCCAATACTATCTACTTCCCAAGTGATAGTAATTCTCCATTTGCGGTATCGAAAGACAACCTAGATGCTGCTAACTTTAGACATCTCTACACAGGTCTGGAGATTAGCTACATTGATGAGGATCAGAGACCTTCTGACAGCTATCAGATTGCACCCGTTGTATCTGGTTACCTCTTACTGGAAGATGCTACTGAAGCGACAATCCAAGCAGGTGCTTACAAGCTAACCGCCCTAAACTCTGCTGGTGCAGACTGTGGACTACTTATCACTAACAATGGTAACTACCTACAGCTGGGTGCAGGTGCTCGATTCTTCCAAGGGGAGTTTGAAACATCTGTTTTATTTGCTGCCATGTCAACTGTAAATGCTGTTGATGGAGATAACAATCCTGTTGTGGTTGACGTATCTTCACTCCAATCAGTAGAAAGTGATGGGGATAAAAAGCCCTTTATTGCTAAAATTGAGTCTCTAATGCTACCTTATGCCTATGCTGAACTCAGCAGTGAAATAGGCGATATTGCAACTGTGTTTGTTAAACTTCAGTACGGCCTTCCCGTATCTCCTGAGTTTACTGATACCCCTAGCAATACACAAATGTTCTCTGGCGACCAAGAAGCTTTTGAGAAGAATATTAATTTCCAGCAGTTTGCAGCAACATTTGGTATCGAGGCGAGGCTATCTGATCTGGGGGTATTTTAGCCCACATTCGCTCAACTGATTGACTATAAAACAACGCTGCATCTTTACCAGAATGACGCAACTCGTTGATATTGATATAAAAAAACAGAAAATGATGAATTGGTTAAAGGGTCGGATCAAGAGTATACGATTAGACTGGATAACCCAGTTGTGTTCACCATTCCTTTATGTGTAAAGCATATTGGAGAAAATGCATTTGAGAACTGTTATGACCTGAATACTGTGATTATTCCTAGTGGGGTCGTTTCTATTGGCAGGTGGGCATTTTGCCTGTCCAGTATTCAAGAAGTGGATATGGCTGATAGTGTCACAACTGTTGAAGATGGGGTATTTTATGGATGTAAAAACCTAACATCAGTTCGCCTATCACAGTCTATTAAAGTGCTTTCTGATAAAATGTTTGAAAACTGCAAACAGTTAACCACAATCAGTCTTAAGCAAGATCTTTTAGGCTGGCATATTGCATTTCAAGGCGCTGGACTAAACACGGTTACAGTCATATCGAAGCAGCCAAGATTTTCTATTAAAGATGTCAAAACTAGAATGCACGAAACCTGTCGGTCTATCACAGAAAATGATCGAAAACCATCAATAATTATGCGGTATCTGGTGCCAGTTAACAAGATTACCTCTTCTATGTTTGCTAAGAAAAGTGACTATCGCCGCATCCTTTGCTTCCTTTGCTGTCTCGTTAAAATCAGGGATGCAAATCCGCTTTTGGGCAACATGGGTCAACCGGAAATCCTTGCAAGGGTCCTAAATGCACGAAAAGATATCTCACAAAAGTTCAACTATAAGCCTTCTATTGAGGGTCAGGTTGAATGTGAGGAAAGAGCAATATGTTATCAAATAGGCTAATCACAACCATTATCTGGGTAGTGACTCAAATTAAGCAACAGTATTGAAGCAAACACCCTGCTCTAAGTCTCGCTCTGCACAAATAGTGGTATACCCTTCTCTACTCGTCACACTCGGGTCAATAAGCACACGTTTAATACTGTGGCTTATGCAGTGTTCATCCATGTAGTGATAAAATATCTCTTTATTCGTCGGTGTAAGTCCTGATACCGCTTCATCACAACAAAGATAGAGGAAGTGTCCTTTTGCGGCTTTCCATAAACCCGCTAATGCATTCAAGATCTGTTGTTGACCGGTAGATGGTGCTGACTGACCACTAATACTGTTGATAGCACTCTGTAGCCCTTGGCCAAGCTCTAAGTATGTCGTACCCGTTTTTTCACCAAAGTCCGATAGCTGACTTCCGATGGTTTCTTCATCAATACCGTAGGTTTCAGCCAGGCATGTTGAATAAAGTGCACCCGGTTTCTCCCAGCCCATAAGCTGACTGTTTTCTGTTAAGTGAATACTTTTTTCCGCTGGGTACAGCCCTTTCTGGTCGAGCTTTCCTGGTATTATCCCCCCAAATGTTCTGGTTTTACCAATACCATTTTCACCTTTAACGAGCATAGGCTCTAGGTGGTTATTGGTCAGCTCTACCACTGACTCCTCTAACCGGTAACTATTAGTCCCATCCTGAAAAGTTAGCGTTTTTTGTATGCTAGCAGCACTAAGCGTTTCATGATGACCAGTACTTTGATAAAAGTCTCGACTAGGCTGTGTATATAATTGCGACATAATCCACCTAAAGGGGTAATCAGCCACCAATAGTAAATAACAAAATATTTGAGATGTTGAGGATTCGGGCCTGAAGATACTATAAGCTGATACCCAAAACCATAATACTAGGGCGACCTTGGGTGATAACGCTGGGAAAAGCACTAAAAGTAGTGGCAGTACTGTCATAGATAATATTGCATACGCAAAGTAATACTGCTTAGAAAGTTTAACCGGTCTAAAGTGGCTCTCAATTTGATACTCTTTATCTACCACTGCATTCCATGACTGCTTAAGATTTTGGATACTAACCTGAGTATGGCCACTAATAATCGGTATGTTTATCGCACGAGCAGTACACTCAGAAACCTGCTCAGCAAATGGTAGTAAAATCATCATTTCAACTACCGTAATATAGCCTGCTGCTAGCGCAAATCCAAAATAGAGCAAATAGCTATTGTGCGAGATAGACTTGACCAGCTTTGCAAGAAAGGTCGCTAACTCCTCGTATATCCCAACTTTGAGCTGTGAATCAAACATTAACTCATTCTCTTGTTTCAAGATCAACTTTAAACTGGCAAATGCATTAACAGCCTTAATCTTCTCCAACATTTTAGGAGAAAGGAGTGTTACCAATGTGGTACGCACATTGCTTTTAACTTGCATTGCAAAATCTGAAGTGACTTGGTATATACAGCTAATACCCTTATTTAGTGTTTTAGCACAACCCCCAATTAATGCAGCTACTAGTACGAGTCTAATATCCATATGACTCAAAGCATAAGCAGCATAGAAAAATACAAATATGACGTACTGAATCATCACTGATAGATGTGATACAATCGCTGGAACATCATCAAAATATGCTCTCGTCGTCTGATCACTCACTTTATAGCTGCTTACATTATCAACAAACACCCCACGAATACTTTTTACCATTGTCTCTTTAATATACTTTTGATATATGCCCATTACACAACTCACTAATGCGCTTATCACTTCTGCCATAAACTTAATTGCGAGTAATGTGAAGAAATATGATTCAATTAATTCTGATGATAAATAACCAATCACTTTTTTTGACAGAAGTAGCGGAGTATGAGTCATCAAGGATAAGATAACACCCATAAGCAGTGTCGCTGCGAAAAAACTAAAAACTGTCTTGGTGTAATCTGACTCCGTAATTTTGGGCTTTCTCTGATCAGAGGCATTAATTAAAGCAGATGCGGTAACGATATGAACGATTGCATTCAAGTGCTGCCCTAAGTTTTCGCTCTTAGACTTCTTGGCTTTTAAAACTGATGTTTTCTTTTTTAAGACTCTTTTTATTGTTTGCCAAAAACCAGCTCCTTGGCTTAATTGCTTTTTTTCAAGCATGCTTTAACTCCAGAATTCACGCTATTATCATATCACCCTACTAGAAATAGCACAATCATGATTCATACAAGATATGACATAAAACGCATAGTCCCTTAGTGTATAAAATAGTTGTTAATATTGAATCTAGTATATGTTTCAACAGCGGTGCCATTAATATCCTAAGTAACCTTCTGATAACTCCGTAGCGCTTGATGACACATAGAAGGTGTGTCTTACTATAGTAGCGGAACAGTATCCTTAGCTTGATCCGCCTAGACAAAATGGCAACCAATCGTACACATAAAAACGATACTAAACTGGAGACTACCTAGTGCAACTTGGCCAACTGCAGCCTTGTCTGAAGTATTCCCCTATGCTATTATACCAGGAATTAATTATAGGAAGCTGAAATGAAAACACTCATGAAGACTCTGCTGCTGCTCACAATGAGCTTCTCGATTGCAGCTGATGGCAGATGGGTTTTCTATATGGAAAGTTATATTGACGAAGATCTAACATTTGAAACTATCTATAGACCGGAAACAACAACAATTTATTATAGTACGTGGACATGTTGGGCCAATGAAGCTTATCAATACTCGGAAAAAAACACTTCATCAAACCCGACTCTCCCAATGACTATTAGAAAGCCCTCAGTGCCTTCAGGTAAAAAAGTTATTTTCCTAGCGCCAACTGAGATTTATTCATTCCCAGGTGCTGTTGCGCCAACCTTCGTAATAGAAGAGGTGGGGAACGAAATACACATAACACGCTTTGACATCAGTCGTTAACCTATGCCTACACCTGACCGCCAGTATTGTCAAATAGACAGCGTTCTTGATCCTTACAGAAAAAATTTAGTATCAAGAGCAAAGTCATGTAACACGGCATCAGAAGATAAAAAACGTAAACAGCTATTACAGTGGCGAGCCCAACACTTCTCGCCGATTGCATTTTTTTTTGGTCCTAAGCCCAGGTTCAGACCTTGGGCTAACAGCCAACACCACAAACGCTATCATCAGTTCATTGAATTGCTTAGTCAACTAGACCACAATATTAACCCTCGGCACCAACACCTACTTACTTATCTAACATTATTTATTCAACTGCGTGATATACTTGTTAATCATAATATTATGATTAATAGCATCATTAAAAATATATCTAAGACAACCTACCGACTTAAAGAAAAACTAGACATCTACCTATCAGGCGCAATAAGCGGTCTAAAGCTAATACGG
>JBDQHG010000002.1:0-40939 GCA_040264995.1 Gammaproteobacteria bacterium | reverse complement strand
TGGCTGCCCATGTAGGTTATCTAGCCCTTCATTGCGCGCAGCTTCTTTGAGCCGAACCATTCGTTTAGAGAACTTGTTGGCAGCTTTTAGGATGGTTTCATCAATGTCAAACCCTTGGTGATGGCATAACGCCATTGTTGCATGGATAAGATCCCCAATTTCTTCTTGTATCCGCTCTGGCGACTCGTTTTGATGAATGGCCTCTAGTACTTCATCACACTCATCCTTGATCTGTTTGATGATTAGCTCGGTATTTGGGTAATAAAATCCATAGCCTCTTGCATCGTCTTCTAGGTGGCTAACTGCCTCTAATGTTTTTGACATGATATACTCCTATCGGTTGTGTGACTGCTCATGTATAGCACAGGGGTAACTGCTAGTCGACAGAGTTACGTATATAAATAGCCTCAACCGTATCAAGTGGAGTGGGGGCCGGTGCTGCTTGATTGAAATACTGAATCATTGCTTCAGCATCAGTGTTGATTTGGTTGCATCCTTCTATGTTGCCGTAGACCGGGTAGCCGTCCTGTTGTGACAGTGCAACTGAGGTATCTACTAGTTGTATATCGGAAGTGGGGCTGTTGGCATTAAATCCTTGTATGTAAGCCTGATTTCTGCGTGCGTCAATTACAATGGTAAAAGGTAGCGATGAGTGGACCTTATGCGCAAGCAGTTGTGTGTGGCTTACCGCATAAAGGGGAATGCTAAGAGATCGTGCAAGGCCTAGTGCAAAGGCTATTCCAGAGCGGATTCCACTAAATCGACCAGGTCCCACATTAATGATTATGCCTGTTAGATTAGCAGGGGGGATGTCATGGGTTTGATCAAGCAACGAAAGAGTAATATCTTGCCACGAAGAAAAGATGCCTGTGCTGGTGGCAACTGAGTAAGTCATTTGGGCTGTATCTATCGCGAGTATCATGTTTTATTTTATTCTTTTCAGTATGTTATGTAAAGAAGGAATTGACATTTAAGGGTTTTTTAGGTATAATGTTAATAAAAATAGAGGTATAAAAATGATAATAATTGAAACCGTACTATTAATAATTTTAAATCTTTTCATTTTAGGGCGTTTACTCCTAAGCCTTCACAGTGAGCTTAAAGCTGACCAATCAACCACTATTGCTGCAGCAGCTCAGCCTTTAAAAGCTAATATGCAAAAGAGAGAAGCACCTGATCCTGTAGATATTGGCAATGATAACTCGTGGCTAACAAAGGAATCACGTATCTAAAATAGATTTCTCATTTAAGTGTTGACAGCTTCCTTAGGATGATTTATATTGCCGTCAATAAAACTAGGAAATAAATATGGCAACACTAACTACTACTGCTACTGTAGCAGCTTTCTCCTCTTCCCCTGCGTTTATCGTAACGGCCTCTCTTCTTGCTGCTGCATTGATTGCTTACCTAATCTATGCTCTAGTAACTGGTAAGAGCAAACCTGCTTCTCCTGTAGCTCCTGTAAAGGATCCTGCTTCTGTTACTTCTAATGAACTAAGTAAGGAGAGTTCTATACCTACTGGTCCTCAAGCTGATAGTAAGCTGCCTGCTGGTAATATAGAACAAAATCCTGAAGCTAATGCTCAGGGTGAAGCTAATGGTCAGAGTGGTCTTTAATAACCGCTTTCAGACTATTTAAAGGGGTGTCTTCGGGCACCCTTTTTTATTTTCAGTATTTATACTTTGCGGATATAAGACTATACAGTTTATGAAATTATTGGTATATTTTTTCATTTTGAGGGAAAATATTATTGAACCGCTATGCACTTACTCAGGTCTTGTCATTATCTAGTTGCTCTCTGGCACTGTTTGTATGGTATTTTTTTCCAGGTCATGATCTATATGCTGATCAGTTTGTTGAAATCATATTATCAACATTACAATTAGCGATTGTTCCTAATGCTTTTTTGGCGATTTTGTCGGCTATTGTGTCGTTAACTAAAAAGCAGCTTAAGGCCCTTTCTACACGCTTTGTGAGTACTGTGTTTTTATTATGGGGAATGGTTACTCTTTTGTTATTGATACTGTGGGGCATGCTTTCTATATACTCTGACAAGCCTACGGTACTGGCTACGTTTTCAGTTAAACACTTGGGTGTGACGATACTGATTCCTGCAGTGATGCTTTTGGCGATTATTTTGGGTGTTGTTATCAATTTAGCGCCATCATTTCGACGGTTTATTCCTGTTATTCGCCGTATTCAGAGTTATAGTGCAATTTTGTTTGATTATATATTTTTAATCATCCCGCTATTAGTGTTTTTTGTGTTTAGCAAGTTTTTAACGATTGCTAGTTTTGAGCATTCTATGATGGCACTGAGCTACTTTCTGTTGTCGCTTAGCTTTGTTAGCACAATTTTAGTGCTTGTTTTTCCAATGATCTATAGGTTGTTTTTAGGCACTTCTTATGCAAGATACTTTAAACTAGCTTCGCCTGTTTGCTTGATAACCTTTTTAGCGGGCGATAGTATAGCAGCAATACCGTTAATCACGCATGCAGTAGAGCAGGAGCAGGGTGGGGATCTTAATATCTCCCGAATCCTAACGGTGGTCGCTATTTGTTTTCCTTGGGTGGGAGAGCTTGCTAATCTTATTTTTCCTATTTATTCTGCAACGCTTGAAGGGTTTGGGTTTTCAACGGTTCTGTCTATTGTGTCAGTTGGTCCCTTCTTTATGTTCACAGATCCTTATATATCTATTCCTACTTTATTAGGGGCTTTTAGCTTTCCGGAAAACTACAAGGTAACTTATTTAACACTTGCTCTACTAACTGACCATATGTTTGAGGTATGTGAGTCGGCAGCTGTTTTGTTTGTTGTGTTACGCCTTAAGTCACTGGTCGATCGAACGGCTACGCAGTAGCGTTCTATGTCTTGCTAGGGTCCTGGTCCTCTTCGGGTGGTATTTCCAGGTTCATTCTCCCGGTTGATAACTTGTTGCCTGTCGTCATGATTGATTAACCTTCCCTCGTTGCCAAGAAACTTGCTTATATCTCCATCTTGCTGATGCATGTTGTCTATATCTGCCTTTAAACGGTCTAGTTCTGTCGTTGGGCCTCCATATTCGCTGACGAAGTATGCTTTTATGGCTTGTTGCCTCTGGCTATGACTGATCAACCCGTTATTCTTACCTAGAAAGAGACCTTCATCGCCACCTAGCTTTTTTAGTATCCGTATATCTTGTTCTAAACGTTGCTGACGAAACTCGGCTGTTTGACCATCTAGAATTGGCGCACCACCTTCGGCTTTGCCTTCAGGGTTGTATATCTCACCGGATTTCCTTATAAGCTCGTGAACGAGGGACGCAGCGGTATCTTGGGGATGAGCTGGAACTATGGTACCGGTGGGGGCGGGATTATGAGTATTAAGAGCATCACGTTGCTCCTCTTGTGACTTAAGTTTAAAGTTGTTTGAGTCAGTTCCATCAAATAGCACGCCTTCAAAGTCCTCTTTGCCAAGTGATATTGCTTCTTCAATATTTTTTGAGAGTGCTGAGAACATAGACTGGGTGTCCTGGAGGTCTGCGTCCGCTCTAATAGCATAACTCACAAAAGCGATTGCTGCATTTGTTGCTGACTCTTCTGCTGCTTTAGGAAATGGGCTATGACTAGTTTTGCTTTTATTAAGCATGGCATCAACTAGAATGCCTAGTAGTGTTACGGGATCCAGTTTAGAAATGCTATCATTTTTGGGACCCAAGCTCTGTGTAATAAGCCGTGTGATGCATTCGGCTAGCGTGTCACCTGGGAGTTGATGGATGACACCTCGGTAAGCAAGTTGTTTTTTTTCTACGCCAAGGTCACTTAAATTGCTGGTATCTAATTGATTGAATCTTGTTATTTGTGCTGATTGTAGCTTCTCGACACTCTCAGTTGGGATAGGGGCTTTTGACATAAGCATGAGATGAAATTCGTTACCACAGTCCTTGCCGTATTTCATAATCATGTGTTCTGCAATGTCATCTGCTGTCATTGCGACAGCGGCTGCACGATTCGAGTCATAAAAATAAAGTTCCCCACTCTCTTTGTAAATGCCAGTGGCATGGAGTTTGAATGCGGATAATCTACACATGGTTTTTTCGGGTATGCAGTTTATGGCACTTGCAAGCTCCGTATGAGCAATTTGGAATTTCTGTGTATTTTCTTCAACTGCTTGAAAAGTCATGCTCATGAGTTTGTCAGTCAGACTGTATTGGTCCTGCTCATTGTTTTCAGAGCTTTGGTAAGAGCCTATGATATCTGAACCGCTAAACTTAGGCTGGTAAGATTTATCATTACCAAGGAAATACTGGATCAGAAAATCAATGAGCTGCTGGAATAGACTTTTATCACTCAATAAGTTATTCATGCTTTCAACACCTTTTTCAACACCATACATAGAAGCCTGTTGCAGAAAAAGTGCAGTAATGCCACTGCAGACACCTCTTTGGAGTTTTTCTTTGTAGTATTCATCCATGTCTAACCCTTTTTCCTGAATGTTTCTCTGGAATACAGGGTTATTTTTAATTCCCTTTATTATTGCTGTATGCGAGGGCATAGGATAACTTCTATTGTCAGGCATAACGTATCCTCTTTTGTTTTTTTCATTTAGTTTTTTGGATATAAAAAAACCACCTACTTTGGTAATAGGTGGTTATTAGGATGTGTCAGAAAAAAGAGTGGCTTTTGTCCTTTTTGCCAGTTAGGCGATATTATGCTTCATGCTGGCTAGCAACCCAGTGGTTGAGCAATGTCACACCAAAGCCAGTAGCACCCTTTGGGGTGATGGCATTTGGCTTATCAGCCCATGCAACACCTGCAATATCTAAATGAGCCCAGGGTGTGTCATTTTCGATGAAACGCCCAATGAACTGTGCTGCTGTGATTGAGCCTGCCCACCGTTGTCCAATGTTCTGCATATCTGCAATATCAGAATCAATCTGTTTGTCATACTCTGGACCGATTGGCAGCTGCCATAAACGTTCTTTGGTTTCCATGCCGCTATGGATCAGATGCTGAGCAAGCTGGGTGTTATTACAGAATAGCCCAGCATACTCGTGGCCAAGGCTTACCACAATTGCACCAGTGAGGGTTGCCAGATCTACAATTTCTTTAGGCTGGTACTTTTGCTGAACGTAGGTGAGTATGTCAGCTAGAACCAACCTTCCTTCAGCGTCAGTATTGAGTACCTCGATCGTTTGTCCTGACATTGATTTGACCACATCGCCTGGGTTTTGGGCATTACCATCAGGCATGTTTTCAACGAGTCCAACTATCCCTACAACATTTGCTTTGGCTTTTCTAGCAGCGAGTGTATACATTAATCCGGTGACAGTACCAGCTCCCCCCATGTCATATTTCATCTCATGCATGTTGTTTGAAGGCTTTATTGAGATACCTCCGGTATCAAAACAAACACCTTTACCCGCAATAGCAACAGGCTGTTCTTTAGAACCTTGCCAGTGCATGACAACAACAAAAGGAGGTTTTGAAGAGCCTCTTGCTACGCCGTGTAGTGCATTCATTCCAAGGCTTATGATTTCTTCTTCATCCAGTATGGTTACATCCACGCCTAGTGGTTTAAGTGTTTTTACAATACGGTCTTTAAAGGCTTCCGGTGATAGGATGTTGCTTGGCTCACTCACTAAGTCACGGCATAGCGTTACGCCGTTTGCAAGATGTTTTACGTTCTCGTAGGTAGATTCAGCATGACAGCAATCAAATACCTGAACGGACTTTGGAGCGATGCTTTTTGGCTTTGAGTAATAGTGATTGAATCGGTAACTGCTCAATTCAATGCCTAGCAAGAACTCATCAATTTGCTCTTTCCCTTTTTCTGGTGGAACAATCATTGCATTATCTAGCTTGTGAGCTGCTACGGCAGATAACATGTGGCCGCCAACTTCTTTTATTGTCGCATCTTTTGGACAGTTTACAAGTAAGTAGGTCTGCTCAGCAGTTTTATATAAGGTTGTTTGTTCTATCTCGCCTAAGTCACGGGGGAGCTGGAGATCTGTTGCAGCATCAATTTTTTTGTCTTGCACGCAAATACAAATAGTTGATTGATTGTCTAGCGTAGTTGAAAAGCGGATATTCATAGTGCCTGTCCTTGTGTATTTGATTAACTTTTAGTATAATATTCTATCGTAGCGACATTATCAATCATGATTTGCCGCCTTCTCAGAATTACCGACTTGAAGATATGACAGAATCAAATATAGATCTAACCAGGGATGAAGAACATCATAAAAATGATCATCCAATTTCATCACGTGAAAAAATACATGCAATGCTTGAAGAGCCCATGGATATTGAAGCCCTGCTGAATAGTTTGCCAGACCCTGAATGGGCGGATAGTGCGCTGCATAAGCGAATCTTGGCAATGGCACGAGACCAGCAGTTGGTTGTTGAAGATAAGGTAGTGAGCCGCAAGGAGCCTTCGATACTGATTACTGAAAAGGTAATGGCCAAGGGTGGGGACTTGTTTGTTATCTATCAAGGGGAGAAAATCATACTTAGTGAGCGACATGCTCAAGGTCTGTTCCCGAATGATGAGGTTGTCCTTCGTATTCCAAAAGAATATAAGCGTGATTCAATAGCAGTACTGGTTTCGATCAATACCGCGAGCGTAAAACATTTAATTTGTGTGGTGAAGTATCGTAGAAATAAGCCACGATTAGTTCCGTTTGACCAGCGTATAAAACAAGCGGTAGTAATGAAGGGCAAAATTAACTATCCAGACAATACGGTACTAAGGGTTAAGAGAAGCCCTAAGCAGCGTTCTCGCCGAATGATTGAGGTTGTTGAGCACGAGGTTCTTGGCGATATTTATCAGCCACATCTTGAGCGTTTGATTGCACAGGATGTACATGCATTGGCATCAGAATGGGGTCAGCAGGCAAATCTAGATGTTAACCATGCATCACAGCCTGATATTGATCAAGAGGCAACTAACAGGGAGTCATGGCAGCACTTGCCATTTGTGACTATTGATGGTGATGATGCCAAAGATTATGATGATGCAGTGTATGCAGAAAAAACAGAATCGGGTTATCGATTATATGTTGCTATTGCAGATGTGTCCCATTATGTTCAGCCTGAAACAGAATTAGATCTTGAAGCACGGAAAAGGGGAAATTCGGTATACCTTCCGGGTTATGTGATCCCTATGTTACCTGAAGTCCTATCTAATGGTGCCTGTTCTTTACTACCAGAGGTAACTCGGTTAGCGATGGGCTGTGTTATTGATATTGATGAATCAGGGAAACGAACGAATACACGGCTTGCAAAAGTCGCTATTCGCTCTCATGCTCGCTTAACCTATGAGCAAGTTGATAGAATGCTGAAAGGAGAAGAATCTATTCCAGAGTGGTTCTCAACGCCGCTTAGTCAGGTAGATGCGCTTGCAAAGGTATTACGGCAGTTCCGTGTGGCCGAAGGCACAATTATTATTCGTAGTCATGAAACGAAATTCCAGTTTGACCCAAGTGGTGAAGTGTCCGGTTTAACAGAAGTTGATCGAGTATGGCCACATCAGCTTATTGAGGAGTGCATGCTGTGTGCCAATATGGCAGTAGGTCAGATCATGCATGATCAACACAGACCCATTATTTATCGTTCGCATAGTGAGCCAACAGCAGAAAAAGTAAGACAGTTCCAGGACTATTTATCTTTTCATGGCATTCAGTTACCAGACGAGCCTTCCCCAAAGGATCTACAAAGTGTGATAGATCAGACAAAAGAAGGGCCAGATAGCCATGCAGTTGAAATGATGGTGTTAAGAACAATGTCTCAAGCTTTTTATAGCGCCTCCCAGGTAGATCATTTTGCATTATCTACTGGATACTATACGCATTTTACTTCTCCTATTCGTCGTTATGTTGACCTTACTGTGCACCGTGCAATATGTGACTGGCTAGATGGAAAACCTGCTATAGAAAGCACTGCGATTGATCAGATTGCAAGTGATTGTTCCGTGTTTGAGCGTGCTGCAGATGAAGCTTCATGGTTTGCACAAGCCTGGTTAAAGGCAAAGTGGGTTGAGCAGTATGTTGGCCAACAGTTCAAGGCTAAGGTTGTGAGCATTACCCATTTTGGAATGTTTGTGGCATTGCTTGATCAGCCGGTAGAAGGTTTGGTGCATATTTCAATGTTAGGTAAGGAATACTTTAGCTTTAACGAAGAAACAATGTCATTGCAGGGTCAAACATCAGGCCAAACGTATAGTTTAGGGCAAAAAGTTTCTGTTAAGTTAAAAACGGTAGACTTGTCATTACAACGGGTAGACTTTGCTGTAGCACAAGAAAACTACTAATTGTTATTAAGTGCAAAGCTGCGATTAGTTGACCAAGATCAGGGTAGCTGATAGTATATTAAGAGCCAATAGAGGGAATTATTATGGCAGTGCCTGTATACGTAAAGATACTTACCGATCGATGGAGTGAGTTAAAAAAACTAATGGCTATACCCAACGCATACTGTACAGGCCAAGATGAAAGTAGATCCAGGGTTATAGGTGAATTAGATAGTTATGATTCTAGCAAAAAACAATATACGGCGCTTTTAATTAAAAGTTACGTGATTCAAAATGTCTGGAAAGCCGAGTATTCTGATCAAATCGATAAGCACTTAGCTGCGTTGTCTCATCCGGGATTTTCAATGGATGTTATCGTCAGGTTTGAGTTGGGCGACCATTTATATGCGTTACACTATCACCTTACAGCAATATGTCGTTATATAGAGAACTGGGAACATCAGCTAGATCTTAATTTCACACAACTAGATTTAGTCACAGATTTAAAGTTACAGCAAGAGACTGAAGAGTGCCAGCGTTTAGCTGCAGAACTAAAGGCTGGATTTGCTAGTATGCGTGCGTCACAGGCACATTTCCTGTCGAGTACTGCAGATAATAGAGAGCTTACAGCATCAGTTGGAGCAGCAGCTACTAGTGCTTCAACGTGTGCAGTGATAACTAACGGCCTAACGAGAGCGGTAAAAAGTCTCAAAGAAAGAGCTGCTGTAAAGGTATTGGCTGTTAAGCCTAGGATTGAGACACTAATGGATCAAACTGAGCTATCAAATTCCTTGGGTGTCCTGCTTAGGTCTACACAGGAGTTCACAACACATTGCTATAATAAGGCTAAAGCAAACTCAGCAGTTCGAAAGAATTTGTTATTTAGAAATAGCCCTAAACAAGTGGTAGAGCAGTTAGCACTCATTCATCAGGTTGAAGGCAAACAACAAATGTCTACCAATCAATTTCGAATCAATCTGTTTATCTTATCAATTTTAGTGCTAATGGCAGCTGGTATTGCCTGCTTATCATATTATTATTTTGCAGCACATTTATCAGTTGCCCATTTTGCTGTTGGAATAGCCTTGGTAGGGGTTGCATTTATATCAACCTTTTGCTATCACCTCTATCAGCAGCGTCATATCGGAATGCTTAATAAATATCTTCATACAGAAAAATTAACTAAGTCCTCGGAAGAACACCTTGATGGAATGGTTGCGATCCCTTTGTCTGCAAATTTTGGGGTTGACCAAGCTAGACCAGAAAGTTCTTATGTGCCGAGCAGCTCTACATCAGTGTGACTTTATGTTGTTTTGCTGACTGTTTTCTTAACAACAAATAGCTGACCTGGAACAGCTTTGCTTTGATGAAGCCTTAAAGTGACAGGTGTTGATTCAACTATCTCGGCTTGAGTATGACCTATTACTAGTTGTGTTATCCAGTTTGGGTTGTGTTGAAAGCGTGCGTTTTGTGATAACTGGAATTGTTCAGTTTCAATAGTTGTTTCTACGCTAAAAATAATAATTCCATTTGGTGATAATGAATTGATTGCTTCAAGCAACAAAGGGGATAAATCACCAATATAGGGAAAGAGTTCCGCAGCAGTAATGAGTTCATACTCTGTAGTAGATTGCTGTGGGTCTGTATGATTTTTTTGTAAGTATTCTAGACAATCAGACTGGTGTAGTTGAGTGTACTGTTGTCGGCTATCTGCCTTATCAAGCATGTTTTGTGATAAATCGACGCCAATAAGTGTTTTTGCAAAGGGAGTGAGTAAGGGGGCCATTAATCCTGTTCCACACCCTAAGTCTAGAATGGATAAATCTGAGTTAGGTTTGAACTGTTCATAAAGGATAAGTTCAATTTTCTCAGGAAGTTGATAACGTAACATGTTAACTAGGTGCTCGTCATAATGCCCAGCGTATTGATCAAAGAGGTTGGCAACGTATCCCTTGGGCGCTTGTTTTTGTTTTGTGGTTTGTTTTTTGAGTGCTGAGATAATGAAGTCTATATCTGCATTTTTGGGGTCAAGACGTTGGGCTGTTTCATAATGCTGTAATGCAGCAGTAATTTGATTATTCTGAAGTGCAATAGCTGCAATATTCATATGGGTATGGGTATGGTTAGGCTCTAGTGACAATACATTTTGGAAGTATTCCAGGGCGTCTTCATGACGGTTTAGGTATTGATAAGCAACCGCTGTGTTATAATGGATATCAACGATATTCTCATCGGTTTTAGGTGTTTTGCTCCAGTACTCAATTGCATTGGCATGCATGCCTTTTACGTGATAGTAAGTTGCAATATTTTCCATGAGGTGTGGTATGGTCGGGTCAATGCGTTGTGCTTGAATAAAGTGACCAATAGCCTCTTCATCCTCGTCAAGTGAAAGCAAGGTACGGGCTAGCCCATGATGTCCTAGTGCATGATTGGGGAAATGCTGAATCATGAGTTGGTATGCTTGCTTTGCATCCTCTAATGATCGTTGTTTTTCATAATGCTGAGCAACCTGATAAGGTGCTTGACGGTGGCCAAGATCCATTGCTTTCTTGAAAAATAGGAAAGAGGGTTTGTTTGTTTGCGCAAATGCTAACCCTAGGTTGAAATAAGCGTCTGAGTACTGAGGATGAACACATATTGCTTTTTGTAGTAAGTTAACTGCGATCTCTGTTTTTCCTTGTGATAGATATATGTTCGCTAGATTATTCATTGGAATGCACTGAGCAGGGTGGTGGGCCAATATATCTTGATAGACTTTTGCTGCTTTATGAGGTTGGTTAAGTTTCTTATAACAAGTGGCTACGTTGCTTTGGATGCTAAGAGCATTAGGTGCATGAGTTAAGGCGGTTTTAAAGTGCAGTAATGACTGTTCGAGTTCTCCAATCTGTCCATATGCGATGCCAAGAAGCTCATGGTACTGGGCTAGTACCTTAGGTTCACTGCAATGCCCTATTTGAATCAAATAGCCCTCTATCGCTTCTGTAACAGATCCTGATCGATGAAGGTCAACTAGTTTATGCAGAGTGGTTTCGGACATGGTCTTTAATCGCTTCGGTTAGTATATGGATATTTATAGCATAATGTGGCCTTGGATTATAGGAACGAATTGCATCAAAATTAGGATAGGTTAACCAGTATACAGAACTGCTGTTTGATTGGGTGAATTGATATAGCTCTGAGGGTATGTGGTTGTTTGTTAGTGTATGGTTTAGTTTTGTGGTGTCGGTATAATGACCCACTATCGTATCAAAGGGGATAGATGCTTTATCTGCCATAACGTCAATTACTTCTTGAGCTGGAGTCACTAAGCTTGCAATAGGACCGGGCTGCCACTTGCCTCTAACACTAAGATAGTTTGCAATTGAGAATATAGCATCCTCAGGCTTAAACAGGTCAGGGTAGTCGTTTTTTGGTGAAACTGCGTATGCTTGATAAGATTCGGGCATAAACTGAGCTAAACCAATCCCACCGTCCCATGAGCCTTTTAGTGTATGCATATCGTAGCCTGTATTTAGGCTAATGGTTACTAGTGACTTCAGTTGGTCAATAAAGTACTGCTTTCTGCTTCGTCTTTTTTTATTATTTTTATCATAAAATGGCATAGGGGTTTCAGGTGGTGTGTTTGCAATGACTGTTGCTAGGGCGCTTTTGATGATATGAGATCCAGTAAATCGCCCATAGTTGCTTTCTGCACCTATGATGGCAGTAATCACAAACGGGTCTACACCAAATTCTTGCTCGACAGCCTGAAATATGGCTAGGTGTTCTTGATAAAACTTACCACCCTGAGAAATTCGATAAGGGTCAACAAGGCTTTTATTCATTTTGCTATAAAGAGATTCAGTTTTTATGGGTGACACTTGTGGCGAGGCGAGGGATGTTTCTGATTGATTTCTATTTTGTGAGTATCGGCTGTTTGGGATACAACTTAGGAGTTGCTGTGACTCAGAAATGGATATCCCGGTATCTGCTGAGACTTCAAAACTAATGTTTTTCAAGTCATGGGAGGTGTGAGGGTCTAGGACTCCAGGTTCTAAGTAGCAGTCTTGCGCTGGAGGGAAGATCAGGTTGAGAAGAGAGAAAAGTATAACCATAGTGCCACCAATATTTTATTACCAGATATGCTGCCGTTTAGGGTCAGTGTGTCCAAGCTTTAGGACAATACCAAAGCTAACCAGTGTAGCTACAAAGCTAGTACCACCATAGCTTAATAGAGGGAGAGGAACGCCTACAACGGGTAATACACCTGTAACCATTGCCATATTGATCCATGCATTTAACATAAATGCTGATCCTAACGTAATACAGACAAGTTTGTTGAAGATGACCGATTGTTTATAGCCAAGGTATATACAGCGTAACCCAATTGATAAGACAAGCATTATCCAGGCAATATTTCCAATAAAGCCTAGCTCTTCACTGAGTACTGTAAAAATAAAATCTGTCTTATGCTCAGGAATGTAGCCTAGATGAACTTGAGTGCCTTTCCCAATTCCTTTCCCCCAGAGCCCACCAGAGCCAATTGCAATTCGTGATTGGTTGATGTGGTAGCCATGATGCTGTAGGTCTTCATCACTGCTTATCAGCGTAATAATGCGTTGCTGCTGATAGGAATGAAGCTGGTTCCACAATAGTGGCGCAGATAGTATGACTGCAGTCATGCTGGCAATGATAATCTTCCTGTTGATGCCTGCTAGGAAAATAGTAAGACTGCCAATAAATAGTATAATCAGTGCAGTTCCCAAGTCAGGTTGCTTCAGTACTAAGAGAAATGGAATGATAACCATAGCGATTGCAGAGACAAGAGCCTTTCCTCGAATCGGGATCCCATGTTGGTGAATATGGGTGGCAAGGGCTAGCGGTAGCGTAATTTTAACTAACTCAGAAGGCTCAAACCGAAAGAAGTAGAAGTTAAGCCAGCGTTGCGCACCTTTTGTCGTTTCTCCAAACCATAATACTGCAACTAGTAGAATAAGACTAAATAGGAAAGCAGGGGTTGTTATCTCTTGAAAACTACGATCTTTCATGGAGAATATGAGGTAAAGAGGAACAACTGCAAGGCTGCCTTTGATCAACTGTTTCATGGGTAGGCTGTATGAGAACTGATTGGCGCTTAGAAGAAGAAAAAGTCCAAGAAGTATAGCAGATGTAACCAATAGGGTTAGTAGAGAATCAACAGGGTTTCTTTTCTTGAAGTAAGTCATTGCTTCCATGCATGATATGTTTAACCTTGACATAGTACCCTGTATTGATACGGGGTTCAAGGAGCTGGATTGGGAGTTCTTTTTGAAAACCGGTTATGCTCCCAACACCAGTCCAATATTTTATGGGCAATATGTGTTGCCTCATGTTGGTGCTCAATAACCACAACAATGGTAAGCTCAGGGGCTTTTGCAGGGGCAAACCCAATCAGGAGATGATGGTCTTTTTGATGTTTGGGTAGTTTGTGATAGTCGGACTGTTCCTCTAGAGATGCTACTTGTGCTGAACCGGTCTTTGCGGCGAGCTGGTAAGGCGTTTGCCCTATGCTTTTAGCGGTTCCCGATATTGGCACTTCAACCATAGCGTCGATTATGTGTTCCCTATGTTTTGATTGGAAGTAATGAATTTTAGGAGAGGGGAGAATATATTGCGGCACAATATGCAGTGGGTAATCAGTGCCACCATTAGCAAGTAACATGGTCGCCCTCGCGATTTGAAGTGGGGTGCAAAGCACGTCTCCTTGTCCAATGCCTGTGATAATAGTTTGTCCAGAAAACCATTTCTTGTAATGTTTTTTCCGGTATTGTTCATCAGGTATAATACCTGAGGATTCATTGGGCAGCCCAAGGTTGGTTTTATGACCAAATTTAAAATTATCTAGATAGTCAGTTATTCTGTCTATTCCCAGCTTATGTGCCAAGGCGTAAAAGTAGGTATCATTTGAAACCACTATCGATTTTTTCAGGTTAACGGAACCATGTCCGGTTCGTTTATAGTTCCGGAAAGGCTTGCTTTGAGGCGTTATCTGGTAAAACCCAGGGTCTTGTATCACTTCGTCAGGGTCAATAAGGCCATCTTCTAAAGCATTGATTGCAATAAAAGGCTTTATGATTGAAGCAGGGGGGTAGAGTGCTTGAAGATACCGGTTAAACATTGCTCCTTGCCCATGCTGAGATAAGTTGTCGAGCGTGTTGGTGTTAAAGCTAGGCGTGCTCACAGCTGCCAAGACCTCACCATTATTAGGGTTCAGGACGATTACAGAGCCTGTATAACTATTAATTTGATCATAGATGTAGTTTTGGAGTTCTCTATCAATTGTGAGCTGAAGCGGCATGGATCGTTTAGGCTCTTGGATTACCTCGGACTGGTATATTAACTGTTTTGCATCGATTAAATTGCGTTGCTGTCCTTGGTTTCCACGAATATAATGATCAAATACTTGTTCTACACCAGTTTTACCTTCCATAAATGAAAGTTTAGGGTCATGGTATTGTACTGTGCTGTTGGGTAAGACTGAAGTGTAGCCAACTAGGTGAGAAAAAGACTCAGGGAATGGGTAGTAACGGCTAATTTGCTCATTGACTGAAATCCCTTCAATAGGGTGGTTTTTGATATATGCGTATAAGTTTGCTGAAATGGCTATTATCTGATTTGGGTATAACTGCTCGGATAGTCCTAGTTTTGACAGCGCATATTGCTGTTCCTTAGGTAGTCGTGCTGCAAGATAGTCTTGCGTGCTCGTTAGGTGGTAAGTTGTGTGGTAGTATGCTAAGGGCAGCCCATATCGGTCAATAATATCCGACCGGTACGGCATTAAGCTAATATCTTTAGTTTTGTTTTTTTGGGCTAGCGCCAGCAGCTGTGTGTGTTGTGTAATCTGGAGCTGATACACTCTCCCAAGTAGTAGAGAAAATAAAGCTATAAATAGGGAGATAACAACAATAACGCGAGCAAAGGTAAGTCTTGATTCAAGCTGACGGTTTCTTAGTCTACTCATTATCGATGATAGGGGTGGTTGTTTATAATAGTTAATGCACGATAGATTTGTTCATATAAAACCAGTTCAGCAATTTCATGTTGAAGTGTCATTTTAGAGAGTGAAAGTAATGGGTAGTTTTTGATTATTTCTTTGGATAGTCCGTAAGCAGGACCAATCACAAAAGTGATGCTTGAGCTACCTAGCAGTGATTTATCAATCATCTGTGCAAATTGATGACTGTCATACTGTTTGCCAGTTTCGTGGCACAAGATAACGTGAGATTGCTTTGGCAGTTTTTCAAGGATTGCTGCGGCATCTAGTCGCATGGCTTCAGAAACGGTAATTGAGCCTAGTTTTTGCTGTTTGATAGGTAGTAGATGGAGCTTAGCAAAACGAGGGATTCGTTTAATATAGGTTTGTATGCCAAGTTGCGCCCAGTCAAATCCATTATGGCTGGCATTGATAATGTAAATGTTCACTCAGAAGTTGACCAAAGTGATTCAAGGTCGATATCAATTCTAGCTTCTGGAGTCATAATATGCACCATAATATCACCTAGATCAATAAGTACCCAGTCTTCATCAGCAGAATTATCAGTATACTGGCGCTTTCCACCAAAATCTCGGAGTAGTGAATTGGCAATGAACTTCATTTGTCGGTGGCTATTAACTGTTGCTAGTACCATATAGTCACAGATTATCGTTTTTTTGGAGACCTGTAACACCACAATAGATTGTGCTTTGAGTGATTCAAGTTGTTCTTTAATGTCATTTACGTTTAGGGTATTCATATCTGTTTAATGATTACTATTGCTTTTATCATGCCATAAATTTATGATAAATGCGATAACTATTTATTATAGGGGTAAATGTGAGTAATGCAATTTGGGTTTGGTTAGATCTTGAGATGACGGGTTTAGATGTTAAACAAGATAAAATTTTGGAAGTGTCTTGTATATTGACAACTCCAGAATTACATGCATACACCAATGAGTCATTTTCAATGGTGGTGCACCAGGACTTGGATGTGCTAGAGAGCATGTCAGATTGGTGTATTGAGCAACATGGCAATTCTGGGTTGACCCAATCATGTCTGGATAGTGATGTATCACTTGAGATGGTTGAAGGTCAGATTATTAAGTATATTCGATCGCATACGTTACCTACAGATAGCTTGTTTCTAGCTGGGAACTCGATTCATACAGATAGAAGTTTTATTAAGGAGCATATGAAAGGGTTTGAGTCTATGCTGCATTATCGGATGATTGATGTTACCTCTGTCGCGATGGTTTGTGACTCAATAGGTGTCAGTCTATATAAAAAAGAGTCGCCTCATAGAGCCCTCGATGACATCAAAATGTCGATTGAAGAGTTAAAGCACTATATTAAACAGCTTAATGGGCGTGGTGTTGAGTAAGCTTATATATGATGTTACTAAGCTAGATCAGCTTGAGGTGTTGGCACAAAATACCGCTGTTCAGCTATTAAAGTTGCCTAAATCAGTGGTTTATTTGGAGGGTGACTTGGGGGCAGGAAAAACAACTTTTGCTCAAATGGTGTTAAAGTCTCTGGGGTTCTCTGGTCATGTGCAAAGTCCTAGTTACAGTATTGTTAATACATATCCCATTGGTCAGATTCAGGTTGCTCATGCAGACTTTTATCGATTAGACTCTGAAGAGTCGTTATCACTAATTGGCTGGGACCTCATTGTTGAGTCTTCTAAGATTGTGCTAATTGAATGGGCAGATATTCTTAACGAGGATCCAGATCTGCTAATAAAGTTTATATTAACACCTTCAGGGCAAAGAATAGTGGAAATCACCAGCTCTTGGCGTTAATAAGAGAAGCCAAAGTCTTGATCGTTCACGCTCAGCAGCTATTTTTAGAAAAGTTATAGCTGCTGTTTATAGCTTACTAATCATCTAAGCGATCAGCTGTTTTTGCAGCTTGCTCTTTGGGTATAGTAGGTTGGGTGCTTCTGGTTTGCGGACGGGTGCTGTTGTTTTGCTGTGTGCGGCGAGTTTGATTTGCAGAGCGGTTTCGACGGCGTGGTCGTTTATTAGGTGGGTGTTGCTCTCTGCTAGGGCTTACTCCAGCCCCCTGTGGTATTGTCTTTTTAGGAGTGTTGTATACCTTGGGCTCTGTTTCCTTAGAAGGAAGAATAATGTTCATAAACCGCTGAATAGCACTGCCATTTTGTTTTGGGTGTTCCTTATATAAGTTTTGGGGAACAAGCGGCTGGGATTGGCTCGAGTATTGTTGAAGCTTAGTCATAGAGTCTGCTAGTTCTTTTTGTTCGTAGCTAGGGCTGGATGAAGTATTTGTAGCGCGTTTAACAGTATATTTTGTATCACAGTACTGTTCATTAGCTATGATAACAATGCTGTTTTTATACATACTTTCAATTTGCTGGATATGCTGGCGTTTTTCATTTAATAAGTAGCAAGAGACGTTAGGTGATGCTTGGACTGTGATGGTGCTTTCTTTATCGCTGACTGAGTTGTCTTCTGCTTTGTGTAGTATAGAGTTTGCAATAGATAGGGTCGAGCGGTGGAAGCCTAGACCTTGGCAAGTTCTGCAGTCAATATAGTGCTGGTCTATGATCGATGGACCAGTACGTTGTCTAGATAGATACATGCATCCTGTCAGTGATGAGAT
This sequence comes from Gammaproteobacteria bacterium, assembly GCA_040264995.1. Classification (GTDB taxonomy): domain Bacteria; phylum Pseudomonadota; class Gammaproteobacteria; order Comchoanobacterales; family Comchoanobacteraceae; genus Synchoanobacter. The sequence goes on along the minus strand of JBDQHG010000002.1, from coordinate 23,052 downwards.
ACTTTCATATCTAATTTTTGCCCGTTCAGAGTTGATGTAGTTTTCAATTAAGCCTTCGACTTGTTGTCGGCTTTCTGCTGCTGCCATATCAATGAAGTCAATTGCAATAATGCCACCAATATCTCGGAGGCATAGTTGTGAAAGTGTCTCCCGTGCTGCTTCTAAGTTAGTTTTAAGAGCTGTCTCTTCAATGTTCCTAGCGTTAGTTGACTTGGAAGAGTTAACATCAACAACGGTCATTGCTTCTGTGTAGTCTATAACAATTGAGCCGCCGGAGGGCAATGAGATCTTTCTAAGGAACAAAGCGTTGATTTGCTCCTGAACACCAAAGTGAGTAAATAATGGCACTTTGTTTTGGTACAGCGATAGCTTTTCAACAAACTCAGGTCGTGTTAACTCGAGATAGATTTTAAGTTTTTCGTAGGTTGGTTCATGGTCGACAACGATAGAGTCTATGTTTTTTCTTAAACGGTCTCGAACAGATCTGATTAGGGTATCTGCTTCTTGATGGATTAATGCAGGCGATTTTATACCCTCTGCAGCAGCATGTACTTTATTCCAGTGGTGAATTAGGCACTCTAAGTCCCAGCCTAGTTCGTCTTTTCCTCGGTTAATGCCTTCTGTTCGGACAATGATAGATAATTCATCAGGGATTTTTAATTGCGCTAGCACTTCTTTCAGTTTTGCGCGTTCCTGAGCATCAGCCTTTTTTGAAATGCCGTTATTTTTATGATTGTTTGGCATAACAACTAGATAGGCACCAGCTAGGGAAAGAAAGGTTGTCAGTGCTGCACCTTTATTAGACTTCTCTTCACGAGTCACCTGAACTAGTACGGTTTGCCCTGTTTGAATTTGGCTGCCAATAGTGCTGCCTTCTGGCGCATCTTTGGTGAGGTACTTCGGCGCAATTTCTTTGAATGGCAGAAAACCATGGCGCTGAGAGCCGAAGTCAACAAATACAGCATCAATTCCTGGCTGAATGCTAGTAATGGTGCCCAGGTAAATGTTTCCACAAGAACGATTCATATCGTTCTCTTGGGTTTCTAAAGCAAGAAGCTTTTGATTTTCAATAATTGCAACACGAGGCTCAGTCGGCTGAGTTGCGTTAATACACATTAATTTATTTGTCATTTCAATAACCTAAAAAATTCACAATACTAGCCTGGGAAATGGTCCAGCAATGAGCAAAAATCTATTCAACTTGCATAATTCTACTATGAAGTGCTCACGAAACTTGAAAATAAACAGCTGGATAATATTCCTTGCTACCAAATAACATGCCTTTAATATACCATGAAATGCTGCTATCATCAATGATGTTTTTCATTTTTGATATAATGTGTAGGTGTAACCAGAATGGTAGAAGTGATTATTGAGGATAGAGAGGGCCAGCGACTGGATAATTATCTATTCCAGATATTTAAGAGCACCCCTAATTCCCATATATATCGGATGTTGAGGAAAGGTAGAATCAGGATAAATGGTAAGGTTTGTCGAGACAATACCTATCGCTTAGAAGCAGGTGATGTGCTGATTATGCCAACACCGATAAATGACTCTCAGAATATTGTTCCTAGTGAGCAGCTTATCCAGAAAGTTAAAGATATGGTTGTAGCTGAGACTGAGGATTATTGGTTAATTAATAAACAGGCTGGGATTTGCGTTCATAAGTCAGAACGAGATATTTTTGGGGTGATTGAAGTCATGCAGTATGTGTTTACTGATGCACATTTAGTGCACAGGATTGACCGTAACACTTCAGGGTGTCTGTTGATTGCAAAAAGTTATCAAAGTTTATCTCGGTTGCAAAGCCAGTGGCGTGCGCATCAGGTTAAAAAAGTTTATCAGCTGGTTGTATGTGGCCAATGGGGCCAAGATAATCAGGTAAGAGTGTCAAAACCTTTGCTCAGAATTGATGCAAATAATCGTGCAGAAAAAGTGATTGTTTCTGAAAAAGGGAAGTCTGCTGTTACCCTATTCCGGGTGCTAAGAAGATTTAAAGATTATACGCTGCTTGAGGCTGAAATACTGACAGGAAGAACTCACCAGATACGTGTTCATGCAGCTAGTATTGGGTTTCCGATTTTAGGTGATGGTCGCTATGGTCAGTCAAAAAATGATTTAATGTCTGGGATGTTTTTACATGCAAAAGAACTAACCCTCGCAAATGACCAGGTATTGACTTGTGACTTGTCGAACGAACTGAGTGCCACATTGGATCAATTATCCCAAGCAGATCAATAGCACTGTATTGACGTATACCGTCTATTCTTGGTTGAGTGATGCTAATTCAGCATTATGAAATATGATCTGTAGTATCAGTGGGTTGGAGATGTGAGAATATCCGGTTTTCTTATGTCGTTATAAGACGGTAAATATACTGTAAAACTTGACTTAACTGTTAAAAAAAGGGTAATTTAAATTTAACTTGTACACGGATAGGGAATGTCAGATAGACCAAAACTAATATGCTTTGATTGGGATGGGACATTAATTGACTCGTTTGATAAAATTGCAACAGGGGTTTATAAGGCTGCTGCAAATTTAGGGTATAAGTCTGTTCCTAAGGCTAAAATAAAACGTAAGATTGGTTTATCATTTCATCAGCTATTATCTGAGTTGTACGGCAATGTGCAAGAAGAGGACTTTGTGGATGAGTATCATTATATTTATGGGAAAATGCCTGTGCCTGCATTGTACCCGGGCTGTGTAAAGCTGCTAGAATCACTGACTGCCGATGGAATTCAAGTGGCAATTGTCACCAATAAATCACGTCTTTCTACAGAGGCTGAGCTAGAAGCGCACGCGCTCACACACCTTATCAGCTCAATATGGGTCGCAGAAGAGCTGGTGGCTAAGCCTTCTCCCGTAATGCTGCATCATGCAGCATCCTCTCATCAATTATCTCCTAATGAGGTATGGATGGTTGGAGATAGTCTGCCAGATATGTATGCAGGGAGTTCTGCGGGTGTTGCTAAGGTTGTCTTGGTAGAGGATTTGCCAGTTCCGGCTTGTATCACGAATGTAGAAAAGGTCACATCATTAACCCAGATTTTAGACCTATTAAACCAGACGGTTTATCAGTAGCTGTTTTTAAATGCGATTCACTGAAATTGGTCGTGAATTGTTGCATTTATAACAATTCTTGGTTATAATCACGGAATTAGTAATCACGGGGACCGAAGATGGCAGTTCAAAAAAGCAGAAAATCAAAATCAAAGGCTAAAAGTCGTAGGACTAAAAAGCTTGTTTTTTCAAACGTAATCACTGATCCAGTGACGGGAGAAAAGGTATTAAGACATCATGTTTCGCCTGAGGGGTTTTACAAGGGCGTAAATATTTTTAATAGCAAAGACTCTGATGAGTAGTTGCAAACTTGCAATTGACATTATGGGGGGCGACAACGCGCCCCAGTCAACTTCTAAAGCAGTACTTTCTATTGCAAGCTTAGCACCAGAGATATCTTTTTATGTAATTGGCTTGCCTCATGTGCTTTCTCAATATTTCACAACAAAGCCTGCTAATATCCACTTAGTTCCAGTAGAGTCTCAAATTGCTATGGATTCTACTCCTGCTCAGGCTGCTAGTTTAGGTGCTAGTTCATCTATGGGCCGTATGCTGGAAATGTTGAAGAAGGGCGAAGTCGATTTTGCGTTAAGTGCAGGCAGTACCACAGCTTTAATGTCACTATCATACTTAATACTGAAAATGCAGCCAGGTGTTAGACGTCCAGCAATTACTTCTTCCCTGATATTCAAAGGCAGAAGGAAATTCATTACTGATCTGGGTGCAAATATCACCCCAAGGCCTGAAGATTTGCTAGTAAGCGCTCAGGTCGCATTAAAAGAAATTAAGCGAGACAACCCAACTGTTGCTTTGCTAAATGTTGGCAAAGAGGCTGGTAAGGGGACACCGCTTATCAAGGAAGCAGCAGAGCTTTTTAAGTCATCTGATATAGACTTTGTAGGGTTTATAGAAGGGAGTGATATTTTAAGCAGTAACGTTGATCTAGTTGTTTGTGATGGTTTTGTTGGAAACTGTGTGACTAAGCTACTAGAGTCTTTGCTAGACCATATCAGCCCTTATGTGACCCATAGCTCCATACTGCCGGTTGTTCACCATGCAGCACTACTGTCTGGTTTAAATGGATTGGTGTTTAAGGCACATGGTAATAGCGGGGCTCAAGGCTTTGCTCAAGCAATAAGAGATGTTCTTTCTTATAAAGATGCGCCAATAACCGTTTAATTCTCTTGTTTGACTGAAGATAATTTAATACAATATCTCGGAATTTAATAGAGGATTTTGATATGGCTAATACTGATCAAAAAGTGCAAGAAATTGTCGCAAATGTTTTAGGTGTTGATGAAAGCCAGGTTACCCTTGATGCTTCATTTCAGACTGATCTTGGAGCAGACTCCTTAGACGTAGTTGAAGTCATTATTGCACTTGAACAAGAGTTCTCCATCGATATTCCAGATGAACGAGCAGAGCAGATTGTGACAATCCAGAATGCTATTGATAGTATTAATGAAATCATCACAATGGATAGCTAGTTTAGTTGCTTTTAGATTGTAGTCTATAGGTTAAACGAGTGGAAACATACACAACTTCGTACAAGCAGGTAGATGTGGAAGAAAAAGCATACTTTATTGCAATAGAAGGAATTGAGGGGGTTGGAAAAACCACCCTTGCGCAACAGGTCGCACAGTATTTCCATAAGCATGGAAGAGAGGCTAAGTGTAGTAGAGAGCCAGGTGGAACCGCTGTTGCAGAAGAGATCCGTTCGCTGTTAAAGGACCCTTCGCAAGATATAGACTCGGTAACAGAGCTACTGTTGATGTTTGCATCCAGAAGTCATCATGTGTCAACAGTGATTCGTCCAGCACTAGATTCCGGTATTACGGTGATTAGTGACCGGTATGTTGACGCAAGTTATGCCTATCAAGGCGCGGGAAGAGGTATAGATGACGCTATAATTGATAAACTCGCAGATATTGTTTGTGCAGACACTATGCCTGACTATACCATTCTCATAACCTGTGATCCTAATGTTGCAATGCAGCGGGTTATAGACAGGCAAGAGGGTATTGATCGAATTGAGCAAGAGAAAATGGCTTTTTTTGAAAGTGCACAAAATAAATATCTGGCATTGTCCAAAAAACGGCCTAACTATATTATAATTGATGGTGAAGAACCATTAGAAGTCGTAAAATCAGCGCTAGATAAAAAACTAAAAGAGCTTATACCCTTATGAATCAAATAGCAGAACAGTTTTTAGATTATGCTTCCAGAGGCTGTCTTGCTCACGCCTATATTGTAGAAATGAGCAATGATGTGCAGCCTTTTATAGCTGATGTTCAAAATAAGCTTGGAATTGCAGAGCAAGATACACAACGAGTGATGCCAGTAGAGTCTGTATCCATTCGGATTGATCAAGTGAGGGCAGTACAAGACCGATTATCCCGTAGCCCGCATGGTGATAAGCATTTAGTTGTGTTCACACCTGCTGATCGCATGAATACTGCAACATCGAATGCACTATTAAAGTTGCTTGAGGAGCCACCAGGATCTGCATTATTTTTACTAATTACCGATAATAGTAAACAGCTTCTTCAAACTATTCGCTCCAGGACACAGGTAATTAGGTCCGACGTAACAACATTAGACTGTATGCAAACGCACCCAGAGTTTGATCGGATTAAATTGATTTACGCTGATGCACCAAGCATGCTTAAGGAGTGTGATGATACACCCCTAGCTATTATTCTTAATGATTCATTACATCAGTCAAAGTGCATAATTAAGGTATTAGCAGATGTGGCACAGTTGAGTCCAGTTACGCTCATTAACACAGCCATTACTTTAGTGTCAGCAATGATAAAGCAGCAGCCAAGTCATGACATTAAAATATGGCAGGCATATGATCAGTTAAACACTCTTAAACGACAGTATCAAGTAGCTCACAACCTAAATGAGAAAGCATTGGTTGATCGGATTTCATGTGTATTAACACCTTTAGCAGCATACGCTGTTTAATATTAGCAGGCTGATTGGCTGCTGCTTGCATTGACATGATTAAATTCATTAATACATTTAGTGATTGCAGCACCAGTGGTTATAAGCAATAAAGGTGCTTGAAGGTGGTTGCTTGAAAGTGATTTAGCAGCATTTGTTAATAGCTTTAATCCTCTACCAAGTCCTGTTACCATCAGTGCAGCTTCTACAATATGGATGGATAGTGACGTCACTCCAATCATAAAGGGAACGCTAGTTTTAGTTTCACTGTTCCCTAAAGCAGTATTGAGAAAGTATAACAGTGGTAGTAATGATGTAGTGTAGAGTACTATTGCTGCTAGTTGATTGGTAACGATTAATGAAAAAGCAATATTAGTGATGCTAGCAAACATAATAGAGCATAGGATGGGTGTTAAGCCAATATACTCATAGAAGGCACGCTTAAACCATAATGAAGTTAGGCATGTTACAGTAAAGATAAATAGGTATGTGTAGACGGTTTTGAGTATGCTGGCTTGCACATAGATAAGGTTGATAGCAGGAAGGGTGATTCCAATTGCTGCACAGATGCCAGGAAGTGCTGAAGTGATGACTGCAGTGATTGAAGCGTAGTAAAGAATTCCCCATATATCACGGATTATATGATTTTTAAATCCTGAGAAAGAGAGTTGAGATGGAGACTTCCTGAGCAAAATATCAATGAAATAAAACTCATATAGTGATAAAGGGCCAAGGTTTATGTGGAGAGCTGAGACAGTAGGCAGTGTAATAGCACTAATGACTGTGAGTGCAACTGCAGTGCTTATAATAGCAGTATGAGTTTTACTATAGAGGCCCTTTATTTTCGCTTTAATCCTATCGAGTGTAAAGACTGTACTTGGGTGTTTTTTAGGTGATTTACTAAATGTCTGGCTAGTAGTTGTACTTTTGATCACGGCTCACTCCTTTGCTTCTATGTATATTGTTAGTATTATATTTTGAAGCCAGGTCTATTGCAATAGTTCTAGATATAAAAGGGTAGTATTGAGCATAACAAGCAAGATAGAGTCTGCCTATTCAATAAGAGTCCCTCTTAGAAAGTGGCGATTTGCAGACGATATCTGCACAGGAAGTATTTGTCCAATTAAGGAAGGGTCCCCTGGGACGTTAACATATCTGCAGTTTTCAGTACGGCCACAAATATCACCTTGTGATTTCTTAGATTTATTCTCGAATAAAACATATTGTACTGTTCCAATCATTGCTTGACTAATTTCATCAGCCTGTGTTTGGATTAACGACTGGACCTGGCTTAGTCTTGCTTTCTTCTCCTCAAGTGTAACAGGGTCAGGAATATCTGCTGCAGGTGTTCCTGGCCGTTTTGAGTATATAAAACTAAAGGAGTGGTCAAATTTAACCCGTTTAATTAGTTCAATGGTTTGCTGGAAGTCTTCTTCTGTCTCACCCGGAAACCCAATAATTAAGTCAGTAGACACACAAATATTAGGACGAATAGCTCTTAGTTTGGCGACTTGTTCTTCAAATTGTGCAACTTGATAGCCACGTTTCATGGCAGATAGAATACGGTCAGATCCACTTTGTACGGGTAAATGTAGGTATGAGGTAAGCTCTGGAATATTTTGGTAGGCATCAATTAAGTCTTGTGTGAATGCTTGAGGGTGGGATGTCGTGTAACGAATTCTCTTAATTCCTTCAATACTTGCACAATATTGGATCAGATCAGCTAGGCGGATCGTTTTTCCATTATAGCTGCCTTCATAGTCATTGACGTTTTGACCTAAAAAGTTTATCTCCCTAACCCCTTTTTTGGCAAGAGTGACACATTCCTTAAGTACAAGTTTAAAATCTTTACTAAATTCTTCGCCTCTTGTGTAGGGAACAATACAAAATGAGCAGTATTTACTACAGCCTTCCATAATAGAAACAAAAGCAGCAGGAGAGCGGCTCTGTCTGTCAGGTGCCTGATCAAATTTCTCATGCTCGGGGAATGATACATCCACAATAGGCTGATTGCTTCCACAGTAGGATGAGATGAGCTTAGGGAGCCTGTGTAGTGTTTGAGGGCCAAACACGATATCTACAAAAGGTGCTCTGGCAATAATAGCTTCACCCTCCTGGCTAGCAACACAGCCACCAACTGCGATAATAGCACCGGGGTTTTTCTCCTTAATTTTTTTCCAACGCCCAAGCTCAGAAAATACCTTCTCTTGTGGTTTCTCTCTTACTGAGCAGGTATTCATCACGAGTATGTCTGCCTCATTAATATTTGATGTCTCTTCTATATCAAAAGACTGCAACAGTGAGTCAGAAATGGTATTAGAGTCTGCCACATTCATTTGGCAGCCATGGGTTTCAATGTAGAGTTTTTTAATCATATCGTGAGTTATCTTTAATAAGTAAACTGATTAAACAGGCAAGTATTATAAATACGGGCATTATCATGAATGCATCTTGGAATCCCTGCTGTGTGTAATTGTCTGACCCATCTATGGAAGAGCTTTCAATTATGTAGCCAATAAATTCTTGAAGAGGGCCGCCGAACATTACGATCATATTCGTCACTGCTACTGCTGTTCCTGCATGAGACCTCTTACAAGATGACGCTGCAATATCGAAAGCTAGGATCTGTGTGGAGCTGAATAGTCCAAGTAAAAAGACTGCTACCATAATCTCTGACTTATCAGTCAGAGGTAAGAAGAACAGTGCGTACAAAATAGCACCTGCAACTGACGCGCCAGTAATAATAATTAGTCTTCTATTTTTCACATATTCTGCAATAACACCTATGATAGGCCCTCCGACAGCCCAGCCCCAAAAGATTAGTGATGAGATAGAAGCAGCAGTTGACTTGGGGAAGTGATGAACATGTTTGAAGTAGGGGATACCCCAGAGACCTATGACTTGTGTGGGTAGGTATAATGCTAGGCCAATAAAGCCTGCTAACCAAACTTGTGAGTTGCCTAGAACAGAAGTGATGGTTTTTTTTATCATCTGTAGCCGACGTGTTGCATGTGATTTTCGTGCAGGTTGCTTTTTATCATAGACGATAAAGTAAGTGGTAATCATTAAGACCAACCCAAATAAAACAAAGAGGTCAATTGTGCTCTCAATGCCAAATTGATTCATTAGTAGTGTAATGATAACAAGACTAGATATTGCTCCAAGCATCCCGAGGGATGTCGCAATTCCTACAGCCAGTGGAAAGTATCGTTTGGGTAACCATAAGGTAGCGGTCTTTAGAACAGCAACAAACCCAAATGCAGAACCGAACCCAATGAGCATTCGTCCTAAAAGAACGAGTGAATAGTTGTTTTCTATCCCAAACAAAACACTCCCAAAAACGCAGGAGAATATAGCTAAAAATAGCGGCTTACGAACCCCATAGTGATCCATCAATGTCCCAACAATGATCTGCATGGGAATATAGGTCCAGTAGTATGCTGCATCAATTTGGCCTAACTGAGAGGGCGTTGTTTGGTATATTGACTGGAAGTAGTCATGCATAGGGGATGGCGCATTGCGCAAAAAGTACTCGTATGCATAAAATAGAATGACTGTGAAGGTAACAACCCAGCCGATCACAATAGGAGCAGCACGTTGTTTCTTTGCATGTGTCTTAATCATAAATCTGCTTACAGTTAGTTTCTGGTATGTGTTTGAGTAATGGTAATGCAAGCACAATGAAAACCGGAATTATCATAAAGGCGTAGAAGTAGACATCGCTATTCGTTAATCCATAAGCGGGAGAGGAGAGGTGGTCTATTAGGCTAGTGATCATTGGGGTTGCTATGATACCGCCTAGCATATTTACCGTTTGCATAAGCCCTAAGCCTGTTGAAACGATATGCTGATCATGCGTTTCTTTAAAGACAGAGTATGAAAGTAAAAACCCCCATACAATGCTGCCAAAAATAGCAAATAGTGAACAGGTTATAAAGAATGAGTATGTTGGGAGCAACAAGTCTACTCGTGCAAATATTGCTAAAAAGCACATAAGCAATAGGTAGGGTGTGTAAGTGATAATAGGCTTTCTTTTACCTATTTTATCACTTATAAGCCCAAGTACTGGTGCGGTAATAATAGAAGAAAATAGCATAATATCCATGATGAAGGTCGCATCTTCAGCACTGTACTGGTAATAAGATTGAAAGAAGCTTGGTCCTAAGGAGTCTTTAAATACTAAAAGAGGAGTAAATATCAGCATTGCGTATAGGATCAAAACCACGCTGCCTCTGTTGCATGAAATGGCTTTTAGATCTCTAAAGATATGATCCAGTCTGGGCTTGATAGATGCAGCTTCAGTATAGTTTTTAATGAATAGGCTAGATAGAACTGTTATAAGCAACCCCAGGAGGCTTAGGTAAAAGAAAATGGTAGTGAGTGTGTAGTACTCGTATAGATAAATAAACTTATTGCCAATGATTGACCCAAGGTACCCTAATGATACTGTTAATCCTGCTAGTGTAGCGAAATATCGAGAATCAAACCACTCAGCAGATATCTTAAAAGCAGCAAGGACTGCAAAAGCAGCAGCTGCACCCATAGTCAAGCGAATAGCGAGTATGAGTAAGTAGCTATCGGCAATAGACATAATGAAACAGCCCAACGTAAAGGTTAGAGTGGCTGTGATCATTAATTTTTTCAGAGAGAAGTGATCAATCAATACACCAACAGGAATTTGCATAGCAGCATAGCCTATTGTGTAAAAAACACTGATTAGTCCAAATTGTGTTGTGCTGATACTAAGTGATGACATCAGCTCCTGCGGGTTGAGGGTGAGTGCTGCAATGATGCTGTTATGAAAAGCATAGAAGATAGAGGCGGTGAACCAAGCTATGATTCCCCGTAATGAATTCTTTTCATAAGTACTCATTTAAGGCATTCCTTAAGCAGTTTGTTTAAGATACTAGGGTTGGCCTGGCCCTTGGTTGCCTTCATTGCCTGTCCCACAAAGAAACCAAAAAGTTTGTCCTTTCCTGACCGATATTCATTTGTCTGTTCCGGGAATTGTACAATGATTGATTGTAGTATAGCACGGATATCGTCCTCGTTCGATAATTGTTTTAAGCCTTTTTCTTCAATGATGACTTGAGCTGTTTTTTGTTCAGCCCACATAAAGGCTAAAACGTCTTTTGCCATTTTTGATGAAACCACGCCATCATTTAATGCCGTGAGTAGTTCAGAAAGATGTTCGGCAGATACTGGGAGACTGTCAAAGCTCAGGAGGTGCTTGTTCGCTAGTTCTGACAGGGGACCTAGTAGCCAGTTAGCAGCTATTTTAGGCGTAATGTTAGACTGGGTTAAATAGTCGAAGTAGTTACCCATATGTTTATTAAATGCGATGATAGAAGCATCAACTTTTGAAAGGCCCAAGTCAATAAATCGTGTTAAGCGATCATTAGGTGATTCAGGTAAGAGACTATGTGCTTCGTCAATAAACGCTTGGTCAATCCATATAGATGGCAGGTCAGGGTCCTTGAAGTATCGATAGTCATGCGCATTTTCCTTACCACGCATACTCTCAGTTTTTCCGGTAGATTCATTAAACTGCCTGGTTTCTTGAAAAATCTCTTGATCGTCTTCAATAGCGGAAATCTGGCGATCAATCTCGAATTCTAAAGCTTTTTGAATAAACTTAAATGAATTCATGTTTTTAATCTCTACGCGAGTACCGAGTGGTGCATGCTCATCATCTCTAATAGAAACATTGACATCAACTCTAAAAGAGCCTTCCTGCATATTTCCATCACAAATTTCAAGATAGGTGACGATGCTATAAAGGCGTTTGAGAAAAGCAATGATTTCTTCGATAGAGTGAAGGCAGGGCATCGTTACAATTTCAAGTAACGGCTGTCCCGCTCGATTTAGGTCTACGCCACTAATGCCTTGTTTGTAGCCATGTACAGACTTACCTGCATCTTCTTCAAGGTGCGCATGGTGTAGATCACATCTCATGGTTTTTCCGGCTAACTCAAAGTCGAGATAGCCTCCTACAAGTATGGGGTTTTTATCTTGGGTTATTTGATAACCCTTGGGTAAGTCAGGGTAAAAATAGTGTTTTCTAGCAAATGATATTTTCTGAGCAACAGTAGTGTTTAACCAGCTACCGAGCATGATGGCTTGCTTGAGCATTTCTTTATTGACAACAGGAAGCGTCCCCGGCATACCAATGTCGATTTCAGATGCGCGTTCATTAGGCTGCCCACCAAAGTCAATCGGGCTTGAAGAGAAGGCCTTTGTTTGTGTTTTTAACTGAATATGGATTTCTAATCCTGCTACTATTTGCATCATAGTTCCTGTTATTTAAAGTTAACTGGGTATTGATTGTGCCAGTTGGTGTCTTGCTGGTAACAGTGGGCAACCCTTAATATGGTTTCCTCGCAGAAACGATTCCCAATCAATTGAGCACCGATTGGTAATCCTTGGCTTGAGAAGCCGACAGGGAAGGATATGCCTGGTAAACCAGCTAGATTGACAGATACGGTATATATATCGGATAAGTACATTTGTTGGGGAGTCATCTCTTGGTTATCTATCTCAAATGCAGTTGAGGTTGTGGTGGGTGTTAAGATAACATCTACGTCTAAAAATGCTTTCTTGTAATCATTGCGGATAATATGTTTGGCTTTCAGTGCTTTCTTGTAGTAGTCAGCTGAATAACTTCCGGAAGAAGCAAAGGTCCCAATTAAGATACGTCTTTTAACTTCATCCCCAAAACCATATTCACGACTCAGCTCATACATGTCTTGGATGTTATTGCATTGTTCATGACGATAGCCGTAATGAACCCCGTCAAATCTTGCTAGATTTGATGCACACTCGATTGGTGCTAGTAGATAGTAGGTTGGAATTGCATACTTTAAGTTTGGGAGGTGAATGGGGACAATAATGGCGCCCTTTTTCTCTAGTAACTTGATAGCCTCTTGGATTTTTTGCTCACATTCTGGGTTTAAACCAAATGCAAAGTACTCTTCAGGAACCCCGATTTTAAGCCCATTAATTGGCTGTTCAAGCTTGCTGGTGAAGTCAGGGACCTTGAGAGAAGACGAGGTTGCATCCATTGGATCAATACCGCAAAGTGCATTTAGCAGCATAGCTGAGTCATAGGCGTTATGTGTCATTGGGCCTGCTTGATCTAGGCTAGAAGCAAATGCAATCATACCGTAGCGTGATATACGGCCATAGGTAGGCTTAATGCCAGTGATTCCTGTAAAAGCTGCAGGCTGTCGGATTGATCCCCCCGTGTCAGTACCGGTTGCACAAGGTGCAATTCGGGCTGAAACAGCAGCAGCTGACCCTCCAGATGACCCACCAGGGCAGTGGTTACTATTCCAGGGATTTGCTACCGAGCCATATGCGCTGTTTTCATTCGTGGAGCCCATTGCAAACTCATCCATATTGAGTTTGCCTAGATTAATTAAGCCTTGAGCGTTGCACTTTTCAATGAGTGTTGCATTGTAGGTTGACACAAATCCATCTAACATTTTGGAGCCACAGGTAGTGGGCATGTCAGTGGTGCAAAAGATATCTTTTTGTCCAATAGGAATCCCCGTTAGAGCAGTGGCTTTTTGATCATTGATCATTTGCTCAGATCGCTTTGCTTGTTCTAATGACACTTCATCATTAGTGTAAATATAGGCGTTGAGCCCAGGGTTATGTTCCTTGATACGTTTCAAGTAATGTTGCGTTATTTCTGTAGGGCTGACAGATTTTTTTACGTGCAGTGCATCTGAAAGTTCTTTTAGGTTAAGTTCGTGTAAATCTTTATTCATCATCATACTCAATAAATTGTGGTACATCAAAGTAAGAAGATTGTTCATTATAGAATGGACTTGCTTCACTTAATGCACTGTTGTCAATAGTTGCAGGTATGTCCTCACGGCATTCAGATGCATTTCTAAGGACTAAGTCAGTAGAGACATTTTGTGAAATATCTAAGCTATCTAGTTCGTGGAATAATGCGAGAAGTTCTGAGAAGTTACTTTGATAGTGGGAAGCTTCCTCTGGTGTGAGTCGTAGTTTTGCAAGCTGTGCAATACGTGTGACCATTTCTTCACAAATATTTTCATCGTTAGGATTATTAGTTGTCATAAAGACTCGATTGACTGCTCATAACTATAATAATCATATTAATGTTTGTGTCAACTTAAGAATTACGCTAGATTATGGTGATGGTGAAGGAGAATGGAGAAAAGGATGGCCATGTTTAAGTTTTGGGATAAACACGTAGTAGCGTTATCTGTAGACTTAGGAACCCGGAACACTGTCATTTTAAATAAAGGTGAGATAGTTCTTAATGAGCCATCATTCGTCGCGATAAAAAAACAATCTTTCAGTGGTGAGCGAAGTGTTTATGCTGTAGGTCATGAAGCTAAAAAGATGGTCGGAAGAACACCAATGGGAATTGATGTTGTAAGGCCTTTGCAGTTTGGTGTGATTGCTGACTTCCAGGTAACAGAAGAAATGCTTAAGCACTTTTTAAGGCAAGTATTACCTACAACCATTCCAGCACGATGGTTCCGTCCCCAAGTGGTTATTTGTGTGCCACACGGATCTACTCAAGTAGAACGTCGAGCGATTAAAGAGTCAGCTATGGGTGCCGGTGCAGGTACTGTTTACTTGGTTGATGAGCCTATGGCCGCTGCAATTGGTGCAAATTTACCTGTAGAATCTGCATGTGGTTCTATGGTTGTTGATATTGGAGGGGGAACCTCTGAGATTGCGATTATTTCACTTAATGGGATTGTGTATGCTCAAAGTGTTCGGATTGGTGGTGACAAGTTTGATGAAACTATTAGTCATTATGTCAGACGTAAGTTTGGCTGCTTGATTGGAGAAATCACAGCAGAGAAAATTAAGCAGACCATTGGCGTTGCTTTCCCTACTGATGAGGTGAAAGAATTGCAGGTTTCAGGCAGGAGTGTTACGGAATGTGTTCCTAGAAGCTTTGTTATTAACAGTAATGATGTACTAGAGGCATTACAAGAGCCGTTGGCCGGAGTTGTAGACGCTGTACGTGCCGCTTTAGAACAAGCCCCGCCAGAGTTATCAGCAGACATTGAAGAACGAGGTCTAATGCTCACTGGAGGTGGTGCATTGCTGAGGGGGATTGACCGACTTATTTCAGAAGAAACTGGTCTACCTGTCATCTTAGCTGATGATCCTCTAACGTGTGTTGGTAGAGGTGGGTCAAAGATTCTGGAAATGTTGCATCAGTATGGCACAGAAATGCTATCGGAAGAGTAACAAAGGTCATTTAATTCCAACCTTAAAACTGAGCATTGAGTGTACTTTAGTATCACCAAAAGAAAAAAGCGCTTTCTAATAGTTGCATCGATAGCAGCTGTAGCACTACTATTGTTCCGGCCGGGTATATTGGGCAAAAAGGTAGATGTTGTCACTCCAAGCGTATTAATACCCAAAGGAGGTAACTCAAGAATCCCATTAAACACTATATTCTCAGTAGCAGTGGAGGACAGGCACTTCTATCTTGCTCGTAAAGTTGGAAAAGGGGAATATGAGCTTATCAATGTTGCTCCCTACCATGAGCTAGCATTGTGCCAGATAGTGAAGTCAACGGGCTTTGATCAACAACTCAATCCAGATGTGACAATAGGGTTGATTACAAGTATAGAGCACTACGCAAACGATATTTATCCGACTGTTATCGTCTCTCATCGTCATAGCTGTGCCAGTGATGCCATTATTTAATTTGGGTCCTACCTATCAGCTCTTGCAACTTGTGCGGTATGTGTTGCACCAGTTGCGGAGCGGACGCTGTTGAAGCATGTCTCAAGAAACTCCTTACACCCTCTCCCGGCTTTTAATATAGGACGCTTATCTCCTGATCTGCCAGCATTCAGAAATTGTAAAGTATTAAGTAAAATAGTATTAGACTCTTTGGGTATGGCTTTATTGGGATCTATGGCTAGTAACCAGTCAGATTTGGTTAGTGGCTGCATGCAAAATATAAGTTTTATAAAATTTGGACCCAATGCTTCTTTTTGTTCATAACTCCATTGTCTTCCATTAGCATAATAAGCCCTGGAAATAGCACCAGTAGCAGCGGCATAGTCAAAAACATTAGCCCCAAAGATATTTAGGGATACTGCTAAATGATTGATAGTAGCAAATGAGGTTAGGTACTTGACTAGTAGTGAGTAGCATACATCAATTGGGAAATCAAGTTGTGACAACCAAACAGCAATACCAATTAATATCATGAGCGAATTAGCATTATCTTTATGAACTTGTTTGACTTCATCTTTCGAACGGCCGCCTGTTAATTTTAATGAGTGTTTTTGTATAGCGCTAGCAAGAGCTTCTGGTAGCCACGTTACCAGTAGCTCGGGGCATTTTTTGATTAAAAACTCGGAAACCGTATAGGGGTAGTCTATTGCCAATCCTAGTGGAGGTGTAGTTGTAGGCGCTACCCTAGCTTCATGATAGTGTCGTAGTCCAACTACAGGGAGAGCTATTCCAAAAAAGTACTCCTGGACTTTACTGAGGAGTTGTTGGGGGGATTTTAGTGGCCGCCAGTCAGGCGATGTTGAACTCCCTATGCCTTGCGTTACCCATGTAAGATTATAGGAGCGGTCTCTGCTCCTTGGTAACCTGGGAAGACTTTTTTCCATATTAACCATAAAGTAGTAGTGAAATAAAATTTGAATGAGGGTTTTCCTATCGAGACTGGTAGTTTGGCTCGAGTGCGAGTTTAACATTTGTACTAACTCAGTAGGTACTGCAATTATTTTCATAAATGCCATTACATCTAGTAAATTTGTAGGAGTTGCCATATCTGCTGCGTTGAGAGAGGGGGGGGTCTCGCCACGTAACTGGGCAATCCTACAGCTATTGATCAATTTTGAGTTTGCGTAACGCCATGGTTCTACCGTAGAACCAGGACTCTTGACAATCCTATTAATCGTTTCATTAACAGTAGCGTCACTGGATATGAAAGAAATATAAGTTCCATCAATCTGCGTAAATACAAGAACCTGGTAGGAGCCACTATTTTCTACAAAAGGCAGTCTGTGTGTTGCTATTGTATTCATCAGAATAACTTCATTTTTGCTATACTGAGTGCGGCTAATTTTAAATGTTAGGTTGCTATTTGCTTTTGATGACTCTTTTATGAACCTTGCGTCCATGTTGCTTGCGCTAATGATGTCTAGAAAGCGCTTATACCCGTTGGTTGGAAAGTGTTCAGACGTGACCAGGCTTGCTACAAAGTTATGAGTGCTATAGTTTATTTCATGATCTTGATTGTGATCAAGCCGTGCATATAATGCTATATATTGGGCACAGTCCATTGTAATAATAGCATTAAATCTATTTATGACTTGTGCAAATGTTTGACTTGGATCGATAGGCTCAAGGATGTAGAAGGATAAATAGCACTCAGGTTCATCTGGTTGTCTGACTTCGCTAATGTTTTGTGACGAAAGTGTGGCGCCAAACGCTACAAACGTATGACTGCCAATTTTTATACCCTTACTCGAGTGGGAGATATTAAATTGATCGATGTCATAAGTTTCATCCGTTGCTTTAAAATTCCAGATATAATGAATAAACCTATGTAATAAATCTTGGTAATTTTCAATGCCCTGGTCCCGTAACATTGTTAAACGCTTACTTGTGGGATAATAATCATCTGGGTGCATACTTGTATCCTTCCTTATTAGTTTCCTTTATTGATACTATCAAGTGTTAAAAGGCCTTGCAACACTATTTCCACTGCTTCTGTACAAGGAGACTGTTCTACGCACTAGTTAAGATTTTTGTAATAAGCTGGGCTGCGGTGACAACTTCTAACTCTGTCGTCATCGTCCCAAATGAGAACCGTATACTTCGCTTTATACGTGCAGGGTCAAACCCTCTAGCTTTCAGTACGTGCGATAACCCGCCTTTATGGCAAGCTGAGCTTATTTGGCAGTATATTGCTTGTCTGATTAAATCGATTGTTGAGGAAGAGGCTTCCGGGAAATACAGGTTTAAAATGTGTGGAACCTGGAGCTGTTCTTTCTTTTCATTATTCTGTTTAAAACAAGTTTCTTGAAGTTCTTCCAGAAACTTCTGACGAACTTGGCAGATATGTTGGGTGTTAGAATCAATTTCTTGAGCAGCAAGAAGGTAGGCATCTCCCATCATTTCAATAAGGGCATGAGATAACGTACCACTACGAACAGGGTGGCTACCATGAATAATAGGAGATATGTGCCGTCCCTCGGCAATATATAGCGCCCCGATTCCTTGCGGGCCATAAGTCTTATGCGCTGATAGGCTGACAAAGTCAATAGGTAGATCCTGCAGGTTTAATGATGTTTTACCAATAGTCTGACAAGCGTCAAGATGAATCATAAACCCATGCTTTTTTTTAAGATCAATGAGTGGAGTGAGATTATGAATGATACCTGTTTCATTACAAACATGGTTAACGGAAATGAGGATAGTGTCAGGCCGGATAGATCTTGTGAGCTGCTGATAATCAATATGCCCATTTGATAATATCGGCAGTATTGTTATATCAAATCCTTTTTTTCTTAATGCATCCAATGCGCGCAATACTGAAGGGTGCTCAGACTCGAATGATATAATATGATTGCCACTCTTTCTATAAAACTCAGATGCCCCAACGATTGCTGTGCTGATTGACTCAGTGGCCCCTGAGGTAAAAAAGATGCGTGCTGGGGTAGCTGATAGGTAGTTAGCAATATGCTGTTTGCTTCGCTCTATGATTTGGTGTAGGCGTTTCATTTGAAGTGATTGTGCATTTCCAAACTCACCAAAGTAGTTCGGCAGGTTTTTCCGTATATTGGGGTGAAGTGGTGTTGATGCTGCATAGTCTAGGTAAATCATGTTCAACTTCAATCATTAGATTGTGTGATACTATATCGGGTATAGCCTTAACTATCAAGTCTTATGTGATTGATTTTGTAGGTATTGATGGCGTTGCTTAAGTAACAGAAGTGGTTTGAATTATTGAATAAAAAAACTGTATAACAGTTTGAGCTCATCTTCTGTTAGCTTGGATTTATTTAAAATGATCTTTAGTCGATCTAAGGTGTGTGGCAAGAGAAGCCCTGAGCCTTCATGCTTCTTTTTGACTTGTTGTAAGAACTGAAGTCTGCTTTCTAATGGGCTCAGGTCCTGCTTATAGTGTGCGGTATTTATCCCTGATAGCTCATAGCAAATGAGCTGGATTGCGTGGGATAAGTTAAGAGAGCTATTTTGATACGTTGAGATCTCAATAATAGCCTGGCAGACACCTAGCATCTCGTTAGATAGCCCATTTGTTTCATTACCGAATAAAATAGCCGTATGGGTGTCTTGAGCACTGAGGCCTTGGCTAGATAGCTCTCTAGAAGATATTACGGGCAAGTGAAGCGAACGTTGCCTACATGTCGTTCCATAAATTTGGTGAAAGGGTGCAAGGCAATCTATGCTTTCAGCGATTTGAGCATTCTCTATAATCTTTCTTCCTAGTCTTGCACGGGTATATGACTCTTCAGTGATTTTACAAGGGTTGATCAGGATGAGCTGATCAAAGCCCATCGTGTACATTGCGCGTGCGGCAGCGCCAATATTGCCAGGATGAGAGGTATTTTCCAGTACAATAGCAATTGACATTATTCGTCCAGGAGATCACGAACTTTCGAGCTAGAAACATGTAGTTCCTTGTCGCTATCTTGGTAGGGCTTGAAATGCTCGTTGTAACAGACCATTCCAGACTCTTCAGCAATTAATAGGCCTGCAGCTGCATCCCATAGGTGAGGGGATTGGCATACTGCCATATCAAACCGCCCACATGCTGCATAACATAAGGTTAGTGATGTGCACCCTAGCTTGCGTGTCGAACGGACTTTAGACTCTACCGAGGGATGGAACCCAGTACGGCCTTCAATACCGCATAGAACCTGGTCTAATGCTGGACTACTTTTGTGGTACATCCGACGTTGATTTCGTAAGGCACCACCACCTCGTGTAGCGGTAAACAGCTCATCATTAATAGGGTCATACACTAGTGCAGCAGTTCTTTGCCCTTGGTAGTAATAGCAAATAGAAATACTAAAGGTTGGGATATGATGCATGTAGTTATTACTCCCATCGATAGGGTCAATGACCCATACGTCTGGGTGATCAGGTAGTTCAAATGCAGTGTCATCACTAGGCTCTTCAGCAACAAATAGGTGCTTTGGGTACAGGTTTTTTAATTTTGAAATGAGTATTTTCTGGATGTCTGCATCAATTGATTCAATAAAGTTTTGTTTATCTTCTTTAGTGGGAGCTGAAGAATTTAAACGGTCATACCCTTGAATTAAGTGCTGACAGCAAAGCCTCATTATTTTGAAGGTTGAGTTAATTAGTGCATTATGATTCATAGATTTCTCCAGTAGGTTCTGGTGTGGGAATAAGGTCTTGGCGTTTTAGTCCAAGCTTTAACGCTAGTGATCCAGCGATATAAATAGATGAGTAGGTTCCAATTATAATTCCTATCAGAAGTGCAAGTGAAAACCCATGTAGGTAGTCCCCACCAAACAAGTATAGTGATGCTACTACTGTCAGGGTTAAGCACGACGTTAATACGGTTCTTGATAATGTTTGGTTAATTGCATCATTAATCACTTCGGTGGTATTAAGCTTGAGTGATTTTTGGAAGTTTTCTCTAACACGGTCATATACAACAATAGTGTCATTAATCGAATACCCAAGTATGGTAAGCATGGCTGCTAGTGCAATAAGATTAAACTCTATTTGGGTGAGTGAGAAAATGCCTAGAATAAGGATGGGGTCATGAATGAGTGAAATGACGGCACTAATTGCAAACCGATACTCAAAGCGAATCGCAACATAGGCAAGTGTGGCTGCAAGTGCAACTGCAACAGCGAATAGACTGCTTTTGAGCATTGATGAGCCAATTTGAGGTCCAATAAACTCAGATTGTAGGACGGTGCTTCCTGGGAGGGCGCTAGATACAAGATGAGTAAGCTCATTTGCAGTAGCACTATCAGTTTGTCCAATTTTAATCATGAATGTATCGCTTGTGCCGTATGTTTGAACTTGTGGCTGAAGGATATTAATAGATTTGAGTGCTTCTCTAATACCTTCAGCAGAGTACTGGTCTGTTTTCAATGTAATCTGGTGACCACCCGTAAAATCTAGGCCTAGGTTAATACCTTTGAATGGAAGAATGATCAGGCATGATAAGAGCAAGATTATAGAGAAGGTAAAAGCTTTTTTACTAAGCTTCATAAAGTTGATTTTAGGTATGTTAACGAACCAGTCTTTTTTCATGTTAACCTGCCGAATCCAACCTTTTTCAATAAAGAGTTCGGTCATAGTCTGAGTGAAATACACTGAGGTGAATATTG
Source organism: Gammaproteobacteria bacterium (assembly GCA_040264995.1). Taxonomy (GTDB): domain Bacteria; phylum Pseudomonadota; class Gammaproteobacteria; order Comchoanobacterales; family Comchoanobacteraceae; genus Synchoanobacter. The sequence goes on along the minus strand of JBDQHG010000002.1, from coordinate 1,666 downwards.
ATGATAGTATTCCCATACAGGTAGTAATAGCAAAGCCTTTTACTGCTCCAGAGCCTAGCCCAAATAATACAAGTGTAACAAGCAGGGTTGTAATATTGGCATCAATAATGGCTGATAAGGCTTTTTCATAACCCTGAGTCACTGCTTGCCTCAGTGAGTTGCCAGCAATTGTTTCTTCACGAATTCGTTCATTAATAAGGACATTGGCATCAACAGCCATACCCACAGATAGGACAATTCCAGCAATGCCCGGTAAGGTCAGTGTTGCGCCCATAATGGATAAAATAGCCAGAATCATAATGACGTTAAGACATAGTGCAGCATTAGCCATTATCCCTAAAGTGCGATAGTAGTATGCCATGAATAAAAAGATAACACTGCTACCCGCTAAAAGGGAAATGATCCCTTTGGTGATGTTGTCGCTTCCGAGTGAGGGTCCAATAGTGGTTTCTTCTACAAATTTAACAGGAGCAGCGAGGGCGCCTGAGCGAAGCAGTAACGCAAGATCTTTTGCTTCAGTATAGGAGGCTGAACCTTGGATAATAAAATTATCGCCTAAAGGCTGTCTGATAACAGGTGCGCTAATAATATGTTCTAGCGTTTCATTATTCTTTGTTTCGCTATAAATCACAGCAAGACGTTTGCCCACATATTTTGTTGTTGCAGCATAAAATGCATCAGCTTGGCCATCTAGCCGTATTTCTACCACAGGCAAGCCATCATTGAGTTTTGCATGAGCATAAGAAATAGAGTCGCCGGATAAAACTACTTTTGGTTCTAATGAAAGTGCGCTTCCATCAGTAGTCTCAAGTGTGGGGGACTGGTTGTTGGGGTCTACCATTTGGAAGCGAAGCGTGGCAGTTTTGCCAATAATGTTTTTAGCGTAAACGATATCCTGAACCCCGGGGAGGTCTATGCTGATATACCGGTCACCTTGTTGTTGTATAGTTGCTTCACTGATACCGAGTTCATTAATCCGTTTCTCTAAAGAAACTATGGTTTGCGATACTGCATAGGCGCGAGCATCCTGTACGCTAGAATGCTGAGATAGTGTTAACTCACTGCCGTTGGTTGAAACCTTGATGTCAGGTATGCTGTTAATCAACAGCGCTGCTGCATTATCGCTATCAGCTGACGAGAGTAGATCAATGGTAGTATCATGAGTGTTTTCTTGGATAGCAGTAAAGCGTATACGTTGAGATTTTAATAGCTCTTTGATTCGTAGTGACTGACTTTCACCATGAGACTTTTCAATATGTGAGGTATCTACCTCCAAGAGAAAGTGAATGCCGCCCTGTAGATCAAGACCGAGCTTCATGGCATGGGCCCCAATTTTGCCCAGCCACTTTGGCGTACGCTTTTCTAGGTTGAGTGCTACTGCATTAGGGTCCTGTGTGTGCATAATGATAACATCACGTGCAAGCATTTGATCATCAACACTTTTGAAGTAGATATGTCCTGATTGTCCAATTTCAAATGCAATGTTTTTTTCAGAGAGTGCCTTGCTGATGCTACTTATAGAGTTTGAGCCACTGCTAATCAGTACGGGCTGGTCAGGAAACAAGTTAGGAAGTGCAAATATAAATGATAGCACTAGGCTAACTAAGATGATTGCGTATCGCATTCTTAGTTTCTGATGTTGCACGTTATCTCCTCACATATTGTC
>JBDQHG010000001.1:0-53252 GCA_040264995.1 Gammaproteobacteria bacterium | reverse complement strand
GAAGACCCACTTACTACAGGCAGCATGTCACGAGTACCAACTATCTGGACGAATTGCTTCCTATGTGCCTATGCGTAACCCTGCAGATATTGAAGCTTTGCTTACTCGGTCTCTAACTGGGGAGCTAATCTGCGTTGATGGGGTTCATACTGCAGCCCTTCATGATGACTTAGAACATTCGTTATTTCGGCTGTACAATCATGCAGAGATGGCTGGATGCAAGCTCATATGGAGTATGCATAAAAATTGCCAGTTCTCTAGAAAAGACCTTACATCTCGTCAACAGGCTATGCTGGCTATTGAGCTACTGCCTTATAATCCAGAAGAGATATTACAGATTCTTGAACAACATATTCAGCAAGACCGGCTATTTATTCCTAAAGAGGTTTGTGGGTTTCTAATTAAAAACTATACTCGAAACATTAACCAGCTAATAAGCAAAGCAAAAGAGATTGAACAATATGCCTGCTCAGTCCAAAAAAAGGCTACCCTGAAAATGGCAAAATCCCTTATTTTTTCCGACCTTCATCAGCTTGATGAATAAGATAAGAGAAGAGCTTTGCAGTTATAGTTGCATCATATAAGGCACCATGCGCCTCCTTCTCATCAAAAGGCATTCCGGCCCTTCTTACCGCACGGGCCAATACCGTTTCTGCAAGAAATGCTGCACTTAGTGTTGCCGTATCAAAAACCAAGAATCGGTGTAATAGCATACTCATGTTTTGTCTGCCTAAGGCTGCCTGAATAAAAGATAGGTCAAACTGACCGTTATGGCCTACCAAAACTGCTCTTGAGCAAGATAGACGCTGGCAGTGACTCTCAATTTTGGCGCCTAGCTTAATTAGCATCTCTTGCTCTGTCACTGCATAACGAAAAGGGTGATCGGGAATAATCTTAGTAAATTCCAACGCCTCCTCATCTAGGACTAGGCCTGGCTCAGGCACTACATGCTCATGAAATGTTTCAACTTCTTCTAGCTGACCATCTACATAGTCCATAAACACCACTGCGATTTCTAATAACGCGTTTCGTTCAGCGTTAAACCCTGCTGTTTCAATATCAACAACAATTGGCAAAAAACCTCTAAACCGTTTAGCAATTTTATTCATGAATAATACTCAATACTAACTGGGTAAGACTAAACAATAAATCAATACTTTTCAACACCCTTGTCACTAGCAATGTAAAAAACATCAAACCGACGATAAGCAAATATACCAACCTCTATCACACCAACAAGCTGTTGTAATTGTTTTTCTAGTGCTTCAGGGTCTGTTATATCCATCATAAAAACATCTAAAATGCTATTTCCTGAATCTGTCTTAACGCCTTCTCGATATTTTGGCACCCCGCCCAGGCTCACTATCGTCCTTGCTACAGATGAACGAGCAATATCTAATACTTCAACCGCCACTGGGGCATCTAGTAGCTCAACTAGCTTGTCAGCTGTAGCAATTCCTACAAAGCGCCGAGCATTAGTTGCTAGTATTTTTTCTACAGTGTGACAGCCTCCGCCACCCTTTAAGGATACCCCCGTTTTTAGTACTTGATCAGCACCATCAATATATAAATCCAGCGGGCCTGTGTCATTGAGTGTCTGAACTTTATACCCTAGCGACTTAAGTTTTTGGGCGGTACGCATGGAGCTCGCTACAAAAAACGGCGGGCACTCTACACTCGGCAGCATATCAATCAAACAGTCTACCGTTGCCCCTGTTCCAATACCAATCACTCGGTCTTCTGTTATCTCAGCCAGTGCAGCTTGTGCGGCAAGTTGTTTGTTATTCATCCTCTGCAACCCTATCCTGTGTCCAGCGCTCCTTAGAAGCCAAATCCATAGCTACTAGCTTCCCACCATATACAGCACCACCATCTAAGTGGTAATCATTAGGGAGATCTCTCGCTGCTAAAGAAGCCCAGTGACCAAACCAAACTGGCGACTTGATCACCCGGGTTTTCTCATACCAAGGCACTAAATTTGGTTGGGACTCTGGGGGGTCTGTAGCTTCTAAGGACAGCACCCCATCCTGGTCATAGTATCTAGCACGTGTGAAAATTTGTAATGCTAAATATCGCTGCTCCCCAGCCGTTAAATTATCTTGCCAGTGATTTATCTTTGGTTTCTCAATTCCTTGGAAAAAATCCTCAGGGTCTTGTACTAAGTCTTTAGATAATGTATCTGCAATCACTGTTGCTTCTGATAAATCCCAAGAATAATCTAACGAGGCATGCACTAGCACCCCATTTGGTGTACTAATTAAGAAGGGCTGCTCCATAATATAAGATAACCATAGTGCCGCACGCTCATCATTAAGCAAATCTTCAAAATCTTGATGTTTCTCATATTTCTCGTAGAAGCAGTGACGCAGCAAGCTAATTTCATGATTCCCAAGCACCATCGCGCATTGAGGGTATGACAACATAAAGTCTAGCACTTTGCCACTATGAGGGCCTTTGCCAATCACGTCTCCCAAGAAAATGAGCTTGTCAAGCTGGGGCTGTATGCCTAATCGGGAGAGTAGTTTCTGTAAGGTATAGTAACAACCATGAACATCTCCTATAACAATCTCTCGGGTCACACAAGCACCTCTAATATTGTAAAATAGACCATCGAAAAACCAACACCCACAGGCACTGTAATTGCCCATGACATAAAAATGTCTCGGACAACACTCAGGTTTACTGCTGCAAGTCCTCTTGCAAGACCAACACCCAACACTGCCCCAACTAAGGTGTGTGTTGTAGAAACTGGAAGCCCTAACTGTGATGCTGATAGCACAACCAACGCTGTTGCAAGCTGTGCACTAAAGCTTCGGCTAGGAGATAACGTAGTGATCTTGGTACCCACACTTGCAATAATCTTATAACCAAACACAGACAAGCCCGTTACAACCCCCGTTGCACCAAACCCCCAAACCCAAAAGGGAACAGAAGCCCCAATTTGAATTTTTCCCGTTTCTAAAATCTCAATAACCGAGGCTAACGGCCCTATTGCATTTGCTACATCATTAGAACCATGAGCGTACGCCATACCACAAGCCGTCCCAAGCGCAAGAAAACCAAACATTCGTTCCGCTTTAGCGTACTCTTCTCTATAAGATAATACCTCCATATCCGGTGGTGCTACTAAAAAGTAAATTATGGCTGAAACAGCCAGCGCGAAAGCACCGACAAGATAAGACCCATACGCTCTAGAAATAGGCAAGACTGTTGAATGATCAAGCGTAAAGAAAATGAAAAGAAATACGGCAATCCCTAAAAACTTGTGCGCACGCCCTACTGGGTCTAGGTGCATCAATACGATACGTTGCACTAACTTAAATATCCCCCATGCAGCCATTGCTGAGATAATTGGCGTTATTGCCCATGAAAATGCAATATAAGTTAGCTTATCCCACTGTATGCTATCTACCCCTTGAGAAATCAGACCAAACCCTACAACCGCACCAATAATTGAGTGTGTGGTTGAAACTGGCCAACCTTTGTGTGTTGCCACCAACAACCATGATCCTGAGGCTAAAAGTGCCGCTATCATCCCTTTTGCCAATATAAGGGGGTTGTGCATGTAGTAGCTAGTATCTAAAATATCATTACGGATTGTGCCAGTAACCACCCCGCTTCCAAATAACGCCCCCACCCCTTCAAAAACTGCCGCAATCATGATCGCTTGCTTGATCGTAATGACCTTTGAGCCGACCGATGTTCCCATAGCGTTTGCAACATCGTTGGCACCTACGCCCCATGCCATAAATCCGCCACTAAATAATGCTAAAAAAAAGAGTATCCAATCCATCTCTACTACCTCGATGAAATAATCAATAGTTGGGAACCTACCCGTTGAGCCCAGTCAGTCACTGATGATAACTCTTGAACAAACTGGTACCAAAAAAGTACATCTAGTGGCGGGTGGTCTTGCTCAATACTAAAAATGCTCTGACGGATGCTCGCCTGAATGCTGTCTGCTTCATCTTCCAGTGCATCAAGCTCCCCCACCATATCCTGGAGTAGCTTCAACACCACACCTTCAAAACCAGCTTCTAGTAAGTCTCGCATTTCTGCGTTAACCTCTTTTGCTTTTTGACAAGTTTTTATAGCATGAGAAACTAAACTACCAACTTGGTCCTTGATGCCTTCAGGGAATACCATCTTTCTACCTAACATCAAGTGCGTTAGATCTTCAACTTTATTCGCAATATTGTCTTGAACTTGCAGTAATGCAAGAACATCTGACCTAGGCACTGGCAGGAATAAGTCGCTATGAAGCTTTACTTGTAGCTTACGCTTCAACCGATCAGCATCTGACTCTAACCTAGAGATTTTTTCAGCAGCGCCCTCTGCACTCTCCCAAGTGCCTGCCTGACAAGCATCAAAAAATACTGGGAGGAATTCAACACAAGTGTTTACAACTACCATGTGCTTTTCTAATAGTTTAAATGGTGATTTAGCAAATATACTAAATAATGGTGGTCGTCTAATCATAAGCTCCTCAACACTGTGATTCCTAGAAACACAAATATCATTAACATAATAGCCAACACCCCAAGTGTTCCAATCGCTGACGTTATCGCCTTGGAAGTAAATAACTCAGGTCTATTTTGGCTAAATCGATAGCCCATGTATACCAATAGGCCCCCGAATATTATCAGCAGTATATCATACATAAAAACGCCTCTGAGTCATCTTATCATAAATATCCATCAACCCCAATGCCTTCTTTTGAGAGCCAGGATAAAATAGAGGGGTTGCCTGACGACAGGTAATCTATCTCTACTGAGTTTCCTTCTAATACATGCTGATAACCTCCTAACACTGACAAGCGGTTAGCAGCAAGTGCAACGTCTTTACCAATCAAGACTTTTTTATGAGATAGCCGTGCCAACTCTTGCACTAAAATATCAGTACCCCTGGAGTATCTGGGATCTAGATGATTGCCAATAGTTCCTGATAAAACCACCAGGTCAACCTGGTCTTTTTGAATTTGACTTAAGATACGAGCTCTTGACTGCGTTGCTAAATCTTTTACAGACTCGACTGGCTCTAGATCCTGATATAAACAAATACGGTTTCTCTGCGTCTCCGAAGAGTACGCTACTACATCAACTGGGTAAAGAACCTTAACTTTTTCTGCTCTCAATGCTTGTAACGTCATGAATAAATCATCATGCAAACACCCCGGCATTTCTTGCCCTTTTCCCATCATAACTAACGCAAGCTCACCACCAACAGCTAAGAAGGATAAGTGTGGAACCAAATGACGAATCAACCTTAACTGCCATGCAACCTGACTGCCACCAACAATCAAGCCTGCTTTTGACTGCCTGGTTATTTGAATACATGACTCAAGCCCTTCTAAGTAACGGCCTAATGCCTGGGGCTTTTTTGATGTTAGCATGCCCAGTGATGAGACAAACTCTTTATCCAAATGATTGAGTGTGTCGTGAACAATAACATCAAACTGGGCCAACATCTCTGACTGAAACACTTCTGAGTATTCACGATCCCTGTCATCACAATATGGGTTTTCTACAAAGTATACTTGCCCTAATAAAACATCTGCATCTTTATACTCGTCTATCCATTGAATGTCATTCGGCAGTATCTCAGCTAACTTATGATAAACTAACTTTGCAGTGCTGGCATCAGGGTCAGGCATGAATGCAACGCCCATTGCACTCATGACACAAACACCGCACCCCTGCTGCAGCAATGTTAAAATTGTAGGTAATATTTGATGAATTTTGTAGGGGTTCCGATGAGCATTGTATAAGTCCGCTCTTAAAAGAACCCTCATCTTATGTATCTCTTCTAATTGCATACCCTCTCCATCCCTACTTTTTCAAAATCACTCGCTCAAAACAGTCCTTTTGCAACCTAGAGCACTATTTAAGCTTTGTCTCAATTACATCTGTGATCTTATCTGCATCTAAGCCAAAATGCTGATATATTGCTTTAGCTGGTGCCGATAACCCAAACTCATTGACTGAAAATATTTGATCTGTTGGCGCCCAAGCCTCCCAACCAAGTCTTGACCCTGCTTCGATAACAAATTGCTGTGCGCGATTATTAAGCATCTTACCTACCTCGGATCTAGATAACTTCTCTAAGCATGGTACAGAAACCACGTTAATCCCTAGTCCCTTCTGCTTTAGTTTTTCAGATACGGCAAGTGCAATGGGCACTTCAGACCCTGTTGCTAAAATAGTTGCTTTTGCATCAGGAATATTCTTTAGGTAATACGCACCTTGTGCTACTAATTTGTTATCCCCTCGCGGCACCTTATCAATCTTTTGTCTACTCAGCGCAATAACCGTTGGCCCTTCAAACTGTAACGCACTAACCCAAGCAAGAACAACCTCCTGCAGATTACATGGTCGCCATAACTGTATATTCGGCGTAGCCCGAATCATTGCTAGATGCTCTACTGGCTGATGCGTAGGGCCATCCTCACCCAGGCCAATAGAGTCGTGTGTTAATATGTACACTACACGCTGCTTCATTAAGGCAGACATCCTTAAAGCATTCCTGCCATAGTCCACAAACGTTAAGAATGTTGCTACAAAGGGCAAAAGGCCTGACAGTGCTAAACCATTAGCAATTCCAAACATCCCAAACTCTCTCACTCCGTAGGCTATATTCTGTGCACCATACTGATGATTGTTCATGATTTCATTAGGTGATAAGTAGGTTAAATTGGATGCAGCTAAGTCTGCTGACCCACCCACCAAGTGCTTAATCTCGTTTTTCAACACCTGGAGAACCTGTGATGATAGTTGCCTTGTGGCTAGCGCTTGATCTTCTTGACCATCAAGCCATTGTAATAATGCAGGCACCGCATCCTCCAACCCAGGCAGTACAAAGCTTTTATTATAGCTTTCTGCTTTTTCTGTCATATCCCACTGTGCCTTTAATGCATCAGGGATATCAAAGGGCTCATAAGGCCAAGATAAATGCTCACGCATTGCTGCAATCTGTGCTGGAGATAGTGGTTGGCCATGAGCCTTTTCTGAACCTTCAATCTCTATACACCCTTTACCAATCACTGTCTTCATTTGAATAAAACAAGGCTTATCTGCTGCTTTTGCAGTATCTAGTGCTTGCCTAATTTGTGCAAAATCATGACCGTCAACATTCTCAATAACCTTAAACCCGTAAGACTTAAAACGGGATAGCACATCTTGTTCAAACCACGGATCAATCTGGCCATCGATTGAAATACCATTATCATCCCAGATGATCGTTAAACCTGACTGGATCAATTTAGGCGCAAGCGCGCCGGCTTCATGGCTAATGCCTTCCATCAAGCACCCATCCCCCACAAAACAGTATGTATGATAATCAACCTTATCAGAACCATACAAGGCTTGTAACCGCTGCGCGGCTATTGCCATCCCAACCGCATTTGCAAGCCCCTGCCCTAGGGGACCTGTAGTAACCTCAACCCCTTTAGCCAAATCAAGCTCAGGATGACCTGCCGTGTGGTAACCAAACTGGCGGAAGTTTTTGATCTCGTCGCCTGTCTACGAATAACCACTTAGGTACAATGCTGCATATAGCAACATTGAACCATGTCCATTCGACAATACAACCCTGTCTCGATTAGTCCATTCTGGATAAGAGGGATCGTGGCGCAGTTTCTCACGAAACAAAACCGTCATCACATCAGCAAGACCTAACGGCATGCCTGGATGACCTGAGTTTGCCTTTGTGATTGCATCGACTGCTAAAAAACGAATACAGTTCGCAAGCTGTTGGTCAGTATTAATGTGCCTCCTCCCAGCTATCTCCATATGAAACATTGACAATCAATGGTACATTAAGCGTAAATACCTCTTGCATCAAGCCCTTAACCTTTTGAGTAAAGGCTTCTACCTGATCTTGCTTGACCTCAAACACTAATTCATCATGAACCTGAATCAACATCTGATAATCAAACCCTGCGCAACCTTTTTCTGCAGCTAGCATTGCCAATTTAATAATATCAGATGCCGTGCCTTGCATGGGTGCGTTAATAGCTGCACGCAATGCTGCCTGTTTCTCAATGGGGTTTCTCGATTGTGCACCATGCATATTGAGCTCTCGACCTAATAGTGTTGACACCACCCCTGTTTCCTGCGCTTGAGCCCTTACTTGGTTCATATAGGCTAGAATACCTGGGTATTTTGAAAAATAAGTATCAATCAGCTCTTTTGCTGCGCCACGCTCTATCCCTAGCTGCTTTGCTAACCCAAATGCACTCATCCCGTAAATCAACCCAAAATTAACCGCTTTAGCCTGACGTCGCATCTCAGCTGTTACCGCATCAATCTCCACACCTGCTACCCGCGCTGCTGTAGCAGTGTGGATGTCCTCGCCCGCACTAAATGCCTGCTGTAGCGCTTCATCCTCGGAGAAGTGTGCCATTATACGCAGCTCAATTTGTGAGTAATCCGCAGACACCATCTGGTAACCAGGCTTAGCAATAAAGGCACTCCTAATCACACGCCCCGCATCCGTTCTAATTGGAATGTTTTGTAAATTAGGATTTGCAGATGATAACCGCCCAGTAATGGTGACTGCTTGGTTGAATCGTCCATGCACCCGGCCCTCGTCAGTTGCTTGCTTTACCAATGACTCAGCATAAGTTGACAGGATCTTACTCAGCGTTCTGTGTTGAAGTAACAGCGGCACTAAATCATGTTGATCTTTCAATGACTGCAAAGTAGACTCTGCAGTAGATGGGTCGCCACCTGGTGTTTTTTCAACGACAGGTAACGATAGCTTATCAAACAATACCTCTCTCAGCTGTTTCGGTGACGCTAAATTGAACTCCATTTCCACAAGCTGATGGGCCTGAGCCTCAATTGCCTTAATCTGTTCTAAAAGCTCTTGTGCATATTGAGATAACTTGTCAGTATCAACGTATACGCCTGACTGCTCCATCTGGTGTAAAACCAGCATTAAGGGCATCTCTATTGTTTCATAAACTTCTTGCGCCTTTGCTGTGTTCGTCAGCTTTTCTACCAGCGGCTGATACAAGCTTTGAATGTTCTTTGACCGTTTCGCTAAAACCTCAGCAACTGAGTCATCTTTCACTGGTATCATAGGCCCTTTTAAGAAACGTGAAGCCAGTGCTTCTAGCGTTGCAGATATGCTACTATCTATCACGTATCCTGCTAACATAACATCAAACCACTCACCATCAACTGCCGCCATATCTTCGGTTAATGCAAAGTGATTGAGCGTCTGCTTAATATCATAACCAACAATAGGCTTTCCTTCCATTAGCGATATTAGCTTTACTAAACAGGCATTCATAGCTATCTGTGACGAGTCCAAAATAATGCACTGATCCCCAAACCTAAAAGCAAACTGACCCACTAAGGATTTTACACCATGATCTTTTTTCACAAATGGAACGAGTACCGCAAACGGTGCTTTTTTCAATATCGGCGCAATATTATCAATGCCAGACTCATGCTGAAGAACTGCGAATGCCACAGGCTCAGGCTCAGGCTGAGTTAACTCACTATACCAGCGCTTAAACCCTAAACTTAAAAACATTTCTCTTAACCGAGCAGTATTCTCTGGCTTGCCTTTAATGTCTGATATTTTTTCACCTAATTTCAGCGTGTCTACCAAGGTTACCAGCTGATAAGATAAGTCAAGCTGGGCAATTTCTCGGCGCAGATTCTCCCCAACCTTACCCTTAATGTCTGACTGGTGTGACCTAACCCCGTCTAAATCATGGTACTGTGATAGCCATTTAGCTGCTGTTTTAGGACCTACTCCTGTGATGCCGGGAATACTATCAGACTTGTCTCCAACTAATGCCAGGTAGTCTCTAATTTGCTCCGCACTCACCCCGAATTTTTCTACCACGCCTTCTGGGTCTAGTAATTTGTTGTGCATTGTATTGATGATATGGACATCCTCATCTACAAGCTGAGCTAGGTCTTTATCAAGCGTTGAAATCAACACTGAGTGGTTGTGGCGCATGCGAACCAATGAAGCAATCACATCATCTGCCTCATAGCCGGGCTCAATCAATAGTGGCAGCCCTAATGCCACAATGGCTTCATGGACCAACGGAATCTGAATCGCAAGATCATCGGGCATTGCCCCCCTATCTTCCTTGTAACCATCATACAGCTCATGTCTGAACGTCCCCCCCTTGGGATCAAACACCACAATGATTTGGCTAGCAGGATAGTCCTTTTGGAGCTTTTTAATCATATTTAACACACCAAAAACCGCCCCAGTTGGTATACCTTCTACATTAACCAATGGTGGTAGTGCATGATACGCCCGAAATAAATAGGAAGACCCATCCACTAAAACAATATCATACTTTTTAATGCTCATACTATCTCTTCAACTTGAACGCCAATACCTAGGTAGGCATAATACTAATAATGCTGCTATCTCTAATCTACCGAGTATCATTACGATACTCAACACAAACTTTTGTAACTGAGTTAACTGCTCAACCTCCAACGGCCCTACAGAACCACCAACATTAGTGATAGAAGCACATAAAAGATAAAGGGACTGCGGCAACGGCACCCCTAGCAATAACAATATCAACATTGAAAAAAAGAAGGTTAAAACAAACAACGCTATATAACCTCTAACATTAGCAACATAGGCAGTGGAGAGCGCCTTACCATTCACCGACAGTGTATGCACAATATTGGGATACAACAACCGCATCAGCAGCCCTTTTGCCTCCTGAAATAAAACATGAACCCTAACCAACTTCAAGCCACCTGAGGTTGAACCACAACAGCCCCCCCCTATTCCCAACAAAGCAAACACCACTAAAACAAACGGCGATGACGTATGGATTTCTGTTTCAAAACCTGTTGTTGTCACAAATGCTGCTACTTCAAATATAATCATACTCACATCATATGTATTTTCTTCATTTAAAGTCAGTAAGAACACCGTAAGCACAACGATTGCTAATGCGACAAGCAGCATCCTAGGTTCGGTTTGCTGTACATAACACCGCAAGGTTCGACCTCGAATTGCTTGGAAGTGTGTATGAAAACCAGTTGCACCTAGCAGCATGAATATAATAGCAACCCACTGTCGTGATGGCATATCATAGATTGGGACTATATCATCTAATGAAAACCCGCCGGTCGAAACGGTAGCCATTGACTCCATCATGGCATACACCCATGGCACGCCTGTAAGGTAGTAACTTAATGAGCAAACAAACCATAAAGAGCCGTAGATATAACAAACATAACGCGCGGTATTCGCTAGTCTTGGAGTGATCCGAACATCTCTCACATCATGCCCAAACTCACTATTATAAATGGATAAGGCAGTCCCCTCATGTAAAGTAAGTAACGACATCATCATAATAATAATTCCGACACCGCCCACCCATTCAAGCTGCTGTCTATACCACAGTAATGTTATTGGCCACGCTGAAACATGACCAATACACTCAATCCCTGTTGTTGTCAAAGCCGAAATAGACTCTAACCACATATCAATTACCCTAACTTCACCAGCAGGAAGTGCCCAATAAAACGGAAGTGCTGAAATAAGAGAGATAAGCACCCAGGTCACTCCAACAACTAAAAAACCATCCATTTTTTGTAGCTCATGTTTTTTAAGGCTGCTATAAAGCATAAAAAACACTAAAAATCCAGCCCCCGAAATCAATATCAGCCGCTTTGCTAGAAAGATATCTCCCACTGTCACGCTGACTAACACGGGGAAGATCCATGTTGCTAGATAAAAGCACACCACTAGAGCACTAACTGCTAACGATGCCTGCAACCTCATGGCCCCACCACTGGCTGCGTTACCTGATATACCGGCCTCTCGTATGGGTGTGCTAGTTTGAGTGCTGCAATGACGCTCTCTAATCCTTCTGGGGGGGAAAACAACTCAACGCGGCACTCATCCACAACCACTAACTCACCAACCTTGCCAATGTGAGGCTGTGCACCAAACCGTGCTGTAAATATCCCTTTACCTTTTGTATACCAGCAACACCCTGCATAAGCACCAATTCTGCCTGCTCCCGCAGAAAATACCGCTTGAGTCACCTCATCAAGATGGGCTTCAGGTACATAAAATGTCAAAGCATACATCTCTACATCCATATAGACACTATTAATTTACTTGAACTTTCAAAGGTTTTCAAGCAGCACTTTACTGCATGCAAAAAAATGCTATGATAAGTAATATTAAGTTTAAGTTATACCCATGCTAAAATGGACTAATGCACCCAGTGTGCCGAAATTATTTGTGACCTTATACTGTGTTCTGATGAACTCTGCCCCTGCGGCTAGTCCCTCTTCACCAACACCTACTACTCATTTCGAAAACCGGTTGTCAGTCAACGCACCATCGGCTAGTGTTATCATCAGAAACCACTCCTCTTGCCCGCTCAAGCTACTTCACATTGCTCATGACAACAACCAAACCAAACTCACACTCCCTGAGCTAATCACTGGCGCTGCAACTGAAAGTCAGTACACCGAAGAAACTGGACACATCTCGTTTTCTGGGGGCTATTTCTCCTCCATGCAGCAACGTGCAGTTGGTACATACCAGGTCACCTGTGAAAACAAACGCCACTTATTAACCCTTTCATTTTTTATCGCCCCGGATCACTACACAGATGGCTACTTCATCGATAAAACATTTAATAGTCAGGACACCCCTGTTATTTTATACCCCCCTGGGAAAACAACCATTGTGGGCAGCACCCCCATTATACTCACATTAATTAATAAGGAGGTTACTAATGATTCTAGGACAGAACCAGACCCAAGCACCGATACTGAAGATAGCGAGATTATACCTAGCAGCGCTGATGACTCTATCCGTGACGACTAATGCCAGTATAACAGGGGAAATCAACATCAAGAACTATACAGAGTGCTCGGTCACCCCGCTATTAGACGGCTTCTCACAAAAACAAGTCAGCTTTAAGTCCGAACAAGACAACACTCTTTTGGTGAACTTTGATGGGACCATCCTTGCTTCAACGCCCCCCCACCAATACACAATCCCCGTCACAATCACTTGTGATAAAATTAAGTACACCCACCAAATATTAGCATCTGTGCATGTATTTGCAAGACTGTCTATTGAGGCCCCTCACCACTTCACGCCCACTCAGTTAATAATATCTGGTGATGACATAATAAATTCTACTAATAATCTTGTCACTGTTTTAGTATTACCGCAAAAGCTGACCGGCTAACAAAGCTAGCACTCCTACTTGAAAAGGATTAGATTTAGCCTCTTACTCTTCAGAATGATTGATCCGAATTACTGGGTAATTTCTTCTTACAAGCATGAGCGACACCCTCGATTCATTTGTAAGCATGGACGCGAGAAGAGACGTGCGCATCTTCAGTACCTTAACCAAGGTAAAAAAGTGCGGCCAAAACAGAACCAACAACCTTTAGAGATGTTTATTTATCGTGTATATAAATTGCTCTTCTAGTTTAGAACACGAAATATCTTCAGCTAATATTACTTAAGAAACTTTTTGAATACTGCAATCCCAATCCATACCCCAACAAGCATTGCAATCACGTCCTCTAACCCACCAACATATAAGCCAATGATGAGGAGCACCCCTGATATTGCAAGTACTGACTCCGGGTCTAGTGAATCAATCATCCCTAAAACTGGTGCTAATTTTCCCTTTAAGTCCTTCATTTCCATCTCCAAGTATTCACATGAACGCCCCATTATAACATAAAATTAATAATTAGCAGCACTTCTTCAACATCTGTAGATACTCACTATAGTCTGGCACATCTCCAGACTGATATGACTGCGCTAACACCGTTAGTAAAATATCACGCATCATAATTTGTGCTTGAATATCTCCCGCCTTTAATGCCAGTGACTGATAAAACAGTCTAATGCCTTCAGGGCGGTCCTGTGCAACCTGCTCCACCACCTCCAAATGCGCTCCCATTACCATGTATGGATTTTGAGTGCTTTGACATTGAACCCCATCAGACGCTATGTGCTGTGTAAACTCAGGGTAGCATTGCATTACTTTCACCAACCGCTGATCAAAATCAGACAGTCTCTCTCCCTCTATATGACGCACCCATGCGTCATAAAACACTTTCCTATGCGCCATACTCATACCGATCTGGAAACTCACACAGCTCACGAATAGGACACTCAAAGCACTTAGGCTTTCTCGCCACGCAAGTATAGCGTCCTAACTGAATCAACCATTGATGCAGGGACCTTTTATAAATCATCGGCACATAGCGTAATAGTTTTTTTTCTACCGACTCTGGACCTGTCCCCCTTGCAACTCCTGATCGATTACACACCCTAAATATATGGGTGTCTACCGCGATCGTTGATTGACCAAAGGCCTCATTTAAAACAACGTTTGCTGTCTTACGCCCAACACCTGGCAATGCCTCAAGGGCACGCCTTGTAGCTGGAACCCGACCTTGGTGCCGCTCTATAAGTAGATGGCTAAGAGCCAGTACATTTTTAGCCTTGTTTCGATATAAACCAATTGTGCGGATATGCTCAATAATCTCATCTAAGCTCAGACACACCATATCCCTCGCTTCTTTCACCTCTGCAAATAACCGCCGGGTCGCTTTGTTAACCCCTACATCTGTAGACTGTGCTGACAAGAGTACCGCTATTAACAATTGATACGACGTTTCATGATAAAGCTCAATCTTTGCACCTTTATAATGCTTAGATAATATCTGCCAAATTTGTTGGCGTTTCTCATGGTTCATTTACACCCCCTAACCTTAATAATGATCTACAACCCAGACAAAATATCATCAATGTCTTTTAAGATATCCTTCTTTTGCTTGACTTCAAGGGATTTCTCTAAGTCGGTTATTTTCTTTTTTTCATACAAAGACTGGTACTCATGCGCCAAAGATAGCGCACCTTTGTGCGACAAATCATCGTGCTCTAGCGTTATGCAGTCTACTGGACAGTAATCAACACATAGCCCACACCCCGTACAGTCTACAGCAACCACAAAATGATTCATTTTTTGATACCCTACAATTGCAGCTGTTGGACACGGCTTAATACATTTGGTACAACCAATACAAACAGACTGATCAATCACGGCCTTGCTCGGCAAGACAAAACGATCTAAAACTTTTTGGCTATCCCCCACCCGGCCGGTTATTGCTTGCAACGCTTGATGTACCGGCTCTCCACCCGGAGCACAAAGGTCAATACCCTCACCATTAACCACTGCTTCTGCATAAGGACGACACCCCTTATACCCACACTCTTCGCACTGAGTCTGAGGTAGAGCGGCCAGAACCTGATCTGTTAATATGCTCATATAGTCCTATGCCTTCACCTAAAACTGAGTTTGTTCTTCAGTTAAACGCTCAAGCAGATGCTCAAAATGCTGAATCCGACGGTTTTTAATTGGGGTAATCGAAGCCTCAGGCCGATCATCCCCCATTGACACGACAACCTTTTCTGCAATACCTGGGATAATTGGAGCCAGCCAATAGATTAAATACCTAAATGCGTTCATTGAGCTATTTATAACTAATTCTAGCGCTTCCATCTGCCCCTCTTTTGCCAACACCCATGGTTTTTTATCTGCAATATACTGGTTCGTCTCATCACACAACAGCATCACCGTACGACAAACCTGTGCTAAATGGACGTCCTGGTAGGCCTGCACAATTACATCATGCTGAGAAACTAACTTATCCCAGAAAGCCTCATCAATTTTAGAAGTTACCTGTCCCTCTTGGTGCTTATGGATAAAGCCCTGACACCGACTGCCAATATTTGCAAGCTTGCCCACTAAGTCAGCATTAATCTTTTGTCTAAAGTCATCCCAGTCTAAATCAACATCCACTACATTCTGTGACAGCCTAGATGCCATATAGTATCTGAGTAAATCTGGAGGTAATTGGCTTAAGTAGTCTCTAGCGGTTAAAAACGTTCCTCGTGACTTTGACATTTTACTGCCCGAGAGCGTCAAGAACCCGTGTACATGCAGACGATCCGGGGATTTCAAGCCAGCTTGTTGCAGTACTGCAGGCCAAAACACACCATGGAAGCACACAATGTCTTTTCCAATAAAGTGTTCAACCTGAGCCTGATTCCAAACAGCGAATATTTCATCAGGCGTAGTAAGTGACAATGTATAACCCAATGAACTTAGATAACCAAACGGCGCATCTAGCCAAACATAAAAGAACTTGCCTGGCTTATTAGGTATCCCTATCCCAAAATATGGCTCATCACGTGTGATGTCCCAGTCCTGCAACCCATCAACAAACCATTCGCCCAACTTGTTCTTAACAGATTCTTGCATCTTAACCGCCTCAAGCCAGGACTCCACATAGGGCTGTTGTGTGGATAACTGGAAAAAATCATGCGTTGACAGGCGCCACTCTGGTGCTGAGTCAGTCATTGTTGATCTTGGCTCTTTTAACTCTCGAATCCCATATGTCTTACCACACGCCTCGCAATGATCTCCGTACTGATCCTCTGCGCTACACTTTGGGCACGTTCCCTTAATATAGCGGTCAGGTAAAAACATTTCAGCATTCGGGTCGTATGCCTGCTCTATCTCCTTTGAGATAATACCGCCTACTTGATCAAGCTTTGAGTAAACCGTGTGCACAACTTGCGTATTGAGCTCTGAATGTGTTGTGTGATAACCATCAAAGTTGATTTCAAACCCATTAACATCTTGCCTGTGCTCTGTTAAAAACCCTGCTACCAACTCATCTGGGGCTATACCCTGCTTTTGAGCATTTAGCATAATAGGCGTACCATGTGCATCATCACCGCACACAAAGACAATATCTTCTCCCATCATACGACTAGCACGAACATAGCAGTCTGCCTGAATCATACCCATCATATGGCCAAGATGTAACATACCGTTAGCATAGGGTAGTGCATAAGTCACAATTTTCTGCGGTGTTTGATTTGGGGTCATCTCTTCTCTAAGCTCCTGATCCTCCGATCATATACAAAAGCAATACGAATAACAACACCAAACCCGTACGCCCGAATATATATTGCGGGCTAACCTTACGCTGCATCAATAACACAAGATCTACTATCAGGCCCAAAACCAACCCCATAGAATAAAACTCAAATGCACCGCCATATAGAGTTAACCCTAGACTAACCAGTGCCGGATATAAAATACAGACCATCCGTAGCCAGTTGGCCGAGCTTATCTGAAACTGCATCCCAGCAACAAATGCAATCACAATTAATGGATATGTCCCAATCCCCCAGCCGACGATCACTTTTAGCATAGGGACTAACCAAATAATAACCAAAGGAATTAACCCTAACCCCATTAGAACAAATCGCCTACTTAACTGCACCCTTCCTCTCCCTAGCCATCGCCCTACTTGACCGGCCAATTTAGTATCATAAAAAAGGGGCTCAATTGAGCCCCAGAATGTTTAACGTAGATACTCTAACGCCTAAAAATCATTATAGGCCACTTGTCCGTTACAAGCAAGAATGCATACGCTGCAATCCTGATATAAAAGTTAATCACTGCTACCTGGAACCTATGGATCCACCTTGGTAGTTTGCCAGTAATAAGAATACTCAGGAATGTTAATGGCACTAAAATAAAACCAATAGCCATAAACACTAGGTATATACCCAAATATGGCACAACTAGCAACCACTTAATCAAGGGCAAAACTCGGTTGAGGTTTTGTTCCTTAGGGTCTGGCAGATGTAGCTTAATGGGACTATCCTCAGCTTCTAAGCTTGGATACCTGTCTGTTAAGAATAATGAATAACAGTAAATCCTTAACACAAGCCCTTGTAAAGACTGATTCCAGCTATACCACCAGCTAGGGTACTTTTTGCGAACAAGAAGTGTCACTGCAGTTGCAATGTTAACTACGTACATGAACCATAAGCTAAACGCAACAAGTGGCACCATAAATAGATACAAAACTGCAATTGAGCCCACTGTATGTACCATCTGCTCTGTTGAGCCAGATGTCATGTTTTCATAGCTAATACCCTCTGCCACATACTGATATACCTGTTGGCCAACAACAACTAGGTCATAATATGTGCGAGAATCATCTTGACGCTGAACTACGTAACGCCCCTGAGTATTACTCTCAACCTGCTGTTCTGCTGCAACCTCAGAAACTCTTACTGGGTCTACAGAATAGTTAGGAACAATCATTAAGAGCATTACCATAATTACCGGAATCGCTAGAATTGGTCTTAGTAATACACTTAACCGACTATGTTTTTCCTGATACGGAATCTCTACTCTTGCTTCTGTCATGCTTTTCTCCAATATTAAGCCATTACGTTATAAACACTCTCTGTGCTTTGACAGATTTATTTGATAGCTGTTGTTTGTTCTTTTCATTTGCATGATGATTTGTTTTATTTTATTATAAGTAATGGAGAGTTGTTCGCAAAGGGGAAGTATGGAAGTCGGTCCAGATGCAAAAGTACACGGAGGGTTAAAAGTCTCTGAACTCGTACGAAACGGTGCTATCTCAGCAGTGGTGCTAAAAGAGCATCAACAGGCGCTGGTTGATGAGCTTCTGCAACTATATCGCTCATTGCTGAACACTAACTATAACCTAGAATACCAAGCGGATTTAGGTGCTGCTGACTACTATTCTCCAGAGGGGAATTCCTATTTACCCCTACCAACACTCTCCTTTAAGCAAGCGTGGAGTGCTATTACGAGTGACATCCCTCATCCCAAGCAAGAGAATGTGCTAAAAACAACACTACAGCACTATCAAAGTGCCGCCTCTCTACCTAAAAACCTTATTAAACTTCCTGTAATACCCCTTTTAAAGGACACTAAGGGACAGTCCGGCCTTATTGCGCAGGAAATGGCTACTAGAAAAGCACTAAAACAGTCGTTTATCTCGGGCAAAAAACCCATACTACCCGCTGCTGAAACTATTACCATGGCCTCACCGATTTGTGCTGCTATATTTGCAGATGTTCTCACCTGCTTTCATATGGAGAAAGAAATTCTGCCTGCTGAAAAAGTAGCAAGGTTTTTAGCTCACTTAGAAGTATTACTTCCAGCTGATCAGCATTCAAAACTAAAGACATTACTACAGCCGGGGAGTTTTGGGCTACTCATGAACCAACTGCCTCAAAAGGTGGTGGTCAACCCTTCAGAAAGAAACCCAGATCTCGTCCAGACACAGCTTAAATCTGATTCGCATGGCCGTTTACAATATAAATCTCTTCCCCACTCTCAATGGATACAAAACATCAGAAGCACAACCAGCGTGTTTACTCAAAGTGAGAAGTTAGCTGTATATGTGATTATCTGTCAAAACCACGGGAGATGCCCTTTTGATGATGCAACTGTAGGTACGCTATTAAGCATACCCGGTGGGTTATTATTTGAGAACCTAAAAAGTTACTTTTCAGCCGCTGATATGACGCCAGAAGAAGTCCAGGCACTCTTATTAAGCAACTGTGATTTTAAAACCCCGCAAGACCTAATCCAATCGCCGACCTTTTCTCGACTTTTTTCTTCTATTGCAACGCTTGCAGACGGAGGAGAGCTGGATCCTACTGACCTATCAGAGGTCCTTGAGGATATAGAGTCAGCAATTCCAGCACAAGCAGTAAGCCCTCAAATAATGTTAGCTGAATTTATTTTTAAACACTTCCTGCCAACATTTAAACGCAACTATAATAACTGGTGGCCTATGTTCCACGCATCTGATGTGATTGGGCCACAACACAGCAAAGCTCTACAGGTTATCCAATATGTTATTACGCACCTAGATCGCAACATGCTGAACAGCGAGACCAAATCAAACATTGTTGGCCCTGCAATTAAAGAGTATGTCAAGCGATCTCGTGAAACGCAATCTATCTCTACAGAAGAATCACAAAGATTAAGGGACATAAACCCTGTCACAGCCAACCTAATTATAAATGTGCTAGAAAAATGCAATCGAAACATATTAACGCCTGCTGGACGAACCCATTTTACAAATATGCGCATGGACGCTAATAAATTCCCTGTTGTCGAAGCGCTGCTACAAGAAATGATAGCCTCTGCCTTTTTACAGTTTCGGGAGGATTTAATTCCCATTGACTTCCTGGGCAGAAGCCCTGCTTTAGAACCCTCAAGCAACCCAACCATTACTGGTGTTGTAGATTTTCTAGTCAGACATGGAATTGCGCTTCCAAAGCATCTCAGTGACCCTGACCTACATAAGGCTTCTGTTGCTGCATACACAACCATTGTTTTTAGTGATAACGGTAGTAAAACCTATACCGCACTAGCTTCTGCATACTCCCAAACAGCTAAAAAAATGGTAAATAGCTGCATGTCAAACCTCAGATTGAAACTTAAGTTAGGTCTTGGTGATCTGAAAATAGTACTTGCTATGTTGGCAAAACTGCCTGCTGATAGTAACTATCGAGCGCTTGAAGAAATCGCAGACTCAAGTAACAGCAGTCGTAGTACGTTTAGATATCTACTACAACCACTAGTGAGAATACTGGTTTCCCCAGCATCATCAAGTCACATTGCGACCCAAGACAACTCACTGTACTGGGAAGAAAGTAGGGAACATCGATTTTTCAATCTTGGTATTGATGCTGCTATGCAAGAAACTAGCAAAAGGGTAAGCACCGAGATGACAGTAACACTCGCCGGAAGCTGCAAACGTTACCCATTATCAATGATTGAAGCACTTGCACAAAGAATTAATGGTCTTTGGAGTCCCTACCGCATGACATTATCGTCAAGCACGATAATACGCAGACCAATTGGCAAAAAAATTCACGGTCTGTGGACTCAGGGAGGAGTAAGCCTACTCAGCGTCTTTGCATTAAAACTATTAACGAAAGAACCCTGTGCCAGCATTCCACCTGCGCTAAGACAAAAATTGTGTGACACAGGGATAATTGCACGTAACGGCAGCATCTGCGAGGAAGTATACAGGACGGTTTCAGTGTGCTTTCCTGATAATGATGGGATGCTATCAATTATGATGCTCAAGATAAAAGCAGCCTACCCAGAGTTCATAATCCCACGAAAATATCGAGACATATTAACCACACACCAACTCCTTGATGAAAGCGGGCATCTCGTTCAACATTGTCACGAAACGCTTAACACCATAATCAAAATTGATACACTAAACTGTAACATATCCATACACCCCCTGCCGCGTCAAGACCAGTATTTAAATGTATTACTTACTCCCCAAATCAAACACACCTCTGGATATGAAGAGCATAAAGGGGCTGCTGCGTTTAGAAACATCAACTCTGGCTTTGTGTCAGCGCTTTGTGCTCCGCATGTCCTTGCGCTAAGGGCTTGGCTAAGTCGGGCCTGTGACGCTATCGCTGAACCAGTTTGCAAGATCGATAATGAAACAGTACAGGCATTTTGGAATAGCGCAACTTCTGCGGGAAATCTATTGACAGAAACTGATGCCTATCGAGGAGCAGAAGAGCATCTCCAAGCATTTCAGGGGAGGGGGTCTAGACTAGGAAACCCTGTTTCTCAAGTTCAATCTTTTTTGCATACAAGAGAAGGAGATGACCTTGCGGCCCAACATCAAGAGCATACAGCGCCACCGGTAGACACACCACCGCTGTTCGGGATAAGCGCTCCTACCGTTGCCACTCCTGCGGCAGTAAAAGATGGTCAGTTTGCTTCTCCTGAAAAACTAATTGGCTACCTGGACCCTGAAATAGCCCGACCAACGCCTCCTTGCCCTCCTCCTGTAGAGCCCCCCGGGGCAGCAAGCATAATACGTAAGTTATTTGGCTGACTGTAACATCAGACCATCTCAAAACGTGCCTCTTTTTAGAAGTTAACAGTATATTGAGAAATATATCTTCAGGGACATACTTGCTCATGCAGAATAAAGCTAGCTTAGGGAGCGTCTATATTCAAACTAATTTGGCTGGCTTTCATATTGGTTTCGCTAAAGAGCACGCTATTCAAGTCTTGCAAATATTTATCCTGGCAGTAGCCACACTGATACAGATATAGCTCTGATTAACTTTGGTAGTCGTGAGAAACGATACCTCAACTATCAAGCACTACTACAACCGGCTTTTACCCTGAATCAAAGCAAATAACCGCTCTACCCCAACTGACACGCCCGAACAGTTAGATAAGCCTTTTATATCACCGGCATATACAGTTTTGTGTGGCCCAGAGTACTCACGAAACCGTTGCTCAAGTGCAGCAGGATCTGTTGCTTCATAGTAACCATTAGCAAGCTCACACCCATGTAAAAATATCTCAAATCGCTTTGCATGAGGATATGGCGAGCTAACTACACGCGCTAAAGCACTTTGACATAGTGGAAAATCCTTGACTACGATCAACCCCTTTAGATTAGGCTCAATTTGATTAACCCAAATCAGCTCTAACCAACTACTCAAGTGATTAGGTTCTGCCAGCTGATCAGAATGAATGCCTTGTGACTGCGTGTATGCCTGCAAGGTCATGATGTCACACTGATTCAGATAAATACCACAGTACTTCTGATATAGCTCAAACACCGTGCAGATCTTCGGAGACTCTGTGACACCTAGGATTTGTAACAGATTTAAACACCGTTGAATAAGCTGTGTATCATCAATACCAATCTCATACCACTCTAACATCAGGAATGCGGGCTTATGCCAATTTTCATGAAGGTCATCTCGGAATACGTGTACCATCTGGTAAATAGATCCAGATCCTGCAACCAATGCCTTTTTCATTTCCCATTCTGGAGAAGTATGTAAATATCGATCTCCCACACCGAGTGTCACTGGTATTGGATCTACCCCCCTATCAGGAACGATAGCTTCCACCAATGGATTCGTTAAAATCTCTAAAATTTGGTGCTCTGTCATGAAGCCTCTAATCTTCGACAGAAACTCAGAAAACTGCGCAACCTCCTCGCGCCTACTTAGCTCTTGAGACATATTCTCCTGTCCTAGTATCAATCTTGATCTTATCACCTTGTTCAACAAACAGCGGGACCTTAATTTCAAACCCCGTCTCAATCGTTGCTAATTTGGTTCCACCAGAAACGGTATCTCCTTTAGCATTAGGTGCACACTCCGTAATTTCTAAGACCACGAAGTTTTCTGCTACCACAGAAATCAACTTCCCTTCCCAAATAATCACTGTGGATTTCATACCATCGACCAGCCATTTTTTAACATCCCCAACTTCTTCTTCCCCAAGGATATACTGCTCATAACTTTCCTCATCCATGAAGTGATATCCGGACTGATCAACATAAAGTAAGTTCATCTCTGTTTCTATAATATCAGCAGCATCCATAGTAGCACCTGAAGGAAATGTTTTTTGAATGACTCTTCCGGTTAATAAGTTTCTCATTTTCACTCTACAAAAAGCTTGGCCTTTACCAGGCTTTACGTGTTCATTTTCTATTACATCATATGGTGCACCATCGACCATAATCTTAGCACCCGATCTTGCTTGGGTTACACTGACTGACATACTGTTATCCATTATAAATCTTTTTTAGTATACAGCGCCTTAAAAATAATGCAAAAGGTATCAGTACTGTAAAATAGAGCCTTTATTGTATTATGCCATTATATTGCTCACTCCTTCCAACGGTCTGCTGCAGCAACTGATGTAACAAGCACAAGGATAATGCTTGATAGACGATATGCTGGAGATAAGACTACTTTTCTTTTTAGGACCCACGTGATAAAAGAAGTAGCCCATGCCAACAGACACTATAAGCGGGGGCATAGCAATAATGACAACCTGTACCATTAAAGACAGGTTCAGAGGCGCTATCGGCACACCAAGGAGCTTAAAAACAGATTCGATAATATTAGATGATATATGCAACAGCATTCATATTGAGTCACTGTTTTTTCTCAACACATGAAGAGAGTATTTAAATCCTTATAACTCTAGCTCCACCTCCTCCCACAAATATTTACATTAGTTCAACTATCTGTACTGACTTGAGAAGCATTTTGAGCGCTTACGTTGCTATCATTATCCATATTTTCACGTTTTTTTCTTAGGATTATGGGAGTTCTGGCTATATTTCATACCTTTGTCAGTAAATGACTAAGGCTGAATAGAAAACCCCTTCTGAGTGCATGCGCTTTTTAAACTGTAAATCATTACCAGTATACAACGCCTTCAGTGTATTGCAAAAGTTACACCCGAGGTTTATTTAGGCTATCTAGGCGGTCTAGGCGGAGCGCCTTGGGCTGACGAAGGGCCTGAATCTCCTGTCTTCTTTGCAGAAGCAGCTAGACTACTATTCACCTGGGCTCTAAGACCTTCCCCCTGAGGAGTCTTCATCGGCTCAGAAGCAGGGGCTTCATCATACACGTTTTGATCAGCTGGTCTCTGGGCCACCGTAGCTCTCAAGGCAATACTAAATCGATTTTCTTCTTTGTTCCCTAATAGCTTGTTAGCGCTCCCTTCTTTTATAGCGATAGCGTTGTTTAGTTGAGCGACAATACTGACCTTGGAAACCTCTATGATTTTCGTTTGCAATTCTTGCAACGATAAGTCTCCCTCCCCTTCTAGCTGTTTAGCCAAGCTAGCAGCAACTTTTGTTACGGCTTCGTTACATTTAGCTACATCATGGTTGGGAGGAAGATTAACCATTGGCCCTACTCCTGCTGTATTGTCACCCATTATGGCTTGTGTAATTTTACTTATCAGCTCACCCCTAAGATCATCAGCCTTAGCCTGCTCATCATCAACCGTAGCATACTGTACAGAAGCTGCGCTCATGTCATCGGCATCATAATACGTGGACGCAGCCTCCTCAGGTAGGCCTGTATATAGGGGTTTTTCGGTAAGAACCGGCGTTGCATTGACGGCTTTCTCTTCTCTAGGGGAATACTCGCTAAACTTTTAAGCCCGCGCCACAGCCTCGTTAACATGCTCATAGCACTTCTCCAGTAATGTGTCTCAGAGACAGTTACAGACGCGTAACTCATCTTGACAGATTTTTTCTTATTTTTTCTACTAGCCGCCTCTCCCAACCCCAAATATTTACATTCTTGTATTTTCAGTGTACTATTGACCCAGTTGGGCCCATAGCTCAGTTGGTTAGAGCACGGGACTCATAATCCCTTGGTCGTAGGTTCGAGTCCTACTGGGCCCATATAACTGAGACAATCATGCTTCATGTGTATTCAGCTGCTGGTAATATTATTGGGATTCTTAAAACAACTAAGACCCTCCCCTCAAGTCTACCAGTTCCCTTGTCTTTGTTGGATAAGCATCATATCGACCAGCTCATCCTGTACCACCCCTTGTCCTTACAAATCAAAATCTTTAATAGAGATGGTTCTGTGGCTAAAAACTGTGGAAATGGCTTACGGGCACTGGGTCATCATCTCTATAAGCATTCACCCAGTCCTTCGGACCTGTGTCATATACAGCTAAACAACCAAACATATTGGTTACACAATAAAAGCCATGGGCCAACTGTAGAAACTTGGGTCCAGGTAGGCCAGCCAATCATTAAGTGCTCAACAAGCCTAGAACAAGGCATAACACCTTACACTCTAATGTCTGTGGGGAATGATCACCTTGTCGTTTGGAATTACCCCATCTGCATCAAGCTAATTAGTGCTTACTGCCAGCAGTTCAATGTAAGCTTTGCGTATACGCTTCCTGACATACCTAGCAAGCCGAATACGCCCTTCCCTATTTATTTACAAACATATGAAAGGGGTGTGGGGTGGACTCAATCTTGTGGGAGTGCTGCTGCCTGTATGACTGCTTTAGCTCAGCATTATTTTCCGAACACCTTAAACCTTAAGTGGGAAATTCATACGCCTGGCGGGGTACTAAAAACCCAAATGACTCCCGAGGGAATAATCCAAACAGGTGCTGTCAATACAATATCAGAAATTCAAATTAGTGATCACTGGCAAAATCATTAAAACATTAAGCCTTGGTGTACAGATACTTAATTAATGCGGCAATGCCTAGAACATGCAGTAACGCATCAAAAAACCGTTCTAATCGATCAACCACCAAGCCCTGAGTAGAAAACCAAGCTTGTCCTGGTGCCACACTGCTCAAAGTCGCGTACACAAGTCCTACCACAAGTAGCACAATGGTTAAATGAAAAACCCTCATTCCTGTCCCCGTTTTTCGTAAATCTCAGATACCGTTTTACAGTTGATACACTGCTCTGCTGTTGGCCTGACTGTTAAACGAGACAACCCAATTGATTCACCACACGTTTTACAGAAACCATACTCACCTTGCTGTAACCGTGCAATTGCTTCTGACACTTTCTTTTGTAGCTTTCGTCTGCGGTCTGATGACCTCAGCGTCATCCGCTGACTTTCCTCTTGTGATGCTCGATCAAGCTCATCAATAAAGTTTTCATTCCCCTGCAATACTTCTTTCAAATCACTTGTTTGTGAACACAGAGCATTATACCATGCCACTAAAACATTATGAAAATATGCCTGCTGGTTTGATGACATATACTTTTCGCCATCTTCAGGCTCGTACGTGGGAACCCCTAAAACGCTCTTCCTTGTCACTACTGACATCGTTCTCTCCTATCCTACCTCTCTATGTACCATCTTTTTTCTTCCCTTGCAAGACGAATCATTTCTCTTGACATTCCTGTACTTAGTAGCCAAAATACTCAATGTTTGGCTATGTAGCTCAGTCGGTTAGAGCGCGGCACTCATAATGCTGAGGTCAGTGGTTCGAGTCCACTCATAGCCACAAACCTCTCACACGTGAAAAACAATGATTGCCTAAACCTGAACGTCCTATGCATCTTCATCGACTCCCCAAGATTGGTTATATGCAGAGTATGCAATAACTTGTTTTTCTTCCTCTGTGGTTAGCCTAATATGTTTGTTTTTTATGCCTGTCTCACCTACCAGCAAGCTTCGGCTCTTCACAGAGGTATGTTGTGAATGACCGATAATATTATTCCAACAAAAGTATGGGATTGTCGGCAATGCCTGATTACCCGAATGACTTATACACTGATAAACCCATAGCAACAAGGTAACAAACTCTCTTTCTACAGCGCCTAACGTTCTTCCCTTCAAAACATTCATACTAGGCATAAACCTCAACGACCGCACATCTAAAGCTAGCGTTCGCTCAATTTGGTCATCACCGTTTCGACGTTCATACTGAACAAAACTTAAATAAAACTGCTCAAAATTATGCCTCGACTCAGCTTGCTGATCAGGGTCAAAAACCGCCAAGGGCGACATAGAGACACGCTTTAACGCATCCCCCTCACCAAAAGAGTTGTGGCAAAAGCTCCGTAGTCCATTTGGAAGATATGCCTGAGAAACCGAAGTGAACGCGCCTTCGCAAATTTCTGGGCAACCATCCTTTATCGTTAGATCCGAAATGGAACATTCGTAAAAAGCCCCATGCTCAATATACATTAATGTACTTGGGAAAATGACGTGTTCAAGATTGACGCACTCATAAAATGCCCCCCTATTAAAACCCTTTAGGCCCTCTGGGAAAACAGCGGACTTAAGTTCTTCAATGCCCGCAAACGCATCTATCCCTATGTCTTCGACTATCAGCCCATTAATTCTGCGGCACAACTAACTTTTCTTGAACCTCCCAACTCCAATCATAGAGTTCGCCAGCCTCTACTTCGTCAGCCTCCACATGGTTCAATGTATTTTCCTCGTCTAACTTATAATAATGCTTCATTTTATTTTCTCTCTTTAACTAACCTTCCAATCTGTGATGAACACGCGCCTTAACCACCCCAAAGAATTAAGCTTAGAAAGCCAGATTATCAAAATCTCACAATTTAAGTCAAATAGTTATATTTTTCTGTCAGTTATGAATAATTTCCTATAATGCTGTCAGGTAATAATAACTGGTAAAACAATATGCGAGCCCCACTAGCAAATGGCGTTATACGAGACGGGGCAAATGCTGCAGGAGAACATGCTTTAAATACGCTCCATGAGTTAATTAATGAGTCCAGTGAGTCTTTTGTTGATTATAATATCTTCCCTCGATGGATATCTAGGCATTTACCCGATTTTGGTATTTCAACTGCTGCAAAAAAATATTTGTATAATGGTTATCAGGCTGCTTCTGCAGCAGCTTTTTCCACCATCGTCGGCTTATTGATTACAGGCACAGTCGTAAGCACTGCATGGTATATTATCTTGGGGGGTGCTTAGCCTAACAGTTTTATATGCATTAAATAAACATGTCTTGAAACCGTCTTACCGTTACTTTGTGCGTACCCGAGAATCAAACAAGCGGCTTAAGTCTATCGGGGAAACGACTGTAAAGTTACAACTATATACTGATGAGTTTGCTGTCACATTACTTGATGATAGCGAAAGACATATCAAAATTTCAAACGCTGAGTATACCCTCAATTTGGAGTTAGATGCGTTATATACACAACTGGGCATTGATCCAGCCTCTCTGCAAACAGCTTTTCTTCCTGGCATCTGGACACTTACCAATGAGGAGCTTAATGGATTACGTGATATGCCTGATATCCTAGAAATACCGGGCTTCCCTCCAGGTCTCAATGACTCAAGCACCCCAGGCTCTTGGCCAAGTGCTGATCAATTAAATAACGGCGGATTATTAAACATCCCCGACAATGCAGCTGATGAGCAAAGGTCAGCATTAGAAAAAATCAACAACTTAGTGCTTAGTAGACAGTGCTCAGAAGCCTGCGTAGAATCTAATAACCCTGCGCAAACCGCAAAATCTGTGCTTGAGAAACTTTCACGAGATTATTTGGTAAACCATCGCCCTGACTCCAGCACCTACAAGGCTTGTACAATACAACAAGTGCTACGAGGAGAACCAAATGGTTGTCGCTACAGCAAGCTATGTGATGCCCTTGACATCACCGCAACCGCAGATCCTGGTGAGCTTTTGTTTTTTCTGCTGAACCAGCTCTCCATCTCCTCTGCCATCACTGAAAGAGGGCAACTTGCAAACGGCAGGATGCGACACAACATCCAATATTCATGCATCACCAGAATTAATCAAGCCCCCTTAGACTTTTCTCTTCCTATGTGTCTTGCACTCAGTCAGTCCTCGATCGTCAAATATCTTCACAAAAAATATCCGGCCAGCCCCGAACTGCGAAAAACGAGATCTCGCCCACCAACCATGAGCCCTACTCCATCTGATCGTTTAATGAGCGAAGTGGTCGAAAGTCGCCACCTTCTCGAAACCAAGAAGGGGACACGCCTCCTATTCGGGCCGTATTACCCCTCGAAAAAAAGAAGGAGCCGCGCCTCCCGCAGTTTGCCCGGATTAAAACCCTAGAAGCTTAGTGCCTGTTTTTCTGGCTCAAGCAACTTCAGCAGTGGCACATTGAGAGTAAGTTGCTTTCATGGATGAAGCACATTTCTAATCATCGTTGGTTTATTGCTAGCGTCTTATTGTCACTCATGTTTTCGTAATGATTAGATACAATTCTATTTAGCTTGTGCGCGCTTGGTGAAATTGCGGTATCTATATGGGATATTATTATTCTCTCGTCATTGCTTAAAATCATATGTTCAGCACTCATGGTGGCAAACTCAGCATTTGCACATAAAGCATATACATTAATTACAAATAGGCAGTATTAATAATATTGTTTTATAAATCTTACATTTGCAAAAGTGTGGCTATAATACTTAAAAGCATTGTAGGAGAGCACTATGAATAAGTTATCAACATCAAATTGTATCCATAGCCTAGTGTCAATTGTTACGAATAATTATTTCAAAATTTGGAAGTATTGCTTAATTTATCTTGTTGTTTTGGGAGCAGTATATTCCCTTAATATTTTATTAATGTTGATTATTCCAGGTGAGCTTATAGCAACTCTAACAATGATATTCATAGCCTGTTTGCTGATGCTTGCTCCTGGTATGATTATTGCTTTTTCTCATACAATGCTATCTATTGCAAGGTCAGAGCCAGCATCATTAAAAAGATCACTACAGGTAGGCTATAGTCAAGAAATGTGGTGGCAAGCAATCATATTTGTTCTACTGTACACAGCTGGAATTATGGGGGGGATGTTGTTATTAATTATACCAGGTATATATTTAAGTATCTCTTGGTATTCAGCAGTTTACTATTTGTGCGACAAATCTGGAGGCCCTATTGATTGCTTAAGAAAGTCAAGACAGGCAGTAAAAGAGGCGGGATTTTTTAGAGTATTTGCATATATCGTATTAATGACGCTCATCGTTTTAGCATTGTATATGCCATTTTATTTTATACCTGGATTTGAGTATTTTGGAATTATTATATCGCTACTGCTATCTCCAGTTTCTGTGATGACGCCTATTGCATTATATTTATCAATTTCAAGGCCAGAACAGATAGACAGTGAGTAACACGCCGAATACAATCATTGATTGTTAAATCAATAATTGTTGTGTGCTTGCTGTTAGCTGCAGTGATGTAAGCGGTCTCGTCCATGGATATGTAAAGCTAACTTTATATAGGTCCTTATGTTGTTACTAATAACACGGAGTCACCAAGGAAGTGATGGATATCTGGTTCTGAATAAAATCTTTTCTTTTTCGCGTAATTCTCTTAGATAGTTTTTAAATGCAAGTGCCGAAAACTCCTTCTGTGGTTTCTCCCCACTAAAATCCGCCAGGACTGTAGTTTCACCATCTTGTCCTGTTGGGGGCACCAATATGTTCACTAAGGAAAAAATTCTAGCTTCAGGTCTTAACATCATACAACTGTCTAATTATTAGACTTAACACACTGCTATAAACCACCTTATTAATCAGCACCTTGCCCATCCGCCTTCATCTTAAGTGTGTTGGCTAAATACCAACACCTACCTTACGCCACAACACATATCTTTGTGCTCAGCCTAACAGCACATATGATCCCCCCCTCATTCCCCCATTAACCAACGAGGAACAAACGTGATAAAAAGCCAGTTACCTATTATTATTTAAAAAATTGCACAAAATTAACATTAGTGGCCAATAAATTCATTCATCCCTAAGTTTTTTTTGTTTTTTTGTTTTTTCTGCCTATAACAACATGCAGGTAAAAACTAAGAGGTAATAATATGTCTTCATCGATAATAGAAAGCGCCCAAAGCTCTGCACAGAAAGCCTCACTAAGCGGCCTTGGTGGATTGCTCAATGAAAATGACGAGTCCACTGCTGATTATCATATTTTCCCAAAATGGTTATCAAAGCATCTACCAGAACTGGGGATATCTAATGCTGCAAAAAAGTACCTGTATAACACTTTCCAAGTCTCATCTGCTGCTTCACTTGCCACTGTTATAAATCTGCTCGTAGCTGGAACGCTCGCGGGGGTGTTTTGGTATATAACTGCCGGCATTCTTGCTCTCATTGTTCTACACACTATTATCAAGCACATCATAATACCCTCATTTCGATATCTAACGCGGTCTATAAAGTCGAGAAAACTTCTAAACTCTATTAAACAAGAGCTGAAACTGAAAGGCGTAAACACGAAGCAGTTTAAATTGCACTCCAAAGAAAAGGCTGCTCTTTTTGCAGCAGGCCAACGTACAATCACTACAGCGATTGATAAAGCCTGTGAACACCTAGGTATTGACCCTAGCAACCCGCCTCAACAATCCAAGCCTGCTGTCCTTTTAGACAGTGAGCTGCAGGCCTTGAAAGAATATCTTGATGATGATGTTAATCACGAACTAAAAGCAGCCTTCGCGCCTTCCTCTCTAGAAGACACCTCAACGCTACAACAGTGGCCACCTAGTGAGGTATTGAAAAACATTTCCTTAATAAAGATACCTGAAAATGGTAGCCCTGTCTTAACTCAGGCCTTAATGAAACTAAACCGAACAATTCTAAGCAATCATTGTGCCGAAGCATGTTTATATTCTTCAAATCCTGTTACCACTGCACAATCCGTGTTAGTCAGTACAATACATGACTTCATTAGGAAACATAAAGACCCACAGGCGATTCATGACGCACTTCAATTACAAGGGATTCTTAGCGCAGAACCAAACACTCAAAGATTCAACAGCCTCTGTAACGTTCTTAAGATAAACAATGACGAAAGTAGCGAAAGATCTATATTTTTCCTTCTCAACCAAATATCTACCAGCTCACGATTCACGCAACGTGGACTCCTGGCTAATGGCAGGATGCTACATAGCGCTGGAGACACCTCCCCCTGTGCAACCCGTATTAATCGAGTTACACTTGACTTTTCCCTTGCTGAGTGTCTGGCTATATCAACATCTAGCATTACCCAACACCTACAGTCGTTAATGATCAGTAGCCCGAAAATGACTCCTCCCGGACCTCCGGACATGGCGCTACAGGCCCAAGCTCCGAGGCCTAGTCCCCAGCAGACCCCTGCTCCTAAGGATAGTATGGGACTGAAGCTAAGAAAAAAGCCTGAATAATTGGTTAGTGTGTGGCAGTGTAGCCCTCTTCAGAAAAAAGCGTTATAGTGGGAGCAATTTAGGAAGACGTATTTATTTATGGACCATACACTTCATTCAGCAGCTATTGCAAACCAGGAAGGAACCACTAGCACCAATGGCCTTCTAACTGTTCGGTCTGGGCGGTACACTGCTCGATATGCCTCTGCAAAGTATATAGTCCCCCCAAAAAACAGCACCCGAAAAGTCGCATATAATCAGTACCACCAAACGATCTCAGCCGAACACTTCAGCCAT
Organism: Gammaproteobacteria bacterium; assembly: GCA_040264995.1. Lineage (GTDB taxonomy): Bacteria > Pseudomonadota > Gammaproteobacteria > Comchoanobacterales > Comchoanobacteraceae > Synchoanobacter. The sequence continues at coordinate 20,586 of JBDQHG010000001.1, read as the reverse complement.
TATTGGCACATCGCAAGTCAACACACCCCCAGCCTGACCTCTTGCCGGTACCAGGTCGGCAATCACCCCCATCTAAATATCTCAGTACAGGTTGAGACAGAACTTTACTGGCATCAATTATTTGCAGAGCATTTATTCCTCCCACAAACAAACAGCCCTCTTGAGCACTGGACGCTTCGCTGCATCCCTTCCCTTCAACCCTCAGAGCAGCACCCTGTGTTCATTGGCATTAACCCAGATACTCGTCAGGTCCTTATTTGTGGAACTGGATATGCAGGAGAAATCAAGAAAGCGATGTTCTCTGTCATGAACTTTCTGCTTCCAGAACACAATGTTTTATCTATGCACTGTTCTGCTGTATTGTCTCCCCATAACACTTGCTCCCTACTCCTAGGGCTGTCTGGTACTGGCAAAACGACACTGAGCGCCTCAAAAGGCTTAAAGTTAATTGGGGATGATGAACACGCTTGGTGTGATGATGGAATCTTTAACTTAGAAGGAGGGTGTTATGCAAAAGCCATTCGGCTCTCAAAAGCCGAAGAGCCTCAAATTTACCAAGCACTCACCCCCCCAGCAGTTTTAGAAAATGTGGTTTTGGACTCAGGGGGAAATCCTGACTTCTTTGATGATAGTATTACTGAGAATCTACGAGCAGCCTATCCATTAAACCACATCGTTAACCATTCCAGTCAAATAGCGCCTCATCCTTCCGACATTATCTTTCTCTGTTGTGACCTCTATGGCGTCATACCTGCTGTATCCTGGCTCAGCCCGCAACAAGCAATCGACTTTTTTATGATTGGGTATACCGCAAAAGTCGGTGCAACTGAAGTGAGTCTATCTAGTGTTCAACCTGTATCTAGCCCTTGCTTTGGGCATCCATTTTTTGCGCGAGAACTGTCTATTTACCAACAGCTCTTCGCACATAAAGTGAAACAGCATAAAAGTCGTGTTTGGTTAGTAAACACTGGCTGGGGAGAAGGGGGTTATCGCCACGGAAATCGAATATCGATCCAAAAAACCAGGGGCATTATTCATGCAATTACGCACCAAGCCTTCCATGCAGAACAATTTGAGCTCCATCCGTCACTTGGCTTACGGTACCCCAATAGCATTGCCAGTGTTGGCAACACCTCCCTCTCAAAGTCTTGGTTAAGTCACCCAGATTTTGAAGTGGGTTGCCAGCAGCTTAAAGCACTTTTTGATCAAGCATTAAGCCATGTCTAGTGAGTAATTTCCATACCCCGGGATTGACTATTCACACGAGCAATGTCACACTATAGCATCTTAAAATCATAGGTGTTTCCTGTTGGCAAAGCTGGGTAACTTCTTAATAAAGCCTAACTGGTCTGATATACCAAAAGAATTAGGGCATGTTGTCGCCATTGGCCAAGCCATTGTGACTCAAGAGCTGATCAAAACCTTTACAGGGGCCCTTATGCCTGAGACTCTTAAGGTAGAGCCAGAGAGCCGATTCTTTCATCGGTTATGGGACTGCAGCAAAACCATCAGGTTGATTTTTTCTCATGTTGTTTGGGATATTGTAAAACGAACATTCCAACTCATCATTGCTGCTATCGGTGGTGTTTTTTCCCTGTTAACCCTTACTCTTGCTGCGGCCTGGGTCATTATTCAAGCAATCATTGGAGTTTGTTTCAATGGGTTGTACTTGCTTATAAACAACCTACTGATCCATACTCTTATTATGGGGGTTGTGTCAGGACTGGTGATTCTAAGCTTTGCTCTACCCGTTGTTTTTATCGACACAATTATCAACACAACATACTTCATGGTTAACAACATTATCATTGAGGGCATACTATTTGGCATAGCCACACACCTAGTACTATCATTACTTGTTACGATTCCTTCATTAATCGATGGCGCAGCCAGACGCATGCTTGCTAAAAACCTAAATGCCGCATGGGTAAGCATTCAGACCGTTTTATATAATATACCCTACCTGTTTTATTTAGTGCCAAGCCTATTATTGGGGACAAACAAACTGCAGTGGTCGCATCCCCTTACAACGAGCACGCGCTTCACTGCAACACAAGCATGGGGAGATCTCAAAGACAGCCTGTACTCAATGCTTGAGGTCCTCAGGTCTACTACACTACTTCTTCCAGCAACCCTGGCAGGGGCGACTGCGCTGAGACACAACAATGGTGAGCTCAAGCGCTATCAGCCTAAAGATGAAAACGGCAAGCAAGGCGAGTCTTGGTTCCTTGGGTTCAAAGTCCACGTCTGGTCCGCCATAACTGAAGCGTGGTGCCACCTTCTGCCACCACTCTATGCTTTCTACTCCTGCGTTTCTTATATCTTCACACAACCAATATTTATGACTCTTAGACTCGGACAGGGTGCTGCTCTCACCCTGTTACTGGCTGAAAAACTGGTCATGTCCGCACCGGTAAAGCTAGTTTGTAGTATACGCAGAATCCTTATACCTCCAACCCCCTCTTCTAAAATAACCAAGCTCCCTGAAATTTGCTCAGTCTTAAAGAGAGGGGATGAAGAAAATCAAGCTTCTTATATCTAACAACATTCTTGAATAAACCGCTCAATTGTGTTACAATATCTGCAAACAAAACGAGGTGACAAGTAATGGATAATCAGCTGTTTGGCGTTGCTATACTCGCAACAATAACATTACAAGTATCTGGCTCTATTCTAGCAGGAGTGCTTTAACCGTGTCTATGCCTGAAAATCTCCTAACACTAATGCCCAGTGCTCAACAGAAAATTGTAGAGATCTTATTAAGCACCCCCGAAAAACCTCACTTTAGGTTGCAAATAAAAGGCGGGGGATGTAGTGGCTTTGAATATGTATTTGGCATTGATGATACCATTAGTGATCGTGACTTCCACCAAAGCATTAACCACGGTGATCATGGCTTCATAATGCTAATTGATGCAGTAAGTTATCAGTATGTTCAAAGCGCCTCGATTGAGTTTGTGTCAGATGCTACGGGAGAACGTTTTGTTATTGCTAACCCGAATGCACAAACCTCATGCAGCTGCGGATCCTCTTTTGCTTTGAAGGACGGTAACACCTAACGACTGCACTTGGAGATTCATTATGGCACTATTTTCCCTACAAGACCTCTTGCGGGACGCACACCAAAACCGGTATGCCATCCCTGCGTTCAACGTTAGCTTCCAGGAACAGATTCGTGCCGTTTTAGATGCTGCATATACTACTAACAGTCCGGTTATTATCCAGCTCTCTACTGGCGGCTTGTCACATATTCAAGACTATTTGTTCCGTGGAATGCTAGATGAGATTAAGAACGCATCACTTCCTATTTGCTTACACCGCGACCATTGCCATACCGTAGAACACTTTTGCCAAGCTGTTTCCCTAGGGTTTTCTTCAGTTATGATGGATGGCACCCTAACCGCTGATGGCATCCCCAGAAGTATTGAGGACAATATCAGCATCACCCAAAAAGCGTGTGCTATTGCTAATAAAAGCGGCGTATCTGTTGAAGCGGAGCTTGGGTGTTTAGGTTCACTAGAAACGGGGCTATCGGGAGAAGAAGATGGTACTGAGGCACAGGGCCTTTTATCTACTAACCAGCTGCTGACCGACCCACAAGAAGCGGCCTATTTTGTCTCAAAAACCAATATCCATGCACTGGCCATAGCCATTGGGACCAGCCATGGTGCATATAAATTCTCTGCGCCACCCACTGACGCTGTTTTAGACATTCCCCGAGTTCAAGCCATTGCTAATGCGATACCTCACATGCCGCTCGTTCTTCATGGGAGCTCCTCAGTGCCACAGGAGTTGCTGCAGGCTATCAATGCCTTTGGGGGTGACATAGCCGAGACATACGGTGTGCCTATGGCCTCTATCCAGTCAGCAATCCCTTATGGTGTTGCTAAAGTCAATATTGATACCGACTTACGACTAGCAGCTACTGCAGCCGTTCGGCAATGCCTTGCTCAAAACCCAAGCAATACCGACCCTAGAAACTATTTACATGCGGCCTACTCTGCGATGAGAGAGGTCTGCGAGACCCGCTACCGTGCTTTTGGTAGTGCTGGACAAGCAACAAGAATCATGGAATCCCAAAATGAAACCCATCCCTCTTAAGTTTATAAAAAGTGCGCCTGGCGCTGAACATCTCCCACCAGACGTGGGACAAGAAATCATCATTGCTGGTTATTCTAATGTGGGGAAATCCTCAATCATCAACCAGGTTGCCAATATTAAAGACCTAGCCAAGTGTAGCAAAACCCCTGGCAGAACTCAGCTTTTTAATGTGTTTGAAGCATCGCCTAATCAGCGCATGCTAGACCTTCCTGGGTACGGGTTTGCTAAGGTCCCGATCAGAACTCAAAAAACCTGGCTTTCTCGGTTACATGAATATCTTGCATCTAGAACGTCCCTTTGTGGAGTAGTGCTCATTACTGACATACGCCGAGGGTTAAGGCCTATGGATATAGACCTTGCTGCGTGGGCATTCGAGCAAGAGCTACCACTAATGATTGTGCTTAATAAATCTGACAAGCTCTCAAGGTCTGCATCGGCTGCTGCGAAACGCCAAATCCTAAATACAATCAACATACCGGACACACACGTAATACTCACCTCCTGCTTAAAGCGCACCGGAATAACCGACCTCTCTAAACAAATGAAGTTGTGGCTAAAAATCAGTCGCTAACCTATGGACATCGATACCAATATGCAGTAAAGTATTCTCAATTTTCGCGGAGTAGGAAGTAGAACATGGCTAAAATCTTGCAAACAGTCTGCAAACGATTTATGATTTTATTACCGGTCAACCGTATGCCCATGCAGAGCAAGACCCAGCAGAACTCCCTACAGTTCGTTATCCTAATTCAGTCGCTTTTTGCGATCTCTATTGCAACATTCATGCTGCCCTTTTCTAGCCATGCACTCTCTGACTTAGCAGGTAGCTTTATTGTAGTGTTGGCGAATAGTACTTTACTCTTGTCCCGTTTTTTAAAGCCAAGCATTTCATCATTATTGATGTCTAGCCTCATTAAATATGCCGCGTTTTCTTCTTTGCTGCTGCTTTGTCATGCTTACACAAGCATGTCACTTCCGAACTTATTCCCAGGGATGATGCTGACCCAGCTATCATTTCCCCTGTGTTGTTACGTAGCTGAGAGACTCTCATGGCAGTAAATGCAACTGAATACATACAGCACCACCTAAAGTATTGGCAGTGGAGTCCCGTAGGCGACACTACAAACTTTTGGACACTCAACCTAGATACTATTTTTGTGTCAATTGTTTGTGGGCTCCTGTTTTTCTTTACCTTCTTACATTGTGTAAAAAAGGCCAAGGTAGATAGCCCGTCTAAGTTCCAGGTTGCCATTGAATCTATTATTGGTTTTGTAGACAATCAAGTTGTGATGGTCTTTAGCCACAAAGATCGTGGAATATCTGCATTTGCACTTAGCGTTTTCATGTGGATCTGGTTAATGAACTTCATGGATCTTATTCCCGTTGACCTCATACCCTTTATCGCTTCAAAACTTAGCCTGGAGTATTTTCGTGCTGTTCCTACTGCAGACCTTAGCCTGACTATGGGGCTATCATTGTCTGTGTTCTTTTTGATCCTTTTTGAGTCTATCCGGAGTCATGGATTTGGTGGGTTCTTAAAAGATGTCGTATCACACCCATTTTCAATTTACTGTTTTCCTGCAAACATCTTATTCCGAATTATAGAGGAAGCTGCAAAACCAATTTCTCTCGCGCTTCGGCTTTTTGGGAATATGTTTGCTGGTGAGCTAATCTTCTTTTTAATCGCGCTCACGCCGTTATGGATGCAATTATTTTTAGGGTGGATGTGGCTTGGTCTCCACCTGTTTGTTATTACGTTACAAGCCTTTATTTTTATGATACTATCTATTGTCTATCTAGGCATAGCTAGAAGTTCACATTAAACTGGAGAAAAAATATGTCAATTGTTTCGGATATCGCTCAAATTCAAGGAAGTACTGCTATCGCTGCTGCGATGATTATTAGCTTTAGTGCTGTTGCTGCAGCTATTGGTATTAGTATTGTAGGGAGCAAGTTCCTAGAAAGCGCTGCCAGGCAGCCTGAAATTGCACCAATGCTGTTTCTACGCATGCTTCTAATTGCTGGGTTAATTGATGTAGTGCCGATGATTGGTGTTGGGGTCAGTATGTACTTCACTATTCTCTCGCCATTTACAACTAGCCTGATTCAACAACTTCCAATGTTAACTGGGTAACCTATGAATATTAATGCGACCTTATTTGCTGAAATGGTTGTCTTTATGAGCTTTGTGGGCTTAACGCGTCTATATATATGGCCCCCTCTCATTGAGATCCTTGAGAAAAGACAGGCCGATATTGCACAAGGTGTGGATGACGCCAAAGCAGGCTCAAAGCTGTTGCAAGAAGCCGAAGAAAAAAGTCACCAGGTGATTGCTGACGCAAAGCGTCAGTCTTGTGGCATTATTGATCAGGCTGAGTCAGAAGCCCAGAGCATCCTCCAGGGTGCGCTGGCAGAAGCAAAACACATTCAAGACACTCAAACTGCGAACGCACAGGTAGAAATCAATAAACAAACCCTTCTTGCCAAAAAGGGGCTAGAAAAGGAAACGCTCGCCTATGTATCACAAGTGTTGGCAAAAGTTATGGGGGAGATCCCAGACATGCCACACCTTGAAAAAATAGTTGCGGAAGCTGCAGGGGCGGTTAATGAGCAAAGCTAGTAGTGCCTATGCGCGTGCAACATTTGCACATGCTTCTTCTTCGAACCAACTAGAAAGCTGGTATAATAAAATGCAGCTTATCCAAGATATCCGGCACCCAGCACTGAAAAATCCTTTTAGCACTCATGATGTTGTTAATTGCTTGATTGATGTGCTCACACTATCTGATTCCCAAGCGCAGTGGCTTCATGCTCTCCAGCAAGACAAGTGCCTGCATTTATTGGGCAAGATTGCTGTTCAGTTTGTAGCGCTCTACCAAAATGCTAACCAGATTATCCCAGTAACCCTGGTTACTGCACGCTTGCTCACAGAACAAGAGCAGACACAGTTCAAGCAAACATTATCAAAGATCTTTAAACACCAAATCACTACCCAGTTCACAGTAAGGCCTGACATTATTGGCGGTGTCCAGTTAGAATATGACGGGAAATTAGTTGACCTCAGCTATGCCAAAATCCTTAACCAGTTACACACAAGAAAATAGGTGTTATATGACCATAAAAACCCAAGAAATTGCTAGCATCATCCAGTCCAAGCTGGACCGAGTACAGCTTGATGCGTCCATTTCCACCAAAGGGGCGGTCATCACTGTCAATGATGGCATTGCACAGATCTATGGCCTTACAGACGTCATGTATGGAGAAATGCTGCAATTTGAGCATGACATTATTGGTGTTGCTCTCAACCTAGAAACAGACACGGTTGGTGCCATTATTTTTGGAGACTATGCTAAAATCAAAGAGGGACAAGTCGTAAAAGGAACGGGGAAAATCCTGGAAGTTCCTATCGGGCCTGAACTGTCTGGTCGTGTCGTGGATGCGTTAGGACGGCCCATTGATGGCCTGGGCCCAATTAAAACTCGACTAAGTGCCCCTATTGAGAAAATCGCACCTGGTGTAATCAGCCGACAATCTGTCGATGAGCCGCTACAAACAGGACTAAAGGCCATTGATGCGATGACCCCTGTTGGTCGAGGTCAGCGTGAGCTCATCATTGGTGATCGACAAACAGGCAAAACAACCATTGCTATCGATACGATCTTAAATCAAAAGAATGCTGCAAAACCTATCCATTGTATTTATGTCGCCATCGGACAAAAAGCCTCTACTGTTGCTAATATTGTCAAGAAGCTCACTGATGCTGGCGCCATGGAATATACCACGGTTGTTGCTGCCAATGCAGCGGCCCCTGCGGCAATGCTTTATATCGCTCCATACAGTGGCTGTAGCATGGGGGAGTACTACAGAGATAATGGGCAAGATGCCCTGATTATCTACGATGATCTATCCAAGCATGCTATTGCTTATCGCCAGATCTCACTATTGCTTAATCGTCCTCCAGGGCGTGAAGCCTTCCCCGGGGATATTTTCTACCTGCACTCTCGTCTCCTCGAACGTTCTGCTCGGGTTAATCCCGCCTATGTGGAAGAGATTACCCAAGGCAATGTTAAAGGTAAGACCGGCTCCCTAACTGCGCTCCCCATTATTGAAACGCAAGCAGGGGATGTGTCTGCGTTTATTCCCACTAATGTCATCTCTATTACTGACGGCCAGATATTCTTAGATGAAGGGCTGTTCAAGTCAGGGATTCGTCCCGCCATTGACTCAGGTCTTTCAGTATCACGAATTGGTAGTGCGGCACAAACGCCTATCATTAAAAAGCTAGGCGGTAAATCACGCATGGCTTTAGCACAGTATCGAGAACTTGCAGCGTTCTCCCAGTTTTCCTCTGATTTAGATGAGGCGACCAAGAAACAGTTGCGTCATGGGGAAATCGTTACAGAGATTTTTAAACAACACCAATACAAGCCTTTGTCGGTTGCACAAATGGCAGTTAGCCTTTTTGTGTGTGACCTTGGGCTACTAGACAAAGTTCCCACCAGCTCGGTCAGTCGCTTTGAGCATGAATTACAAAACTATCTACAACATAAAAAACAAAAGCTACTTGACGCTATTAATCAAGACCCTGTGCTGGAAAAACATGCTGAGTCTCTAGAGAAGGCACTGAGGCACTTCTTTGATAACAGTGAGTGGGCAAATGGCTAAGTCGCATAAAATACGCCAGGTCATTAAAAGCACAGAGAAAACAGCTGTCATTACCAAGGCTATGCAAGTCGTTTCTGCTAGTAAGCTACCTAATGCTATGGGGCGACTTGAGCAAGCAGCACCTTATGCAGACCTTGCACATAGGATAATGTCTCATTACTCTGAGCTGGGAACCCATCCTTATTTTAAGCCTCGGAACAAAGCAAAGGCTTCTGGTCTACTAGTCATATCATCAGATCGTGGCTTATGTGGCAGCTTGAACCTGCAGCTATTTAAGCAAGTCGTAAAGCACCTTCGCACGGAAGAGCAAGCCGGCAACACTGTCCACATGTCTGTTATGGGACAAAAAGGCATTCAGTTTTTCCAAAAACAGGTTCAGTTTGTATCGGAAGTGACGAACCTTGGTGATAAGCCTACATTAGAACAGCTTATGCCTTTAATCCAGCCGCTGTTATCCCGCTATGACAATGGAGAGATTGATACAATATACGTTGCCTATAACCAGTTTGAAAACACCTTGTCTCAGCTAGCAACGATCCATCCTATTTTACCGCTCCCCCTACCTGAGTCTGCTGCTAAATACCCCCCTGATTATCAATATGAGCCTAACGCGGAATCGGTTGCCGACACACTATTAAAACAATACATCGAGTCAACGATTTATCGCTTGGTCATTGAAAACATTACATGCGAACAAGCCGCTCGTATGATTGCCATGAAAAATGCAACGGACAATGCAAAAGAAATTATTCATGAATTAAACCTCACTTATAATAAAATAAGACAAGCATTGATTACCCAAGAAATTGCGGAAATCTCTGCTGGTGCCAACCAATCAATTGGAGAAGACCTATGATCAACGGAAAAATTACACAAATTATTGGCGGTGTGGTTGATGTTGCCTTTCCTAAGGGTGATTTACCCAATATACTTGATGCTCTTTATGTTGAGAGTCTAAACCTTGTACTTGAGGTCCAACAGCATATTAGTGACTCCAAAGTTAGGGCCTTAGCCATTGGTGCTACCGATGGGCTAACCCGTGGTACAGCGGTGAGCTGTGAGGTGGGTCATGGGATTGAAGTCCCGGTTGGTGAAGCGTGCTTAGGCCGCATTATTAACGTTTTAGGTGAACCGATTGACCAAAAGGGTGAGATTAATGCGAGCCACAAACGCGCCATTCACCAAAAACCACCAGCCTTCACAGACCTGAACCCAGAAGAGGAACCGTTCATTACCGGGATTAAAGTCATTGACCTGATTGCCCCTGCGGGGAAAGGCTGTAAAGTCGGATTATTTGGTGGTGCGGGTGTTGGAAAAACAGTCACTATTATGGAAATGATCCAAAACCTTGGGAAGTCTGGTGGTTTATCCGTCTTCACCGGCGTTGGGGAACGTACCCGTGAGGGAAATGACCTCTATCATGAAATGAAAGAGGCCAACGTTCTCAATAATGTATCACTGGTATATGGACAAATGAATGAGCCCCCTGGTTGTCGCTTACGTGTTGCAAGCACGGGCCTCACCATTGCTGAAAACTTTAGAGATGAAGGAAAGGATGTATTGCTATTTATTGACAATATTTATCGCTACACACTTGCGGGTGTTGAGGTTTCTTCACTATTAGGTCGAATGCCCTCTGCTGTTGGCTATCAGCCAACACTTGCTGAAGAGATGGGCACTCTGCAAGAACGGATTACCTCCACCAAAAGTGGCTCCATTACTTCTATCCAAGCTATTTATGTTCCTGCTGATGACCTCACGGACCCCTCCCCTGCAACAACCTTTGCACACTTAGACTCTACAATTGTGCTCTCACGTCAGGTTGCAGAACTCGGTATTTACCCTGCAGTTGATCCACTAGACTCAACAAGCCGTATGCTAGACCCCCTCATTATAGGACAAGAGCACTATGATGTTGCTCGTTCAGTACAAGCCGCTCTTCAACGCTACAAAGAGCTCAAAGACATCATTGCTATTCTCGGGATGGATGAGCTGTCTGATGAGGACAAGAGCACTGTTATGCGGGCTCGGAAGGTCCAGAAGTTCTTCTCACAGCCCTTCTTTGCTGCTGAGGTCTTCACCGGGCAGCCTGGCCGATTTGTAGCGCTGAAAGACAATATTCGTAGTTTTAAAGGCATTGTAGCTGGTGACTATGACCACATCCCCGAACAGTTTTTCTATATGGCTGGGAGCATTGATGAGGTCATTGAACGTTACGAGAACGAGAAACAACATGCTTGAAGTCACCATTACTAGTCCCGAGCAATGCTTTATATCTAGTAAGGCTACTCACATATCACTGCCTGGGACTGAGGGTGATTTTGAGATTCACCCAAACCACTGTGCATTTATTTCTCTACTCAAGATTGGAGAGGTTACGGTGCACCTTGCTGATGCTGAGCCCATGGTGCTCTTTATTAATGGGGGGATCGTAGAGATAAGCCAGGATGCGAGCAACAAGCATACTGCTGTTTCTGTATTGGTGGACTCAGCACATCATGCTCGCCTTGCAGAACAAGAAAAGCTTGAAGGCGAACAACGACAGGCAAGACGTGACCTACAAAACACCGAGAAAATTAACTACCACGCCTTGCTCAAACAACTCTCTCAGCTTTCTGCAGAACTACGAACAATTGAAAAAGCAAGACGCTACCGCAAACAGCATTAAGGTTAATAGCTCAAATAGCTAAAAAATCAAACAGGCATCGTCGCATAACAGGAGGTTAGGCTATCAATGATAGGGATTGTGATATTAGCGGCAGGAAATGGCTCAAGACTCAATAGCCGAATACCAAAGCCCTTAATGCCTTTATTGGGCACACCTATGATTGGTCATATCGTGGCTAAAATTCCTCACTCTCTCCCTGTATATATCATTACGAACCCAAAACACACTGAAACATTCTCAACACTGTTTCCCAGGGCTACTCTTTTGTCTCAAAATGCTCCTAAAGGCACTGGACATGCGCTTACTGAAAATATTAAAGCATTACAGCATTTGTCCCATGTTATTGTACTAAATGCTGATACGCCGTTAATTCCCGCCTCCATTTTCAAGACATTGATCCAGGACCCACGGGATAATATATTAGTTGGATTTGAGAGTAACAGCCCCGAGGCCTATGGTCAGATAAAACTAGACGGCCAGGATGTAGTTGGTATTGTTGAGGCCAGGGATAGAGAAGCAACTAACCAACATAGCTCAAACTACTACTACTCAGGGGTTATGAAGCTGTCTCAGCCTTACCTATCCGCACTCCAGTCGACGCCACCCTCTTCTGTTACAGGAGAGTACTACCTAACCGCGCTTGCTAGTAAATCATGTCCTTTTGCTTTTATTCAACAGAAAAGGGATCTGTTTGATGGGATTAATACGGTGGCAGAACTGCTAAGACTAGAACAAAACCTTCGGGCCCTAAACACAGAAAAGTTACTTGAAAAAGGCACCATTCTTGCAGACTACTACTCCGCAATTATCTCACCAGACAGTCATATCGGCGAAAACTGCCAAGTAGGCTCGAACGTAACCATTAAAAACAACAGCCGTGTTGGCAATGGGTGTATTATTGGACAAGGCACCCTCCTGTCTAATGCCCAAATAGCAGATGGCGTTACCCTCTTACCCTATTCGGTAGTCTCCGACACCCAGGTTGCCAAGGGCGCCGCCATTGGCCCGTTTGCACACCTTCAGGGAAATAGCCAAATTGGGGAAAAAGCAGTTATTGGTAACTTCGTTGAGATTAAACGCTCTACCATCTGCTCAGGGGTTAAAGCAAAGCATTTAAGCTACCTGGGTGATGCATACATTGACCATCACGCTAATATTGGTGCTGGGGTTATTACCTGCAACTATGTCCCGTGGAAAAAACAGAAGCAAATGACCTATATTGGAGAACAAGCTTTTGTCGGATCGAACTGCCTGCTAATAGCACCTGTGTTCATCGGGAGTTTTTCAGTATCTGCTGCAGGATCTGTCATTACTGAAAGTGTCCTTCCCTATGCACTGGCCCTTTCTAGGGCGCCATTTCACCTGAAGGTCGGATGGGCTGAGGGAAAGGTTCGGGTGGCAGAGGAATAGCTCTTTTGGTCTGGCTGGATGCCTGGGGCGGACTAGCCACATTTGGTTCTTGGCAGTTTTGAGAATAGAACAATCTACAAAACCTGTGATATACGGGCATTAAAAGCGTCATGAAAACAGCGGTAATTAAACGATGGGCAGCAGCCAACATTGAGCTTAAAGTATCAAGAGCCTCCTGAAACCAGCCCTTTGCCTTCTGGTACTGCAAAGGCTTCTGCGCTTCTGTATCTCCTGGGGGACGATCACCTAGGATTGGCTCACCCAGGTTGAGTGCCGCCTTTAACCTTTCTTTTACCTCTGTTCTGGTCCAATCAAAATCTGGATCATTACACCCTTCTTGTGTAAGCTCTGGAAGGCATTCTGACGAAATCCGTGAATCGTCTTCGGAATGAACCTCAAACCCCCGGTCTTGTGAGAATATGTCTGGATCAACCAATAGGCCATAATGACAGTGCGCACCAGCATCATCGCCACTGAGTCCTTCCATATAAAGCGACAAAGTCTCTTTGTCTTTCACCCAGTCGCTTAATTGCTTGCCCTTAACTGCTCTTGGGTCAAATGGAGAGCTTACTTCCATCGGGATCTCCATAAGCGTTCGCCCTTCTCTATAAGAAACACTTACATAGGGGGATTGGATTTCTATCGTTATCATTTCAGAAATCCCAAGTCTTTCACTCAGCTCAACGGCCTGCTATAAACGCTCCCGCTCCTGCTTCACTATTCATCTGAAGCTCTTGACGGATAGCCGCTCCAAAAATCAAGCTCCAGTCTGTATGGTTTCTTGGATTTTCCACTATTGCAAGAAATTGTGGCCTGGGGACGAGTATCTCCAGATAGTTATTCAGAGACTGGTGTAAAAAATCGAGTTGCCTGGGGGTGATGCTTTTAGTCCATATCAAGCTTAGCAAATGGGTGGCTGCTGCTACATACAAGCAGTTATTTCCTGAACCTGATACACTCAACAGTTTAAAGATGCTATTCATTTATGCCTATCTTTTTTACTAGCTCTAGTCTGCTAAATGTTCATAACGTTTACAACTATGCAGCCGGGATTGTGATCATCCCTTTGGCCACTGTATCTGGACCCAAGAACTTCGAGCTATCCAGCTTATTTTTATCTGCCACGCCTTTTCCTTCAGAGACAAGGCATGCTTGCAGGAAATGCTTATTTTTATCATACTCCTCGGAGCTTCCTGGGTGACAGTCAAACTTGTTAACAACCTGAATTCCGATCATCTTATCTAATATAGGCAGGGCTCTTCGAACTGGGCGCATAAAACCAGACATATAGATAGACAAGAGGAGCTCCGTAAATCTCTGGTTAATTTTTTTAATGAGAGGCTTGGCAGCCACCATGAGCAACACTAATGCTATTGGGAGCCACGGCATCCCTACTCCAATAAGAGTAAGGGCTGTGTAAATCACTGTGGCGACTATCATGCCTCCTGGGCCCCAACTCTCCAGAAAGGTTTCTTTTAGGAAGCGCACCGCCTCTCGCATGATCACATTACCAACCCCGTGATGCTTTTTAATTCGAGCCATCACACCACTGGCATGCTCATCAAGGTTATCAATACAAGAAAGGCGGTTTAGTGCATCCTCTTTTTTAGTACCATCGTTACTATGGTACGCTTCGGAAAGAACCTGGATCCACCGGGGCACAAGGTGCTCTGGCGCACTGCGAACTTCAGCAAAAAATGCTTCTTTTTCCTCTCTGCTTGCTGTAGTAATAACAGCATTTTGGCCTTTTTCTACTAGCCAGCGAACCTGACGAACCAATTTCTCACTTTTGATGATTTCTTTTTTTTCTTCGCCCATGAGCACTAAAAGTCCGCGCTTCTTTTTCAGATTTCTCTGAAGCAATTTAAGCTTTATGCTAATAGTATGACTATCCGTAGATGCTGGCTCTTTAGCAGTCTTGAGTATGTATCCCGTATAACCAAGCACCAACAAAAACACCCCTGTTGAAACCAGGAACCTAGAAAGCATCACTTCCGCAAACAAACAAAGCAGGTTAAAAATTATTTTTGTAATCTGGCTTAGCAGGCCTATAACGGCTCTTTTGGCACGATAACTAGAAAACATTTGAGCAAGCGTTCCTTCTACATCACTATCTTTTTTAATGTTAGCGTCCTCCGCTGCTACCACAAAGTCTCTAAAGAGCGAAGAATCACCAAACCTTGCTTCAATCTTTGCTATTGCATCAACTTTTGTAGGTAAAACATGGATGTTAGTCCTAAGAGGGGGGAGGTTTGTGTTGTAAAGCTCATATGTGTTTTCTATTGAACTCACAAGACCAAACGTAGATGAGACGACAAAGCTTTCTGCTGTGCCAATCCCTGCCCCAGCCCAACTCGATATAGATTTAGAGGCAGCATCAAACCCGGGCACTAAACCAGCACCATAACGGCAAGAGGCGCTAACTTTTATTGGTCTAGGGTAGCCTTTTCCATACGAAATAACATGGCTTGAGAACTTGAACTCTGAGCCGAACCTTGTTTCCTTTAAAACATCCTTTACGTACTTATATGCTTTTCTTGCTAGTGCGGCCATATCTTCAACAACCCCCGTATTTTTTTTATATCCAATTATAGCAAAACTCCGGGGATATGTCAAACTTTCGCCGAAAATGTCGCAAGACATTTCTTTCAAACTTGGTAGCCAACTCTTCCCTGAGCGTAAGAAAAAGACCATGCTTTTGCTCGATATTGCAGATTGCTTCGCCCTGCTCGTTGACCCCCAGGGTATCAGATGATAAAATTGTGAGAAAACTCTTAATATTGGGCCCGTCGGCAAGACATTTAAAGCCCTCACCTCTACCCATGTGAACCGCAGTGTTTGAGCATTTGTCAACTAAGCCGTATAATTATACATTTGACATGTGTGGAATTTATGCAGCTGTCTTCCCTGATGACAGTGTTGTCACCGCCCTGCTTAGCGGACTCAACTACCTATCTTACCGTGGTTATGACTCTACAGGTATTTGCCTTCACCATGACCAGGGGCTTGCTATCAGTAAGGCTCTGGGGACTGCAAACAACCTCTCGCCCACGCTGACTAACGCTCGCTCTGGAATGGGGCACTCTCGCTGGGCAACTCATGGGAAAATTAGTATTGAAAATGCGCACCCTCACTCTAGCCACGGACAAGTAGCTGTAGTCCACAACGGCATTATACTCAACCACCTTGAAATTAGGTCAAAACTGGAAAATAAGGGGTATGTTTTTGTGTCGGAGACCGACACAGAAGTCATTGCGCACCTACTTCACAGCCTACTATCTTCAGGGCTCTTACCAATGGCCGCACTCACCTTAGCGCAGAAAGCGCTATCTGGGCGATATGCATTCACAGTCATGCTTTCTGGCCACCCCGGCAAGATATTTGCAATCACCAGCAACCTGCCTCTCATTCTTGGCCAGTCTAACAAAGGTACGTTTATTGCCTCAGACCTTACCGCACTTCAACACTGCACGGTTTATGCTCGTCCTGACAACAAAACCCCTTTTTATATCGATGGGTCTAGCCTCCCACCCTGTCTTAAAACCCTCCCTATCCCTAAAGGCCTCCACCTAAACATGGCGCCATATAGTGAGTGCAGGACACTGCAGGAAATCTTCTCACAAGAACACCTCCCAAGCCGAATTGATCTGCACTGGTCGAAGCTAGCCCCTATAAGTCTCCCCTCCGTCCCCAGGGCGGTACTGGTGATTGCCTGTGGCTCAAGCTACCACTGTGGGCTGGTGTTCAAGCATTGGCTGTTTGAGGCGGGCATACACTGCATTGTTGAAGTAGCAAGTGAACTCAAGGAAATCAGCCTGCCTGACTTATCCGAAACATTGATTATTGCAATTTCACAGTCAGGGGAAACTGCCGATACGCTACTATCTCTTGAGAAAATGCTTAAAGCCCCTCACCTATCTAGCGTTGCTATCACAAATGCACCTGAAAGCTCTATTGCGCATGCCTGCGCACATGTCATTCCTATTTTGGCTGGTCCTGAAATCGGTGTTGCTTCCACAAAAGCTGTAACAGGGCAGCTCATAACACTCCATAGAGTGTTGGCCTTGCTAGCCCCCAACACCCCCCCACAACCAGAAATCCTGGGAGATGTCCTACGGGCAAGCCTTCAAACCCCTCTCAAGTCTGTTGCAGCCACATTAGTGCAGTACCGCCATATACTCTGCCTTGGCAAACGCACCTTATTTCCTATTGCACAAGAGTTGGCGCTCAAGCTAAAAGAACTCACCTATATTCATGCAGAAGCCGTTGCGTCAGGTGAGCTAAAACATGGGCCACTTGCGTTGATTGATGAGTCCGTCTTATGTATTGCTCTGGACGACCGAGACTGTCCCTATATTCAAACCAGCATTTCAGAAATCAAGGCTAGGGGAGGGAGGGTCATTTTAATCACTCAAGCAGAAGGAAGCCCTGGGGCTGATGAAGTGGTTCACATCCCCTCTTGCTCTGGAAAACTCCATATCCTGCCCATGAATGTCGCCTGTCAACTATTATCGTATTATACAGCCTGCATTCTAGGCAGGTCTATTGATACTCCTAGAAACCTTGCAAAATCCGTGACAGTTGAATAACCTATCGATAAGCTACTTCTGGAACTACCATGCTCAAAAATGTTGCCATTAAAATTCTTGACCCACGTATCGGTGAAGAACACCCACTCCCAACCTATCAGTCTGCTGGGGCTGCAGGACTTGACCTCTATGCCTGCTTACAAGACTCCTTGACTATACAGCCAAATGCTTGCATCTTGATTCCCACAGGCATTGCCGTTTATATCCAAGATACTCGCTATTGCGCTATCATTGCTCCAAGGTCAGGGCTGGGACATAAAAAAGGAATTGTGCTTGGTAACTTGGTTGGGGTCATTGATGCTGACTACCAGGGAGAGATTAAAGTGTCTTGCTGGAACCGCAGTGACACTCCTCACGAAATTCAGCCCATGGATAGAGTTGCACAACTATTATTTCTGCCGGTACTAAGGCCTTCTTTTGAAGTTGTCTCTGAATTCTCGGCCTCTGAGCGTGGCGAGGGCGGTTTTGGTAGTACTGGCGCCTAACCGCCACGACCTATGCTCTGGAACTAGGACCTTTTAGTTAAGCTAAAGTAATTGTGTGTGGTTTGCTGAGCCACCTCTTCCCACGTGATCCCACGTAGTTTGGCAATTGCTTCTGCAACATACCGAGTGTAGGCAGGATAGTTGGTTTTTCCGCGATATGGGACAGGTGCCAAAAAAGGAGAATCTGTTTCAATCAGCATAGACTCAAGCGGGATTTTTTTAGCAACCTCGTGAACTAGGTGTGCGTTTTTAAACGTCACCACTCCTGACAGTGAGATCAGCAGCCCCTTATCAATAAGCCTTTTTGCAGTGTGGTAGTCCTCAGAGAAACAATGGAGGATTCCCGCCCCTGGTTTTTGTTTTTCAACAAACGATAGCACTTGCTGGGTCGCTTCACGCATGTGGATAACCAAGGGCTTTTGCGTGGTCTGGGCAATATATGCATGCGCCTCTAGCGCCTGTAGCTGGATGGTCTGCTGGTTTGGGTCATGGTAGTTGTCCAGCCCTGTTTCACCAATTGCAACAACACAGGGGTTCCTGGCAGCCTCTAACAGCCTGTCTTGCCACCCCTCTTTTGCATTAATAACATCCACAGGGTGAATGCCTAGCGCACAATCAATATCGGGGGCCTCTGCCATTTTTTGTAGCCCCTCCCAGTTACTCTCCTCTACGGAAATAGTCAAGAAGTGCTTTACACCCGAGTCACTCGCCATTGCTCGTACGTCATCAAGCGTTTTGTCTGTCAAGCAATCTAAATGGCAGTGTGAGTCTACTATAAAAACTTTATCGTCCATCTTCTTATCTCCCGGCTGAAAGCTTTGTTAATACCTTACCCATAACATGCATAAGGCGGCAGACTGGTTCTGGCAACCTGTATGCGCCTAGCGACAGAGCCTCATCGCCATGTGCTTTCTCATCCTCAATCATTTGTTTAACCACCGCACGTGACTTTAAGTCTCGCTGTGGCAATATCTCTAAGTGAGTAGCCAAATGTGATAACACCTGTCGTTCTGTTTCTGCAACAAAGCCTAACGCATATCCAGAGCCCACGGCTCGTGAAGCCATCCCTAAGCCAACTGCACCACAAAACCACAGGGGGTTCCATAAACTAACCGACCCACCTAGATCATAAATGCAGCGCCCACACCAGGCCAAATGCTTGAACTCTTCTTCCATTGCATGCTGATAAAAAACCTTAATGTTCGGGTTGGTCTCAAGCAGCCCCGCCCCCAAGTATAAACCTTGCGCTGCCACCTCTCCTGCATAATTAATGCGCATACAGCTAATACTCTGCTGTTGGTTAATGAAGCTGCCCTCTAACACCTCATGTGCAGGCAACACGGTGTCCTGATGGAGAGTTGTCGACTGATGTGACAAAACCCGACACGCTTGGTCAACAGCGGAGATAATTAAGTCTATTCCTGATAATGGCTTTCTGATGAGAACTTCCTACAATACACGTACCCGCCCTAGGCTAGCGCATTGCTTCCAAACTGTCTACATCCGATCGAATCTGTTTTATACTTCGCACCCATGTTAGTGAGCCATCATGATCGTTTTCTATCTCAGAAGCATGGCTTTTAGCTGTGCTTATCGTATCAAATTCACCAACCACCACAAGATACTTCTCTTTGTTCTGGCGCGCAGCATGAACCACCCTAGCATGGTCGTAACGCTTAGCAACGCGGAAAGCCTCGCTCTCGTCTGTGGTTGCCAGAACCTGCACTGTATAACCGCTGTTCTTGCTCAGCCAGTCTTCTATAACGGCTGAATCAGTCATCAATTCTGAGCTGACGCTTTGTTCTGAGGCCTCGGGTCCTGTAGTCTGGTCCTGGCTCTCTGCGATATCAACAGCCGCAGCTGACTCATGGCTGTCACCGATTGAAGCTGTTAATATCTGGTCCAATGAATCATCAACTGCCTGCATTTTAGGCGCATCTTCCAGGTCGTCCATCAGTATTTCTTCAGGCTGTGTTAACGCCTCTTCAAGTGCGTCCGCCTCTAACGCTAGCATGCTAGTGTCACCAACAGCCTCACCATTCATTGCTAATAGGGATTCAGGGGCGTCTTCTGCCATCCACATATGCTCTGGGCCTGGCTTAGACATCGCCTGATAAGAGAAAAGGGCTGCTGTTGATGCGGCGAACAAAGCGCCCATCCATAGCATGCTCCCCTTAGTAGGAATTGCCCGCTCCTGACTTACATGGCCTTTAATTAGCTGGTCTAACATCATGTTTGCGCGTCTGTTAATCTGCATCGGAACACCTCCGGATAGCTGGTGAATCTTTTGGCATACCTTGCGACACACCTTCCTTGAGGAGGCAATACCACTTTCTTGCAGCCTGGAAATAATATATGCCTCCGTCTGGTTGTGTCCCCATGAACGAATCATTCCTTGAGAAAAGTCACCCTGGGCTGCGTTCTCCCCCCAGGTCTTGCGCACACGGTCTAATAGTATCGGCATACCAAACAAAACTACCTGTAGTTTTAGGGGGGCCTGCTGGAGTGCCGTTAACCTGACCACGGCGCCAAGGGCGTCTTGGCTCAAGTTTTGTGCATCATCAATAATTAATGCGACCGCTTCCTTGCGCTTAAGAATCATCCTGCGGATATTGTCTGTTTTTGCAGCATCCACCAAGTCCCCTGGAGGCAGCTCAACGTTAAACCT